>NZ_CATNLY010000023.1:317513-635027 GCF_950100655.1 Pleomorphomonas sp. T1.2MG-36
AGGTCGGGATCGAGGATCAGGTTGCTGTCATTGCCCGCCGCCGTCGCCAGATCGCGGAACAGCGCCCCCACTTCGGCCGGGCTTTTGCCGGACAGCGAAAGCCGTCCGGCCGCTTCACGGACGGACTGCGGATACTCCGGCGAGGTCAGCGCCTTGGCGGCTCCGAGTGCCGTCTCGTCCCCGCCATCGGGCTCCGACGCCCAGGAAATGACCGACGGCCACATCTGTCGAAGCCAACCGGTTCCAGCCAGTTCCGCGTCGGAAAAGGCAATGTCTTTCTGGCTTTGGAGCACGAACAAGCCGGACATCAACCCGAGAGGCAAAAGCAGCATGACAACGACGATCGCCAACTTTCCACGAATGGACATACGACTGCTCCGTCCCGTGTATACGCGCTCGCGACTTTTCTACGTTGACGGCCCACTATTTAGGCAAATGCATCAATAATGGGCCGATACAGTCACTAAGTCGCAAATACGACTCCAATTTATGCCGGTATATTTTCAATCAAAGTCGTTAATGGCGTATTTATTCCGTATTAATCGAACTCAACATGTTCATATTGTTTATTGCATATGTTGACGCTCAGGTTTTCTTTGGCAAAGCATCGGATGATTGGCGACGTCTGGCGCAACGACACTTGGGACCTGCGGTGGCGCAGCTCTTCGCAGTCGTCATCTCGTCGTTGGTCTCAGCCAAGCAGCGCCACCACGATGCCCACTACGGCGGACAGGGCAACGACGCTCCATGGCGGAGCCTTCCAGACCATGAGAGCCACGAAGCCCGCAGTCGCCAAGGCAAAGTCGCGCAGATCGGTTACCGCGCTGGTGAAGACCGGAGAATACAGGGCCGCGCCGAGAATCCCCACCACGGCCGCGTTGGCGCCCCGCATCAACGACTGGGCGACGGGCTTGGCGCGGAACCGGTCCCAGAACGGCAGAACGCCGACAAGCACCAGAAAACCGGGAAGAAAGACCGCCAGCAAGGCAATGGTCGCGCCGAGAAAGCCATTCGGCTCCGGCCCCAGGATCGCGCCGAGATAGGCGGCAAAGGTGAAGAGCGGCCCCGGAACGGCCTGAGCCGCACCGTAGCCGGCCAGAAAGGCGTCCGGCGTCACCCAACCGCTTCGCACGACTTCGGCATCGAGAAGCGGCAACACCACGTGGCCACCGCCGAACACCAGCGCGCCTGCCCGATAGAAGCTGTCGATCACCGCGAGCGTCTGCGAATGACCGGCCAGCAATGGTAGCACGGCCAGCAAAGCGACAAAGGACAGGATGGCGCCGCCGGCCATAGGACGCGACACCGATACGGCAAGACGGCCGCCGGTGGGCTTGGTCTCACCCTGCCCCAAGGCCAGCCCGACCACCGCCCCCATGACGATCGCCGCCAGCATGCCGCCGCTGCCCGGCACCCAGGCCAACAACGCAACAGCGGCCACGGCGATCGCCGAGCGGCCACGGTCGGGACACAGATTTCTGGCCATGCCCCACACCGCCTGGGCCACGATGGCGACGGCAACGATCTTGAGGCCGTGCAGAGCGCCGCCACCCACCGTCCCACCGATCGCCGGGGCGAGCAGAGCGAACGCCGTCAGGATCAGGGCCGAAGGCAAGGTGAAGGCCAGAAAGGCCGAGAACGCGCCGAGCCAGCCGGCCCGCATCATGCCGAGAGCAAAGCCGACCTGGCTGGAGGCAGGACCGGGCAGAAACTGGCAAAGCGCCACCAGATCGGCATAGGCGTGATCATCGAGCCAGCGCCGACGAACCACCAGCTCGTCCCGAAAATATCCCAGATGGGCGATCGGGCCGCCGAAGGAGGTCAGGCCGAGTTTGAGAAAGGCGAAGAAGACTTCCGACGGCCTCCCACGCGGCACATCTCCATCAGAACCGGCAGCCTGCTCCGTCATCGCCATTCGCCCCCTCATGTCGGCATAGTGTCATGGTGACGGGGGATGACAAGTTCATGACAGCGGCCAGCAGGGCGAATGCGCTCTGAATGACGGAGATGACCGACAGCGCCAGTTTGCGGCTCTCCGATCTTCCGCGAGAGACTGACGATTGCCGAGGCAATCGCCAGTCTCAACGCGGCAATGTCACTCATTCCGGATTGCAGTCGCAAGCGGCACGGGGCCGCTTACACCCGTCGCTCCGGCTCAGGACCTCGGCTTCGCGGCCGCCTCGGGCCTCAGGGCTTTATCGACCGAAGCCTCAAGGGAAGCGGCGAGCAAGGCCTGTGTGGGGTCGGCGCCCTTGAAACCGGCCTGAGCCAGGATCTCGTCCAGGATCGGCTTCTGCGCGGTGAAGCTCAGCAACTGACCGGCCAGGTCGTTCATCGGGTTGCCCCCCTGATCGCCGGGCCTGCCCCCGAGTGCGCCGGACAACCCGCCGGTGCTGAAGATCCTGATGTCGGAGATCTTCTCGATCGGCTTCATTGCCTCGGCAAGGGCCTGCGGGATGATCTCGACCCTTGCCTTCGCCAACTCGAAGTCGATGATGCTGGCGGCAAGCGCGTTGCGGGCCTCATTCTTGGCCCGCTCCGCCCGCGCCTCGGCCTCGCCGAGCTCGATGACGCCGGCAGCGCGAACCTTGGCGGCCTCGGCCTCGGCGTTGGCCTGGATGTTCAAGGCAGCGGCAAGGTTCTCCGCAGCCTCTCGCTCGGCCTCGGCCTTCACGGTGATGGCCGTCGCCGCCTGCTCAGCCTCCTGGCGGGCGGCGATCACGGCAATGCGCTTGGCGCGTTCGGCGATCTCCACCTCCCGCGCGGTCACCACCTGCTCCTCCGCCGTGATGGCGCCGGCCTTGGCCTCGTCGGCCCTGGCGCGCGCGGCCTGCTCTTCCTCGGTTTTCTGGGCAACGGCAATGGCGGCTTCGATGCGCGCGGTCTCGGTGACCTTGCGAGCCTCCGCCTCACGCTCGGCAATGCCGCGCTCGGCCACGATGCGGGCGGATTCGCGCGCCTGACGCGCTTCGGCGTCGCGCTCGGCAATGCCGCGCTCGGTGTCGAGACGGGCCGTCTCCTCGGCAAGACGCGCCAGCTGTTCGGCCTTGGCCGCCTCGGCCCGCGTCTCGGCGGTCTTGTTGGCGATGTCGCGTTCCTGCGTCAGCTCGGCGTCGCGCTGCTCGCGTTCGATGGTCAGTCGCCTCAGGGAGGCCTCACGATCCTTGGTCGCGATTTCGACCTCGTTGTCACGAACGATCTGGTTGCGCTCGCGCTTGCGCTCCTCGGTGATCTTGGTGAGGGCGGTCAGGCCCTCCGCGTCGAAGGTGTTGTTGGGATTGAAATGTTTGATGTCAGTCTGGTCGAGCCTCGTCAGCGAGACCGACTCCAGCTCCAGGCCGTTCGACTGGAGATCGTGGGCGACTGCGGCCTGCACCGACTTCACGAATTCGGCGCGCTGCTCCTGCAGGTCGCGCAAGGTCATGGTGGCGGCCACCGAGCGCAGACCGTCGACGAACTTGGCCTCGACCAGCGCCTTGAGGGCGTCGGCATCGTTGGTGCGGTCGCCGAGGGTTTGCGCCGCCAGGGCGATGTTTTCGAAGTCCGGCTTCACGCGGACATAGAACTCGGCGGTTATGTCGGCCCGCATGCGGTCCTTGGTGATCAGGGACTCGTTCTCGGCGCGCTTCACCTCAAGCCGCAACGTGCTGAGCGACACCCAGGAATACGAATGGAAGACCGGCAGGATGATGGCGCCGCCATCGAGCACGACCTTCTTGCCGCCGAAGCCGGTCCGCACATAGGCCTTGTCCCGCGTCGACCTGATATAGAGCGACGAAATGATGATACCGATGACGGCAACCGCCATGACGATGACGCCGGCGATGATGCCGAGAGAAATGAACTCCATAGTCAGCCCCTCTTGATATCCACGTCGCCGAGTTCCTGTGGCGCCGGAATGGCCTGAAAGAGACCGTCAGAACCGTCAACGACGATGACGAGCGTTCCGGTCTCGATAACGTATCCCGGCGCGGCCTGGGCCCGCAGGGTGTGAATGTTGTCGTGTACGTCCTTCACGCGCACGATCCCGGGATTTCCCTGGTCGAGCGGTCCGATCGTGACCGTGCCCACAAGACCGATGAAGCCGGCTTCGCTGAGGACGGACGTCTCGTCGCGCGGCATGATCCGGGCGATGCCGCGGCTGAGCCATCGCGTGGCCGGAACGGCCAAGACCAGCGCCACCGAACCGGCCGCCAATGAGGGCAGCGGCGAAAGCATGCTGGAGGCCATCGCCTGAAGGGCGAACCCCAACACCGCAAAAGCCGAGAGCAGCAGGACCGCTAGAACCAGGATCGGCACTCCGCCCGCATTGAGCCACGACATCCAGGCGCCAAGCAGCCCGGCGTCATGGTCGCCGAGGCCGTGATAGCCGAGGCCGTCATCCAGCAATCCGGAAGCGGAAACGCCCAGAAGCAGGGACACGAGCTCGACAAGCCCAAGGCCGGCCACCACCAGAAGCGCCACCCAGAAGAGTTCCGTTCCGGGCTGGATGAACGAGTCCATCAGCGCTGCCCCTCGCGAAACACCTTGAGACGCGCCTCGATGGCATCCTCGCGCTGCATCTTGCCCAGTTCCTCGATCTCCGCCGTGCCCTGGATCGGCGGCCTGGCGGGAACGCCGGTCACCCTCTCGACCGCCGAGAGGGCCGCCGCAAGTCGCTGATCGTTGCGCTGCGACGGCGTCGCGGCCTGGACGGCCGTCCGCTCGGCGCGTTCGGCATCCTCGAGGCGCTTCTTGGCGTCGGAGCGAGCCGAGGCAATGCTGCGCAACGTGGCCTCGGCCTCGGCAATCTCGCTGGCATTCTCGGCGATCGCCTTGTCGATGGCGTTACGCTGAGCCTCGAGGTCGATCTGCACGCCGGTCGCCACGCGAGCGAGATCCTCACGCCCCTTGGCAAGGCCGGTCTTGATCTTCTCGTCGAGGTCGCGGATCTCGGCATCGAGATCCTCGGCCTTGGCCTTCAGGCGATGCCCCGACGCAATCGCGACGCCCAGCACGGCGCGCGCCTCGTCGGTAATCTTGTCGATCTCCCTCAGGGCCTGCTGGGCCACGGCGATCGGGTTGGAGCTTTCCGCCGCGTCGACCGCGTTGTTGACCACACCGGCGATGACGCGCCCGAGACGGGCCAGAATACCTTCGTTGGACATCGTGATCTCTTTCTGGAGTTGAGGGCTGGTCTGGACTCCGACGAGGACGCTGATCAGCCTTTCACCAAAGCTGAGCCGCGCCTCCGCGAAATCGCTCCAACCATTGCGATAGCCATCCACAGAATAGGGAACAACAACCCGGCCACTGATCGTGGCGATGCTTAGGCTGTCCGGGCCCTTCAGCGAAAACAGTTTGGAATCGAGGGGAATATCGTCGATCGAGACCGCGGCGTTACGCCGGCTCCGATCACGCAGCGCCAAGGTGACCATGCGCGAGGGCAAGCCAGTCCTGGAGCGGATTTCCTCGTAAGCCTCTTCATGGAGTGCAACCAGATTCGCGCCTTTGGTTCCGTCGAGGATTTCCATCGCCCGGCGATAAGCGTCGAGCGTTCCAAGAAGCGCTTCAAGGCTTTCCGACGACGGCGACAGCGTGAGAACCATCGCAAATTGTGGTTTGTCGACCATGCACGATCAGATAAGTCACTTCTTTGGTGCTTTCAAGGTTGCACAACCACCCCTTCGACCAAAGGTTGAGACTCCCTGTCTCAAAAGACAAGGGCATGACAAGACGGGCGTTCGATGCTTTCCAACTGCGCTCGGTCTATCGATGCTTGCCGAGTTGCATGGCCTCGAGCGTGGCGTCGCACAGGACCTGTGTGCCGGCTATCGCCTGGTGCGGCTCGACATACTCGGCCTCATTGTGGCTGAGGCCATTGCGACAGGGCACGAAGATCATTGCCGCCGGGCCGAGACGCGCCATGAAGAGCGCGTCATGGAAGGCGCCGGAGAACATGCGGCGCGTTGGAAAGCCACGCTTCTCCGCAACGCTTTGGATGATGCCGGTCAGCCGATCGTCAAAATGGGCCGGCGCCACGTCCATGCTGCGACGCAAGGACACCCGGCAGCCCCCGCTCGCGGCCGTCTCGGCGGCCAGGGCGCCAATCTCGGCCTCCAGGCGATCGATTTCACCGCCGTTCGGATGGCGGAGATCGATGGAAAACGTCACTTCGCCGGGAATGACGTTGACGGCGCCGGGCACAAGGGTCAGGCGGCCGACGGTGAGGCGCGCGTCCGAGTCGGACGGCATGACGGTTGCCTGCAACCGGGCGATGATGGCTGCCGCCACCGCCATGGCGTCGCGGCGATCGGCAAGCGGCGTCGTACCGGCGTGCGCCACCTGTCCCTCGATCACAACCTCCAGCCAGCGCGTGCCCTGGATGCCTTCGACGACGCCGATCAGCGCACCCTGGCGTTCGAGCAAGGGGCCTTGCTCGATGTGCAACTCGATATAGCCGGCGGCCGGAAGGCCAAGCGGCCGCTCGATCGCTTCCGGCAGAGCCGCCAGCGTCGCGGCCAGTTCGTCGGCAAGGCGGATGCCATTGCCATCCACCGTGTCTTGCCAGCCGTCCGGAAAGACGCCGGTCGCATGGACCTGCGAGCCAAAGGCGCCGGGCGAGAAGCGGCTGCCCTCCTCATTGGTCCAGGCCACCAGTTCGACCGCGCTGGCGGTGACGATGCCGTTGTCCTCCAGCGTTTCCAAGACTTCCAGCGCCGCGAGCGTGCCGAGCGCGCCATCGTAGCGTCCGCCGGTCGGCTGACTGTCGAGATGGCTGCCGATCATAAAGGGAGGACGGTCATTGTCGGCACCGGAGCGCCGCAGGAACAGGTTGGCGGCCGCATCCTGGAAAACCGAAAAGCCGCGCGCCGCACCGAGACGGGCCAGCAGCGCCCGCGCCGCCCGGTCCTCGACACTAAGTGCCGGCCGGTTGACGCCACCTGCCGGCGTGCCGCCGATCGCCGCGAAGGCGTCGAGCCGGGCGAGCAGGCGGCCGCCATCGATCGTGGGGCCGAGGGTCATGGGCGCAGCCCGGCCATGAACGCCTTGACGCGATCGGGATCGACCGTGTTCCACCAGACCCCGTCATGCTTGAGAGCGCTGGCGACGATAACGCCGTCGACGATGCCGAGAATGTCGCGCGCGTTGTTCGGCGTGACGCCACTCCCCACCAGCGTCGGCAGATGCGACGCCTCCTTGATCAGCCGGATATAGCCGAGGTCGGCGGCGTGCCCGGTCCGCTGGCCGGTGGCGATCACGGCGTCGGCGTCGAAGAAGACGAGATCACGCACCAGTTCCTCGACCGGCCGGTCGGCGACGATGGCGTGTGCCCCATGCTTGACGTGAGCGTCGGCGAAGATGCGAATGCCGTTCGCCCGGAGACGGGCGCGATAGCGCATGGCGCGCGCCGCCTCGCCTTCCATGAAGCCTTCGTTGGCGACATAGGCGTTGGCCCACTGGTTGACGCGGATGAAGCCGGCGCCGGACGCGCTCGCCACGGCAAGCGCCGGCAGGGCGGCGTTGGCCAGCACGTTGATGCCGATGGGACGACCGAGCTCGCGGCGGATGCGGTCGGCGACCACGGCCATGTGGGCGGCCGTCTCGGGACCGATATCGTCGGGCTTGGAAAATGGCACGTCGCCGTGGTTCTCGACGATGACGCCATCGCAACCGCCGGCGAGATAGGCGCGAGCGTCAGTGAGACCGCGCTGATAGATGTCCTCGACGGGTTCGCCGTCGTGGCGCGGCGCGCCGGGCAACGGCGCCAGGTGGACCACGCCGATCACGACCTTGGTGCGGCCGAACAGATGCTGCAGGGCGTCGCCGGCCGTCTGGCCAACCGGTTTTGCGGCTTCGGTCATGAAAGATCCCTCGATATCCCTGCAAGCAGGGCATTGATTTCCGAACGGCTCGGGCAGGCGGCGAGCGTTCCGCGCCGGGTCACGGCGATGGATGCCGCCCGAACGCCGACGGTCGTGGCGACAACGAGCGGCATTCCGCCTGTGAGACAGCCGCTCAGCACCCCGGCAAACACGTCGCCCGCCCCGCTGCTGTCGACGGCCGCGACCGCCGGAGCGACGATGCGGTCGACATCCGTCGTGCCCCTGTCGAGACAGATGGCCCCGGCGGCACCGAGCGTGACGACCACGGACGTAGTGCCGCCCCGCGACAGGCGGCGAGCGGCCTCGGCCGGATCGGAGCAACCGGCCATCGTCTCGGCCTCGCCGGCATTGACGACAACGACGTCGGCCTCCGGCAACGGCCCCTCGCCCAGCGGACTGGGGTTTAGGATGGTGGTGGCGCCACCGTCTTTCGCCCTCGCAAGGCAAACCCTGGTGACATCGGCACGAAGGTTGCCTTGCATCAGCAGGTAATCTCCCCGCCCAGGCCAGGAAGGCTGCCCTGTCGGATCGAAAGCCGTGGCCGAGGACGCCGCCGTCACGATCAGGTTCTCGCCCGTCCGGTCGACCAGAATGGTCGATTTGTCGGTCGGCGTGTCGAGCACGACCAGCCCGTCGATAGGCAGTTCGGCGCCAAGCGCCGCCCGCAAGAACATGGCATCGGCATCATCCCCGAGCGCGGCGCGGAAGACCACCTCGGCGCCGGCGCGCGACGCCGCCACCGCCTGGTTGGCTCCCTTGCCGCCGACGCCACGGACCGTCGCGACGGCATTCACCGTCTCGCCGGGCCGCGGCAACCGTGCGACATAGAAGGTGTCGTCGACGCAGATGTTGCCGACCACGTGGAGCGCCATCGCTCAGTCCCGTCCGGTCGCCCAGGCCAGCATCTGCTCGAACAGCGTCTTGTAGCCCTTCCAGGCGACGAAATCGGGCGACAGCCAGTGCGGCCCGACGTCGGACGTCCAGGCGACCGTGCGCCCCTTGCCGTAGGTGCCGGTGACGAGCAGCGGCAGGGAGCCGTATTCGGACGATACGGTCGCGAGCACCTCGGCGCCCGGCTTGACCTCGACCTCGTTGAACCCGAGGAGCACCGGCCAATCCTTGCCGATACCCTTGAGGATCGGATGATCGGGCTTGCCGGTGATCTCGGCGGTAAACCCTTCAGGCACCTCGACGCGGTCGTCATAGGGAAGGCAGGCGACCGGCAGCACCTCCTCGACGGCGGTCTTGCGGTAGCGAGCGCCACCGTTGATGCCCTGGAAGGAGTAGTAACCGCCGAACATCAGCAGGCCGCCACCGCTCCGAACGTACTCGCGGATCAGCTTCAGCCGGTTGGGCGTGGTCTGCGACTTGATCCAGGTATCGGGATGCAGCAGCAGCGTGTTGGCGCCGATGTCGGAGAGCACCACCGCGTCATAGGCCGATAGCGCATCCATGCTCTGCGGAAAGTCGCGCTGCGCCTCGTGCGAGGGCATGAAGGTGACATCGAAAGGCCCGCCCTTCAGCGCCTTCAGGAGTTCGTCGGCGCCGGTATGATAGGTGACGGTGGCGAACTGGTCGAACCCCTTGATGTGGGTGGCCGTAGAAACCCAGGATTCGCCGGCCAGCAGGATTTTCTTGGTCATTTTGCTTTCCTTGCCCGTGTGGCTTGTGACCGCCGTTCAGGCGGAGAACACCGATTTGGGATTGTCCGTGAGCATGCGCCGGATCACCGACTCGTCGAGGCCGTGACGCTTGAGGCGTGGCACGAAATGGCGCAGCACGTGAGCGTAGCCGAAGCCGCCGTAGCGGGTCAGCATCATTTTGAGGAAGACGTCCTGCGACATCAGGATGCGGTCGGCATATCCCTTCTCGACCAGCGTCAGGATGCCGCGGGCATTGTCCTCGTCGGAGGGCGATTGGGCGTCCTGGTCGGCGTAGTAGTAGTCCATGCCGATCATGTCATATTCGATGAAGGCGCCACGGGCGGCGAGCGAGGTCTGGTAGGCCGTGTCGCTCCAGCTCGGATTCATGTGGCAGAGCACGGTATGGCTGAGATCGGCCCCCTCGGACTCCACCACGTCGAGCACCTCGTGGGCCAGGCGCTCCCAGCCGGGCAGATGAATGGTCAGCGGCACGCCGGTGCGGGCGGAGGCTCGCGCGGCGCCCCTGAGCGAACGTCGTTCGGCCTCGGTGAAATCCTTCGAGACGCCAATCTCGCCGATGATGCCGGCCATTACCGGTGGCTGCGTTTCACCGCCGCCGACGTCGTCGACGATGAACTGGGCAATGGCCTCGACGTCCATCGTCTTCATCCAGTCGGGATGGCTGAATTCGAGATAGAAACCGGTCCCCATGACGATCTTGAGGCCGGAGAGGCGGGCGATGCGGGCAAGCGCCTCGGGGTCGCGACCAATCCCGATGGTGGTGGCGTCGACCACCGTGTTGCCGCCGAAGCTCCGGTAGCGCTCCAGCTCGCGCAGGGCGACGTCGGCATCGTCCAACGAGACGTTGTCGCGATTGAGATAGGGGTTCATTCTGAGCTCGCCGATGATCTCGATGTTCACCGGCTGCTCGGACACGCGGCGCCCCTCGTCGTCGATGTCGCAAGGGCAGCGCCACGCCTTGCCACCGTCGAGCAGGATGTGCTCGTGCATCAGCGTGACGCCCATCTCCTCGACCGGAATGGGGCCGGTAACGGTCATCACCGTGCCCGATCGGACGCCGATGGGCGAACGCTCGCCCTTTTTGCCTGCGAACAGGTGCTCCATGGTCAGCGCCCCCTCGATCCGCCCTTGAACAGGCGGAAGTTCAGCCAGATGGCGATGAGGATGATCGAGCCGGTCACGATCGGCGTCAGGAATGGCGACAGGTGGGCGAGGATCAGGCCGTTGGCGATCACCGCCACGGTCAGGGCGCCCAGGACGGTGCCGACCACCGAACCGCGACCGCCGAACAGCGACGTACCACCCAGCACGACGGCGGCGATGACATCGAGCTCGAAGCCCTGGCCGGAGTTGGACGAGCCGGAGCCGAGCCGCGAGGCGAGAATGATGCCGGCGAGCGCCGCCGCCGAACCGGTCAGCACGTAGACCATCAGCGTGACGAGGCGCGTGTTGACACCCGCCCGCCGCACCGCCTCGGCATTGGCGCCGACGCCCGTGACGTAGCGGCCGAACGTCGTCTCGTTGAAGGCAATATAGGCAAGGACCAGCATGACGACGGCGATCAGTGCCGGCACCGGCATGCCCATGAACCAGGCGCGGCCGATCATGTTGAAGCCGCTCGCCGGATCGACGGGGATGGAGTAGCCGCCAGTGATCAGAAGCGCGATGCCGCGGATCACCGACAGGCCGGCCAGGGTGACGATGAAGGCGGGGATACCCTCGTAGGCGATGAAAAAGCCCTGCAGCGCGCCCACCGCGGCGCCGAGGCAGAGGAGCACCAGCACCACGACCGGCCAGGGCACACCCCATTGCAACAGCACGGCCGACAGCGTCGCCGTCAGCGCCAGCACCGAACCGACGGACAGGTCGATGCCGCCGGTGGTGATGACGAAGGTCATCGCCGAGGCGACGATCAGCAACGGGGCCGACTGGCGCACGATGTTGAGAAGATTGGGGGTGGTCAGAAAGGCATCGGTCGCCAGCGAGAAGACGATGCAGACCGCCGCGAAGAACAGGGCGATGGACACGACGCCGCCCCGGGCAATGGCCTTTTCGTGCCAACTGGCCTTGACGAGCCGCGAGGAGGCATCCGTTTTGACGGCGCTCATGCCGGAACTCCCGTGCTTGCAGCCGCCCCGGCCGAACGGGCGGTGAACTTGCGCCCGACGATCAGGTTGACCACTTCCTCGATGCTGGTTTCGGACACGTGGCGTTCGGCGACATTGCGCCCCTCGTACATGACCTGGATGCGATCGCAGACCAGGAACAGGTCCTGCAGGCGATGGGTGATCAGGATCACCGATACGCCGCGGGCGCTGACGGCGCGGATCAGGTCGAGCACGGCCTCCACTTCCGCGACGGCCAATGCCGCCGTCGGCTCGTCCATGATCAGGACGCGCGGATCGAAGGAGGCGGCGCGACCGATGGCGATCGACTGCCGCTGTCCGCCCGACAGGTTCTCGACCTTGAGGCGGGTGTCGGCAATGACGATGCCGAGGCGATCGAGCATAGCGCGTGCTTCGGCATGCATGCGCGCCTTGTCGAGGAACGACAGCCCGGCGATGCGGCGGCGCGGCTCGCGGCCGAGAAACAGATTGCCGGCGACGTCCACCGTGTCGCACAGGGAGAGGTCCTGATAGACCATCTCGACGCGAGCGACGCGCGCATCGGCGGGCGAGGCGAAGGTGACCGGCTCGCCATCGATCTCGATGATGCCGGAATCCGGAATGATCGCGCCCGACAGGACCTTGCTGAGCGTCGACTTGCCGGCGCCGTTGTCACCAACCAGGCCAAGCACTTCGCCCGGCTTCAACGTCAGCGACACGTCGTCGAGCACCTGAATGGGATGGTAGCGTTTGGAGATGCCGGTCATCCGCACGCGATAGGGTAAACTGTCCGTCATGCTGAAATCCACTCGGGAGCGGCCAAGGCACACCCCATGGGCATGGCATCCCGCCGGCAGGTCGATAAGACGGCCGACGGGACGCAGCGACGCACGGAGACGCCGAGGATCGCCTCGACGTCCCGACCGTTCACAGAGCTCGGCTCACTCGAACATCGACTTGAAGCCGGCCACGTTGTCCTTGGTGACGATGGTCACGGGAACGTTGATGATCGGGTCGACGGTGCCACCCTTCTTGAGCGTCATCAGCGCGTCGACGGCGGCCTTGCCCTCGCCGGCCGGATCCTGCTGGACGACGGCGACGACCCAGCCTTCTTCGATGCCCTGCGCGGCCTGCTTGGTCAGGTCCCAACCGAACACCTTGACGCTGTCGGTATGGCCCTGGGCGGTGACGGCCGAAACCGCGCCGATCAGCGCCGGCTCGCCGGTGGCGTAGAGCGTGCCCATGCTCGGGTTGGCGGTCATCAGGTTCTCGGCGGCCGACAGCGCCACATCCTGAACATTCTGGCCGTCGACCGTGTCGAGGAAGGTCACATCGACGCCGCTGGCCGTGACAGCCTTCTTGAAGCCGTCGAGGCGCTGGTTCTGAATGAACGAGTTGAGCGCGCCGACGACGCCGACCGTCGCCTTGCCACCCATGCTCGCCTTGACGTAGTCGGCGTAGAACTTGCCGATGTCCTCGCCAGCCTTGGTGTTGTCGACACCGACGAAGGCGACGTTGTCGCCATCCGGGATCTGGGCGTCGATGGCGATGACCGGGATGCCGGCGGCCTTGGCGGCGGTGATGGCCGGCTTCACGCCGTTGACGTCGATGGCCACCAAGATGATGCCGTCGACCTTTTGCGTGATATAGTTCTCGATGGCGTCGTTCTGCGCGGCCGGCACGTTGTTGGCGTTGAAGATGACAAGGTCGACGCCGGCCGCCTTGGCGGCTGCCGTGGCGCCGTCGTTGATCTGGTTGAAGAACAGCGCCTGCTGATTGATGTTGACGAGCGCGAAGGTTTCGGCGGAGGCCGGCGACAAGCCGGCTACGAGAGTGGACGCGAGAAAGCTGCCCGCGAGAATCCTGGAAAGACGCATTCGGAATCCCCTTTGGTTTATGTGCCCCTTTGGGGCTTGTTGGCGTCGGATGACACGGCGCGATGATTCAAGATTGTTGATTTTGTGTCAAGTAACTTGAATGACGATTTCGGCGGCAATTCGGCCATTTCGCAGGCGTTCGCGCGGGCCGGCCATGTCGGCAGGTACCGACAGCCACCCAACATGCGGATCGAGTTCGACGATCGACGGATCTAGAAAGTCGCGGGCGTGTTGACCCAGAAAATGCTGGCTCGACGATCGCCGGCATTGCGGTAATGGTGCGGCAGATCGGAGTTGAAGGCGAAGGCGTCGCCCTCCACCAAGTGGAAACTCCGCTCGTCGACGATCAGCTCGACCTCGCCGGCAATGACGTAGCCGACCTCCTCGCCGACGTGCTGGATGGGACCGGCGCTCTCCCCACCTACCTCGACGTGGTGAATGTTGCACTGCAACAGATGGCCGGGCGAATAGGGAATGATCCGTTCGAGCGCGATGCCCTTGCCACGGCGCAACGGATCGAGCGTCAGCACGGGCCGCGTGCCGGCCCGGAAGATCATCCCTTCCTCGCCGTGGGACTCCTCGAAGAACCAGCCGATGTTCTTGTCGAGCACCTTGATGATCCGGTGGAGCATGGGCAGGGAGGGCGAGGCCTTGCCGTTCTCGATCTTCGACAGCAGGCTTTCCGAGCAGTTGGCAGCATCCGCCAGCGCCTTCAGCGTCATGCCGCGCGTCTGACGCGCCAGCTTGAGGCGCGTGCCGAGCCCGGCCGGCATGCCATGACGGATGTCTTCGGGCTGTGCGCCGGCGGCATCAACAACGACCGTGTCGTCCGTCTTCATAAAACACTTTCCTGGACAGGCAGCTCATCCCGCTGAAGCCAGCATGGAGCGAACTCGGGCGTGACGAGCCGGCCCGCGCCCTCGGGTCACCCCGCAGGCTAAGACCGTTCAGATTGAGACTCAACTCGCGGCATTCGTCAATGTGGCGGCCTGCCACCATCGAGGGAGAGATTGCCACGGCAATGCATTGGCCCATGCGCCGATCGAGCGCAAGCGGCTTGACAGGCTTCTGCCCCGTCCTCTTAATGTCAGATGTCAGACCAATTTGCCGGATGGGCTCCGGCGGTCAAAATGGCGGGCAGATGGCGGGCGACACTTCCTCCTTCGAGCGCATTCCTCGCGTCGATCGCGTCCGCAGCGTCATGAGTGCGCTCGCCGATCACATCGAGCGCGCCGGCATGAAGCCGGGTGACAAGCTGCCGACCGAGCGCGAGCTATCGCTGGCGCTTGGCGTGGGCCGGTCGACCGTGCGCGAGGTGATCCGGCAGTTGCAGGCGCTCGGCGTCGCCGAACCGCGCGTCGGTTCAGGGACCTTCCTCATCCGGACGATCACGCCGGGTACGGTCCACATGCCGCTGTCGCTGGACATGTCGCATCTGAGAGATGCGCTGTTGCAGACGTTGGAAGTGCGGCGCGGCATCGAGGTGGAGGCATCGGCGGTCGCCGCCCTGAAGCATACCCTTGAGGACGTTCCGCTGATGGAGGCGGCGCTGGTCGAGATGGAACGCGTCCACCTCGACAAGGGCACCGCCGGCCGGGAGGACCTCGCCTTTCACCTGTCACTCTACGACGCCACCCACAACCCGCTGTTTCCCCGCCTGCTCGAGCAGATGCGCGAGACGTTCGAGGGGTTCTTCGATCAACCGTTCGACCGGCCGGATTTCGCCCGGCGGTCCTTCCCGTTCCATCGCGAGCTGTTCGAGGCGATCGTCGCCCGCAACGTCGCGCTGGCGCGCGAGAAGACTTACGCGATCCTCGAAATCGTCGAGGAAGACATCAAGGACATGTCCAGATGAGTGAGGAAGCCGACCCGATCAGGCGCGCCAGCCTGATCGTCGCCCATGACGAGGCGAATGCCTACGACGCCGTGGTGCCCCCGATCGCCCAGACGTCACTGTTCACCTTCTCGTCCTACGACGAGATGAATGAGACCTACATGGGCAAGAAGACGCGGCCCACCTACACGCGCGGCCTCAACCCGACCGTCCGCCATTTCGAGGACATGATCGCGCGGCTCGAGGGCGGTGAGGATGCCATCGGCTTCGCCTCCGGCATGGCGGCGATTTCCTCGACGGTGATGACCTTCGTCCGCCCCGGCGACAAGCTGCTCTGCGTGCGCCACGTCTACCCCGATGCCTACCGTCTGTTCGAGATCCTCTTGAAGCAGTATGGCGTTCACACCGTCTATGTCGACGGTCGCGACGAGGCGGCGGTGGCCCGCGAATTGCCCGGCGCCGCGCTGTTCTATCTCGAGAGCCCGACCAGTTGGTCGATGGACGCGCTCGATGTCGCCTCCCTCGCCGCTCTCGCCCGCAAGCACGGCGTCGTCACGGCGATCGACAACAGCTGGGCGTCGCCCGTCTTCCAGCAGCCGCTGTCGCTCGGCGTCGATCTCGTGCTTCACTCGGCCTCCAAGTATATCGGCGGCCACTCGGACGTGGTCGCCGGCGTGGTGACCGGATCGAAGGCGCTGATCGGCAAGGTCCGCTCGACGACCTATCCCTATCTCGGTGGCAAGCTGTCGCCCTTCGAAGCCTGGCTCTTGATCCGTGGCCTCAGGACCCTGCCGGCCCGGATGAAGGCGCATGAGGCGGCGGCGCTCCACGTTGCCCGCAAGCTCGCCGCCCATCCGCTGGTCGAAAACGTCTTGCATCCCGGCCTCGGCAACAGTCTGCCGCCCGGCCTTCACGGCACGTCGGGCCTGTTCTCCTTCACCTTCGCCGAAGGCGTCGACATTCCGAAGTTTGCCGATGGACTGAAGCTATTCAAGCTCGGCGTCAGTTGGGGCGGCCACGAGAGCCTGATCGTTCCGGCAACCGTCGTCCACAATCAAGCGGCCGGACCGAACTCGGCGGTCGATTTCGGCATCAGCCCGCGCGTGGTGCGCCTGCACGTCGGCCTCGAAGGCGCGGAAGCGCTGTGGGCCGATCTCGGCGGGGCCATCGACGCGGCGCGCATGTAGGAGATCCATCTCCTCAACGATTTTCCGGCTTGGAGGGGCCGGCAAGGGCATCGGTGCAAATCAAAAAAACAGGGGCATCGATGCCTGATCGGCCGGGAACCGGCCGGACAAAGAAGACCGCACGGCGGGGCCTCCAGCACCCCGCCCTCATGTGGCAACCAAGGAAAGGGGAACTTTCATGAACAGGATTTTGGCTATCGCGTCGCTGTCGACGCTGCTCATGGCCGGCACAGCCCTCGCCGATACCACGCTGAAGCTGGTCGAAGTGATTACCAGCCCCGAGCGCACCGAAACGCTGAAGGGCATCGTCAAGACCTTCGAAGACGCCAACCCCGGCACCAAGGTGGAGATCATCTCCCTGCCGTGGAACCAGGCTTTCGAGAAGTTCGCCACCATGGTTTCGGCCGGCGAGACGCCCGACGTGGTCGAGATGCCCGACACCTGGCTCGCCCTCTACGCCAACAACGGCGCGCTCGAGAGCCTGGAGCCCTATCTTGCCAAGTGGGAGTATACGTCCGGCTTGACGGCGCGCGCCCTTGAAATGGGCCGCACGGTGAAGAACACCGCCTACATGCTGCCCTACGGCTTCTATCTCCGGGCGATGTTCTACAACAAGAAGCTTCTGTCCGAGGCCGGCGTCGCCGAGCCGCCGAAGACGCTCGACGAGTTCAAGGCGGCAGCCGAGAAGGTGTCGAAGCTGCCCGGCAAGTCGGGCTACTGCCTGCGTGGCGGCCCCGGCGGCCTCAACGGCTGGGTGATGTTCGGCGCGACCATGGCCGGCGACAACACGTTCTTCAAACAGGACGGCACGTCGACGTTTGCCGATGAAGGCTGGGTCAAGGGCATCAGCTACGTCATCGACCTCTACAAGTCCGGTCTTGCTCCGAAGGATAGCGTCAACTGGGGCTTCAACGAGATCGTCGGCGGCTTCTACTCCGGCACCTGCGCCTTCCTCGACCAGGATCCGGACGCGCTTATCTCCATCGCCGAGCGCATGAAGCCTGAAGATTACGGCGTCGCGCCGTTCCCGAAGGGACCGGCCGGCAAGGCCTTCCCGACCATCGGCTATGGCGGCTGGTCGATGTTCGCCAACAGCGAGCACAAGGACCTCGCCTGGAACCTGATTGCGACGCTCGAAGCGCCGGAGGGCAACATCGCCTGGAACAAGCGCATCGGCGCGCTGCCGATCCACACGGCGGCCGAAAAGGATCCGTTCTATGCCGGCGACCAGTTCAAGGGCTGGTTCCAGGAACTCAGCGATCCCGATGTCACGCCGACGGTGATGCCGACCCATCTTGAGGAGTTCGCCTTCTTCAAGGACTCGCTGGTGATCAACACTAGCCAGAAGGCGTTGCTCGGCGAGATCACGCCCGAGGACCTCGCCAAGCAGTGGGCCGACTACATGACGGCGGCGCAGCAGAAGTTCCTCGCGGCCAAGTAAGGAACGGCCTTCGCATCGGCGTTCGGCGGCCTCAGGGGCTGCCGAACGTCGTATTGCCCGCCGGCGCCTCGGCTGCGTCGGCGACCGCACCGTCGTGCTCGGCTTTTCCCGAAGTCGACCGAACACATCTGCGAGTTTCCGTCCGATGACTTCCTATTCCGCTTCGGCGCCGCCCGCCGGCGATCGCCGAACGACCATGCAGAAGGTCGCCGCTCATCTTGAGCCCTGGCTCTACTCGGCTCCGGTGCTGATCCTGATCGTCGCCATCATGCTGGTGCCGTTGGCGCTCGGCGTTTCCTATGCCTTTCGCGATATCCGTCTGCTCAACCCGTTCAGCGGCGGCTTCGTCGGCCTCAAGCATTTCCGCGAGCTCGCCAGCGACGGCGCCTTTCGCGGTGCGCTGGTCAACACGCTCTGGTGGACCTTCAGCTCGGTCATTCTGCAATTCATCTTCGGCCTGATCCTGGCGCTGCTGCTCAACCGGCCGTTCAAGGGCCGGGCTCTGGCGCAGGCGCTGTGCTTCCTGCCCTGGGCCGTGCCGAGCTTCCTCTCCGGCCTCGACTGGGCGTGGATGTTCAACCCGGTGGTCGGTCCCATTCCGCACTGGCTTTATGCGCTTGGCATCCTGTCGGAGCCCAACAACATCCTGTCCGATCCGGAAACCGCCATGTGGGGACCGATCGTCGCCAACGTCTGGTGGGGAATCCCTTTCTTCGCCATCACCATGCTGGCGGCGCTTCAGGCCATTCCGAAAGACCTCTACGAGGCGGCCGAGATCGACGGCGCCGGCCCGATCGAGCGCTTCCGGTCGATCACCGTGCCGTTCCTGGCGCCGACCATGGCCATCTCCATCCTGCTGCGCACCGTGTGGATCGCCAACTTCGCCGATCTCATCATCGTCATGACCAACGGCGGCCCGGCCGACCGGACCCAGATCGTGGCGAGCTACATCTTCACCCAGGCCTTCCGCCGGCTCGACTTCGGCTACGCCTCGGCGATCGCGCTGGTGCTCCTGGTGCTGCTGCTCGCCTATTCGATGCTGATTGTGGTCTTGCGCCAAACCATGCTGACGAGGCACTGACATGACCAGAAAGCGCATCGTCCTCACCGTGCTGCATCGGCTGGCCGTCCTCGCCTATGTGGCCTTCGCCCTGTTCCCGCTGTTCTGGCTGCTCAAGGTGTCGGTGACGCCGACCAGCCTGCTCTACACCGAGGGCATCCGGCTCTGGCCGTCGCGGGCGAGCCTCGAACACTACCAGTTCGTCCTGACCCACTCGAGCTTCCCGACCTTCTTCCTGAACTCGACCATCGTTTCGGGCGCGACGGCGGTGATCGTCACCATCGTCGCCTCGCTGGCCGGTTACGCCATGTCGCGCTTCGTCTTCCGCGGCAAGTACTGGATCGTCGGCCTGTTGCTGCTGACCCAGATGTTCCCGCTGGTGATGCTGATCGCGCCGATGTTCAAGATGCTGTCGCCGCTCGGCCTCACCAACAGCCTCACCGGCCTCGTCATCGTCTACGTCGCCTTCAACGTGCCCTTCGCCACCTTCCTGATGCAGTCGTTCTTCGACGGCATCCCGAAGGACCTCGAGGACGCGGCGATGATCGACGGCGCCACGCGTTTCACGGCGTTCCGGCAGATCATCCTGCCGCTGACGCTGCCCGGCATCGCCGCGACGCTCGGCTTCGTCTTCACGGCGGCATGGAGCGAACTGCTGTTCGCGCTGATGCTGATTTCCGGCAACCAGGCAACCACCTTCCCGGTTGGCCTCCTGTCCTTCGTCTCCAAGTTCTCCGTCGACTTCGGGCAGATGATGGCCGCTGGCGTACTGGCACTGATCCCGGCCTGCCTGTTCTTCCTTCTGATACAGCGCTATCTCGTGCAGGGCCTGACGGCCGGCGCGGTGAAGGGCTGAGGAGCGTTCCATGGCTTCCATCACCATCCAGTCGATCACCAAGACCTTCGGCACCGTGCCGGTCCTCAATGACATCGACCTCTCCATCGCCGACGGCGAGTTCGTCGTGCTGGTCGGCCCCTCCGGCTGCGGCAAGTCGACGCTGCTCAGGATGATCGCCGGGCTCGAGGACATCACGGCCGGCGAGATCCGCATCGACGATCGCCGCATCAACGAGGTTGCGCCCAAGGATCGCGACATCGCCATGGTGTTCCAGTCCTATGCGCTCTATCCGCACATGACGGTGGCCGACAACATGAGCTACAGCCTGAAGCTCAGGAAGACGGCCAAGGAAAGGATCGCCGACGCGGTCGGCGCCGCAGCCGGCAAGCTCGGCCTCGATCCGCTCCTGGAGCGCCGGCCGAAGGCGCTCTCCGGCGGCCAGCGCCAGCGCGTTGCCATGGGCCGTGCGATCGTCCGCCATCCCAAGGCCTTCCTGTTCGACGAACCGCTCAGCAATCTCGATGCCCGCCTGCGCGAGCAGATGCGCGCCGAAATCAAGCGCCTGCACAAGTCGATCGGCGCCACCTCGGTCTACGTCACCCATGACCAGATCGAGGCGATGACGCTCGCCGATCGCATCGTCGCCATGCATGGCGGCATCATCCAGCAGGTCGGCAACCCGCTCGATCTCTACGACCGCCCGGCCAACCTGTTCGTCGCCGGCTTCATCGGCTCGCCGGCCATGAACTTCGTGGAAGGACATTGCCGGTCCGGCGCCATCGAGACCGACGACGGCAGCAAGATCGCCATTCCCGACGGCATCCGGTTGACCGAGGGACAGGCGGTGACCGTCGGCGTCCGTCCCGAGCATGTGCGCGTCGTCGCCGGCCCGGAGGCAGACAGCTACGCGGCGCGCGTCGATCTGGTGGAGCCGACCGGTTTCGGCACCATCGTGCACGTTCGCCTGCTCGGCCAGGACCTCAAGATCTACACGCTGGAGCGCGGCGCCGCCGAAGTCGGCCAACCGCTGCACATCGCGCTCGACGGTACGCGCCTTCACGTCTTCGATCGGGAGACGACCAACCGCATCGGATGATTGGAAAACGGGGCTTGAAGCTCCATTGATATGCGCAAACGGTCGGCGTGAGAACGCCGGCCGTTTGCGCATCTGACCTGCCGTGTTTTGCCGTCCCAGGGAGCGACTGGCGGGCTCTCCGGGCATCTCCGATACCACAACCAAAGAACATCTCCTGCGGTGTCCGAAATTATTACGCGCGTAAAATTTCTATGTTGACATGCGACAAGATTCCATGGTGTGTTGGGCTCGCTGAAACGGAGGGCGCACCTCCGTTGGAGCACGTTCGTCAACGGGCCTTTCAAGGCCCCAACGGGCAGAGTTCCGCCATGCGGGGCTTGTCTGCCCAACCGTTCAACACCGGCCGACATGTCTCCCGACCCCGAGGATGGGTCGGAGCGGCGGCCATGTGGGAGGAACAAGATGACCATTCGTTCGCTTGCTCGCCTGGCTCTCGCCGGCTCCGCCTTCGCCTTCCTCGCCACGTCGGCCATGGCCGACGGTATCGGCGCCTCGCTGCTCACCCAGCAGCATCCGTTCTACATCGAGCTCGCCGACGCCATGAAGGCCGAGGCGACCGCTAAGGACGTAAAGCTCGAGGTGGCGATCGCCAATCAGGACCTCAACAAGCAGCTCGCCGACGTTGAGGACTTCATCGTCAAGGGCGTCGACGTCATCGTGCTGTCGCCGGTCGACAGCAAGGGCGTCAAGGCCGTGATCGAGAAGGCCCAGAAGGCCGGCATCAAGGTGATCACCGTCGACGTGCCGGCTACCGGCGTCGACGTCACGTCCTACATCGGCACCGACAACTACGCCGGTGGCGTCAAGGCCGGCGAACTGATGGCCAAGGAGCTCGGTGACAAGGGCAAGGTCGCGATCATCGACTACCCGACCGTGCAGTCGGTGGTGAACCGCATCGACGGCTTCAAGAAGGCCATCGGCGAGCACAAGGACGTCGAGATCGTCGCCCAGCAGACCGGCATCACCCGCGCCGAAGCGCTGGCCGCCGCCCAGAACATGCTGCAGGCCAATCCCGACATCCAGGGTATCTTCGGCTTCGGCGACGACGCCGCGCTGGCCGCCGCCGTGGCGGTGAAGTCGGCCGGTCTCGAGAACCAGGTCAAGGTGATCGGCTTCGACGGCATGGAAGAAGCCCGCAATGCGGTCGACACCAACCCGGTCATGGTCGGCGTCATCCAGCAGTTCCCGGGCGAGATGGGCAAGCGGGCCGTCGACACGGCCATCGACGTCATCGCCGGCAAGGAAGTTCCTGCCGAGCAGCCGATCGAGCCGGGCGTCTACACCCGCAAGTGATATAAGCTGAAGGAGCGCGGGGCAGTCTTTGGGCGGTCCCGCGCCTTTCTCAACGGCCAATCCGGCGTCAGTCGCGCCGAGGGCACTCGCGTCGGAAAGGAGGCGGGCATGTCGGCCGCGACCAGCGACGTCATTCTCAAGATCAACAACGTATCCAAGCTGTTCGGCCCGGTCGCCGCGCTCAAGAACATGCACCTCACGGTGCGCGCCGGCCGCGTTCATACGCTGCTCGGCGAAAACGGAGCCGGCAAGTCGACGCTGATGAAGATCCTGGCCGGCGTCTATTACGCCACGACCGGCGAGGTCGAGTTCTGCGGCAGCCCCTACAAGCCGGAAAATCCGCAGCAGGCGGCGGCCCGTGGCCTGACCATCGTGTTCCAGGAGCTCAGCCTCTGCAACAACATGACGGTGGCCGAGAACATCCTGGCGACCCGCGAACCCGCGGTCTACGGCTTCATCAACGATCAGGCCCTCGAACGCCGCGCTGCCGAGATCGTCCGCGACCTCGGCCTGCCGATCGACGTCACCGAGAAGGTCGGCAATCTCTCCATGGCCCAGCGCCAGCTCGTCGAGATCGCCAAGGGGCTGTCGATCCCCAATCCACGCCTCGTCATTCTCGATGAACCGACCTCCTCTCTCACCGATGCCGAGACGGAGATTCTGTTCTCGATCATCGGCCGCCTCAAGGCCAAGGGCGTCGCCGTCATCTACATCTCGCACCGCATGGAAGAGATCATGCGGCTTTCCGACGACATCACCGTCATCCGCGACGGCGAGTTCATCGCCACCCGGCAGCGCGAGGACGTCACCATCGACGAGCTGATCGCCATGATGGTCGGACGGCAGATGAACGAGATCTACCCGCCGCGCCTCACCGCCGCGCCGGCGACAAGCGAAGCGCCGGTCCTCTCCGTCGAGGGGTTCAGCCGTTCGGGCGAGTTCGAGGATGTCTCCTTCGACGTGCGCAAGGGCGAGATCCTCGGCTTCTTCGGCCTGATCGGCTCCGGCCGTTCGGAGATGATGAACGCGTTGTTCGGCATGAAGGCCGCCACCGGCAGCATCCGCATCGATGGCGAGACGGCAAACATCTCGTCGCCAGTCGACGCCATCGGCCGTCGCATCGCCTTCGTCACCGAGAACCGCAAGGAAGAGGGGCTCGTCCTCGCCCATAGCGTGGAATGGAACATCTCCATGGCGGCGCTCGGCCGCTTCGCCGCGTCGCTCGGCTTCATGCGCAAGCGGCAGGAGCGCAAGGCGGCGCTGGACGAAGTCGGACGGCTGACCATCAAGACGGCGTCGGTCGACACGCCGGTCGGCTCGCTTTCCGGCGGCAATCAGCAGAAGGCGGTCCTCGCCAAGTGGCTGTTGACCCAGCCGCGCATCCTGATCCTCGACGAGCCGACGCGCGGCGTCGACGTCGGCGCCAAGTTTGAAATCTACAAGATCATCCGCCAGCTGGCGGCCGAGGGTACGGCGATCCTGCTGGTCTCCTCCGAGCTGCCGGAAGTCCTCGGGATGAGCGATCGCCTCGTCGTCATGCACGAGGGCCGGCTCAGCGCCACGCTCTCCGGCGGCGCGACTCCCGAAACGGTCATGGCCCACGCGACAGGTATCACGTCATGAGCGAAGAGAAACACGTAAGCCTCGCCCAGAAGCCCTATGCCAAGCTGCTTCGGCAGTATGGCGGCATCCTGGTTTCCCTGGTCGTCCTCTGCATCATCTTCTCGGTGATGAACCCGCGCTTCATGACGGTTGCCAACTTCATGAACGTGCTGCAGCAGATCGCGGTGATCGCCATCGCGGCCTTCGGCATGACCTGGGTGATCCTGCTCGGCGAGATCGACCTCTCCATCGGCTCGATCATCGCCGTCGCCGGCATGGCCGCCGCGCAGGCCTTTCTGGCCGGCTTCGGCTTCATGCCGACGCTGGTGCTGACGCTGCTGGCCGGCGCGGCGATGGGTCTTGCCAACGGCGTGCTCACCGCCAAGCTCGGACTGCCATCGTTCATCGTGACGGTGGCGACGATGGGCATCTTCCGCGGCCTCGTCAGTCTGCCGACCAACGGCGCACCGGCGATGATCGAGGATCCCACCTGGATCGCCATCGGCGCAGAGAGCTTCGTCGGCCTGCCGATCATCATCTGGATCGTCGTGGTGCTGTTCGTCTTCAACCATGTGCTCCTGTCGAAGACGACCTTCGGTCGCCGTGCCTATCTCACCGGCGGCAACCGCGAAGCGGCTGTCTATTCGGGCATCAAGGTCGACCGGGTGAAGATCACCATCTTCATGATCTCCGGCATCATGGCGGCGATCTCCGGCATCCTCCTGTCCTCGCGCCTCTATTCAGCGCAGACCAACGCCGGCACCAGCTACGAGCTCGACGCCATCGCGGCGGCCGTCCTTGGCGGCACCAGCCTTGCCGGCGGCGTCGGCACCATGATCGGCACCCTCATCGGCGCGCTGATCATCGGCATCATGAACAACGGCATGAACATGCTGTCCGTTCCCTACTTCTATCAGTTGATCGTCAAGGGCATGGTCATCCTGCTGGCCGTCTGGCTTGACGTTCGCTCCAAGCGGGCCAAGCAGTAATGGGTCAGAGCAAGGTTCTCACCATCGGCGAAGTGCTGGTGGAAATCGTCGCGACCGAACGCGGCAACGGATTCCGCGAACCGGTCAAGCTGATCGGCCCCTTCCCCTCCGGCGCGCCGGCCATCTTCATCGATCAGGTCGGCAAGCTCGGGCAGGCGTCGGCGATCATTTCGCGGGTTGGAGAAGACGATTTCGGCCACGTCAATCTGGAGAGGCTGAAGCGCGACGGCGTGGACGTCTCGGGTATCGAGGTCGATCCGCTCGGCACCACCGGCAGCGCCTTCGTGCGCTACCGCGAGGATGGCGGTCGCAACTTCGTGTTCAACATCCGCCACAGCGCCTGCGGCACCATCGCCCTCAAGGGGCCGGCCGCGGCTCTGGTCGAGACCTGCACCCACATGCATGTCATGGGCTCGTCGCTCTACGCGCCGAGCGTCGTCGAAGCGGTTCTCAAGGCGACGCGGACGATCAAGGCCAAGGGCGGCACCGTGTCGTTCGACCCCAACCTCCGCGCCGAGATCCTGAACAGCCCCGGCATGCGCGAAGCGCTGGCCGTCGTACTGGCCGAAACCGACCTGTTCCTGCCGAGCGGCGAGGAACTGTTCCTGTTCTCGCCGGCCGACAGCGAGAAGGAAGCCGTCGCCAACCTTCTGAAGGGCGGCGTCAAGGCGGTGGTTCTGAAACGCGGCGCGGCCGGCGCCACATACTTCGATGCGACCGGCGAGGTCAGCCTGCCGGGATTCCGGGTGACGGAAGTCGATCCCACCGGGGCCGGCGACTGCTTCGGCGCCACTTTCGTCACCTTCTGGCTTGCCGGCGCCGATCCCGAGACGGCGCTCCGCTATGCCAATGCCGCCGGTGCCCGCGCGGTCACCCGTTCCGGCCCGATGGAAGGCGCGTCGACCCGCGCCGAACTCGACGCATTGATTGCCGAACAGAGGAGCTGAAGACATGGCTACCAACCCGCTCAGCGACATTTCCACGTGGCGCTTCCGTGCGTCGGGCCTGCGCGGCATTCCGTCGATCTGCTCGGCCCACCCCGTGGTGATCGAGGCGGCCATGCGCCATGCCGCCCGCCTCGGCCTGCCGGTGCTGATCGAGGCGACCTGCAACCAGGTCAACCAGGATGGCGGCTACACCGGGATGACGCCGCGAGACTTCCGCAACTTCGTGGAAGCGATCGCCAAGCGGGTAGGCTTCCCGTTCGACCGCGTCATCCTCGGCGGCGACCATCTTGGTCCCAACCCGTGGAAGAAGCTGCCGGCCACCGAGGCCATGGACAAGGCCAAGGTGATGATCGACGCCTTCGCCAGGGCCGGGTTCACCAAGCTTCATCTCGACACCTCGATGGGCTGCGCCGGTGAGCCGGTGGCCCTCGCCGATGCGCTGACCGCCGAACGGGCGGCGGCGCTCGCCACCGTCGCCGAAGCGGCAACCAAGGATGCCGCCGTCAAGCCGGTCTACATCGTCGGCACCGAGGTGCCGATCCCCGGCGGCGCCATGGAAGAGATCGAGGAACTGGAAGTCACCAAGCCCGAGGCGGCGCGCGAGACGATCCGCGTCCACCGCGAGGCCTTCGCCAAGGCCGGCATCGCCGACGCCTTCGACCGCGCCGTCGGCGCGGTGGTGCAGCCCGGCGTCGAGTTCGGCAACCACAATGTCGTCGCCTTCGATGTCGACAAGGCGGCTTCTCTCTCGGCAACGCTGTCCGAACTGAAGGGGTTCGTCTTCGAGGCGCACTCCACCGACTACCAGACGCCCGAGGCGCTGAAGGCGCTCGTCGACAACGGGTTCTCCATCCTCAAGGTCGGCCCGGCCCTGACCTTCGCGCTGCGCGAAGCGCTCTACGGCCTCGACCACATCGCCGAGGTTCTTTACGCCGGACGCCGCAAGGAGACGCTCGCCGCCACCTTCGAGCGGGTGATGCTCGCCCATCCCGACAACTGGGCGAAGTATTACTTCGGCACGCCCGACGAGCAGCGTCTGCAGCGGCACTTCAGCTACTCGGACCGCATCCGCTACTACTGGCCGGAGCCGGAAATCGCCAAGGCCGCCGAGGACCTCCTCGCCCTCTTCGGCACCACGCCCATTCCCGAGACGCTGATCTCCCAGTATCTGCGTGGCGTCTATGAGGGTGTCCGGCGCGACCGGGTCGAGCCCACCGCCCACGGCCTCTCCCTGGCCATGGTCGATCTCGTGCTCGACGACTACTTCAAGGCCTGCCTCTGAGGCGGCCAAACAGGACGCAAGGCAAATGGATGACATCATCTTCACGCTGACCGACACGGCCGGCGGGCTTGAGGTTGCCGATTGGTCGGTCACCTCCGGCGAGCTCGGTCTCAAGGGCGACACGCCTTTCGAGATCGTCAAGAGGACGCTGCACGGCGGCCGGCAGGAGGGCAGCACGCTCGTCACCATTCGGGCCGGACGCCTCGCGGTGACCGTCATCCCGACGCGCGGCATGGGCATCCTGAAGGCGAGCCTCGACGGCGTCGACTTCGGCTGGGCGTCGCCGATCGACGAGGTCGTGCATCCCTCGTTCATCCGCCTCGGCGAGCGCAATGGCCTCGGTTGGCTCGAAGGCTTCAACGAGCTGATGGTGCGCTGCGGCTACGAGTGGACCGGCCACCCGATGGTCGACGGCGACAAGGTCTATACGCTGCACGGCCGGGCCGGCAACACGCCGGCCTCCAAGGTCGAGGTGCGCATTTCGCGTGAGGCGCCTCATCGCATCACGCTGTGCGGGCTCATCAAGGAGAAGGCATTCAAGAACGTCGAGTTCGAGACCTTCACCGAATTGACCGTCGTGCCAGGCGACACCGGGTTCTCGCTCGACGACCGGTTGGTCAACCGCGCCGACTATGCCCACTCCTACGAGGTGATCTACCACACCAACGTCGGGCGTCCGGTGCTGGAGGAAGGCGCCCGCGTCGTCGGGCCGTTCACCCACGTCACCCCGTTCAACGACGCCGCCAAGCCCGACCTCGCGAGCTGGGACCTCTATCGCGGTCCGACGCGCGATTTCGACGAGATGCTCTATGCCTGCGAGCTTGCGGCCGGTGCCGACGGCCGCACCGAGGTGGCACTGATCAATGCCACGGAAACGCTTGGCTTCTCGGTGACCTACCATGTCGAGGAAATGCCGGCCTTCACGCTCTGGAAGAACACCGACACCGACAGGCAGGGCTATGTGACCGGGCTGGAGCCGGGCTCCAACTACCCATATCCGCTGCCGGTCGAGCGGGCCGCCGGCCGGCTCAAGACGCTGGAGCCGGGCGGAGAAGCCCGCTTCCGCATTCGTTTCGATCTCCTGACCGGCACGTCCGCCGTCACGGCCTGCGCCGCCCGCATCGACAAGCTCAAGGCTGGCGTTGGCGTGACCGTGCACAACGAACCTATCCTGCGCAGCCAGACAAAAGCCTGACAAATAGACCGCTAGCCGCGCACCCTCCCCATGCCCAGGCATGGGGAGGGTTCTTTTTTGTGCGGAGAAGGAAACCGGTCAGGCCGACGTGCGCAGCATGATCTCGGCGTTGAGCAGCACGCGCTCGTTCGGCCGGGGTTCGACGTCCTCATCGAAGCGGGCATTGATCTTGTGCAGCAGCAACTCCACGGCGATGCGGCCGATTTCGTTGTAGTTCTGCGCGACGGTGGTCAGCGGCGGGCAGGTGTAGCGCGACAGCGGATGGTCGTCGTGTCCGGCGATACGCAGGTCGCAATCGTCGCCCCGCCCGACCTTGAGGCCGGCCTGATAGGCGGCGGCGAGAACGCCGAAGGCGATACGGTCGTTGGCGCAGAGTACCGTTCGCGTGGGAAAACCGCCCTCTGCCAGAATGCGGCACGTCTCGGTGAAGCCGAAGCGCTCGAAGTCCCAGGAGGTGTCCGGCAGCGTCGCCACGTAGCGCGGCTCCAGCTTCAGGGCCTCCATCGCCAGACGATAGGCTTCCCGACGCTCGCCGGCATTGCGGTTGACCGAGGGCATGCCGAAATAGCAGGGCGCGTCGCCCGAGCGCGACAGATAGTCGACGATGAGACGGAAGCTCTGACGGTTGTCGGTGCCGACGAAGGCCGAGGCGGCGTCGAGCTGCGAGTCGACGTAGATGAGCGGGATGCTGGCACCCAGCCGGGCCAACTTCTCGAGATGGGACTGCACGCCGAGCGGCGCGATGACGGCGCCGGCGACGTTCATTGCCTTGAAGGTCTCGATCGCCCGTTCCTCGAGCTTCGGCTTGCCATCGGACGAGAGAACGAAGGCAAGATAGCCGGCTTCCTCGGCCAGAACCTCGACGCGCCTCGTCAGCGCCATGTAGAACACGTCGGTCGAGTTGGGGATGATGATGCCGAGGATGTTGGTGCGCCGGCGATTGAGGTTCACTGCGAACAGGTTCGGCCGAAAACCGGATTCCTTGATCGCCTTCTCGATGGCTTCACGCGTCTGGCGCCGGACGGAGTTGGGGTCGTTGAAATAGCGGGAAACGGTTGGACGCGACAGACCGACGTAGTCGGAGAACTCTTCCATCGTTCGGATTGTCGTGGTCACTCTGCCATCCCCGTTCCACCCGCAACCGGAGCACCACAGCCATTGTAAATGCTTCCATGGCGGGGCGCCATTCATGAGATTGCCGCCCAGAAGTCGGAACGAGCAAGTGCGCTTTTCAACTGAGGAATCTTGCAGTCACCATTCCTCACGTCAAGTTCATTTTTTTCGCGCGTAAAAATACTTCTTCGGCGTCACTGATGCGAATCTTGCCTTGATGCGGCGGGCGCATGCACCCCGTAACCTGTGCACAAAATTGAAACGGAGTTGATGCTCGCGCCTCTCCCCGTTCGCGGTCGCCCACAAAAACCTACTGCTCTCAATCGCCTTTTCCGCGCAAAGACATTCCGAAAAATTCGCCTCCAGCGAACCTCCTTTCCGTTCCTTGCGCAATTCGCCCCTCTTATTCCCATTTCGCATCATTCTTGATCCGAAAAATGCATTGGACGCATTTATGCCGGCCTTTTAGGCTGACTTTGTTTTCAGCAGAGAGAGTTGGCGGCATGTCCGTTCTGAAGTCCGGAACGCTCAGCCAGGAGCGCATCGTTTTCCTGTTCGCCGTCGTATTGTTCGCCGCTTATGCCGTTCTTCTCGACGGCTTCCTGGCGCCGAACAATTTGGTGGCCATCCTGCGGTCGGTATCGGTGCTGGGCATTCTCGCCGTCGGCATGGGCATCGTGGTGATCGGCCGGGGCATTGACCTCTCGATGGTCGCGGTGATGGCCATGGCCACCGCCTGGCAGCTTGCGATGATGAACGCCGGTACGTCGCCGCTTGTCGCCACGGCCATCGTATTTGCCGGTGTGGTGGCGGTGGGCATCATCAACGGGCTGCTGATCGCCTATGCCGAAGTGCCGGCAGTGTTTGCCACGCTCGCCACCGCCAGCTTCGTGTTCGGCCTCGTCCGTTCGCGTTTCATCGTGCAGGACGCCGTGCCGGTGCCGCCGTCGGCTTCATTCATCCTGGAGTTCGGACAGGCACGGTTCGCGCACATGCCGATCGAAGTGTTGATGTTCGCCGCTGCCGCCTTCCTGAGCTTTGTCGCGCTACGTTTCACCAAGTTCGGCCGTTACGTCTACTATATGGGCGACAACTATCAGGCGGCCCGCACCATGGGCATCCCGGTGCGGCCGATGATCATCGGCCAGTATGTGGCATCGGCGCTGATCGCCTGGCTGGCCGGCCTGATCACCGCCGCCGGCCTGCAGTCGATCAATACCCGCGTCGTCAACTCGACGCTGCTCTATGACGTCATCCTCGTGGTGGTGATCGGTGGCATCGGCCTTTCCGGCGGCAAGGGCGGCATGCGCAACGTCGTCATCGGCGCCTTGCTGATCGGCATCATGCTCAATGGCATGACCATTCTCGACCTGCCGAACATCTACCAGAACCTGATCAAGGCTACGATCCTGCTCGTCGCCCTGGTCATCGACAGCCGCCTCAACCCGCGCGACGAACAGGTCGGGCAGCAAGGAGACATATGATCCTCTTCCGGCCGTCGCGACGCGACGTACCACCGGAAAACGGGCAGGAATTGGAAAGCCATCGCTTGGCTCGAGGGGGGCGAAGCGATGCACTCACCGGGTAGGAAACCCTTGAAAAGGAACCACTCATGACGATCAAGACAAAGCTGGCGCGGACACTTGCCGCCGCCCTCTGCCTCGCCACCCTGCCCGCGTTCGCCCAGGAAACCGGCGACCCCGGCCCGGCCTATGTCCAGCAGTCGCTGGCCGGCAAGAAGGTGGTGCTGATCCCGCTCGCGCTCGGCTTCGACCTGGCGCAGGGCTGGAACCACTATATCGGCAGCGAGGTGCGCGGCTTCGGCGGCGTCTGGGAAACCCGCGATCCCAACTGGGATACGGCGGCTGGTGCCCAGGCGATCACCGATCTGATCTCTTCGGCTGACAAGCCGGCGGCGATCCTCGTCCACACGCCCGACCTCACGTCCTATTCCAAGCTGTTCAAGCGCGCGCAAGACGCCGGCATCTTCGTGATCCAGGTCGACAACCGCTCGAACTTTGCCTCCGACGCCTTCGTCGGCTCCAACTGGGAGACACTGGGCGAACTTGAAGCCAAAGCTGCCGTCGCGGCTTGCGGCGACGGCTCGTCGAAGAAGATCGGCCTCATCCAGGGCGACCAGGTCAACTCGTCGTCGCTCGACCAGTATGCCGGCATCGCCAAGGTGCTGAAGGACCATCCCGACTTCGAGATCGTCGGCGCGCCGGACAGCAACTGGGACGTCACCACTGCCCGCAACGTCGCGACGACGCTGCTGCAGCAGCATCCGGAAGTCTGCTCGATCATCGACTTCTGGGACAACACCGCCGCCGGTACCGCCGCAGCGATCCGCGACGCCGGCCTTCAGGATAAGGTCAAACTGGTCACCACCGGCGGTGGCGAGGAGCTCGACTGCAAGGCGCTGGAAGACGGCACCTTCCACGCCGTCGTCATGACCGACGTCAAGGGACAGTCGCGCGACATCTCGGCACTGCTGAAGTTCCTGCTTCAATCCGGTCTCAAGCCGGGTCAGGCCAAGAGCTGGATCTACACGCTGGAGACCGCCACCACCAAGGCCGACCTCAAGCCCGGCACCTGCTGGAGTCTCAAGGACGTGCAGGCCGCCGAAGCTGCGCTTGCCAAGTAAAGGTGCAGACGACCGCTCTTCCTCTTCGAGCCGGGAGAGCGGCGTGCGTCAAGCGGAGGCGGCCGAGCCAGCGGCCGCCTCCATCCCTCGTTTCGAATGCGGACTATCCGATCCGGTAGCACCGGCCGGATGATCGATCAGGTGGAAGTCTCATGCGCCTACCCGAGAGCCTGTCGCGCTTTTTCTACAACGCGATTCCCTCCCACCTCGTCGGCGAGATTCTAACCAAGCGCTGGGCCGATAACCTCGTGCCCTTCCTGCTGCTGTCGGCCGTCATCGCCATCTTCGGAACAGCGATCAATGGCTTCTTTGCGCCCGCCAGCCTGCTGGACACGACGCGCCAGCTCGGCGAGTTCCTGATCGTCGTCATTGGTCTTACCATCGTCATGCTCGGTGGCGGCATCGACCTCTCGGTCGGCTCGATCTACGCACTCTCCGTGTTCATGTCGGTGGTCGGAATCTATCTCTGGGAGCTGCCGGCATCGCTCGCTCTCGTCCTGGCGATTGCCACCGGCGGCCTTTGCGGCGCCTTCAACGGCGTGCTGATCGGCTATCTGCGCCTGCGCGCCTTCCTGACGACGCTGGTCACGCTGATCATGGGCAGGTCGCTCTACGACATCCTGATCATCGCCTGGGGCAAACAGCTTCAGATGTCGCCGATCCTCAACGATCAGTTCGATTACATCGGCACCGGCTCGCCCGTCGGTCTGCCGGTGTCGATCCTGATTGCGGGCGCGTTTGCGCTTTTGGCCCACGTGCTGCTCAGCCGCTCACGGCTCGGCTGGCACATTTCCGCCGTCGGCGGCTCGCGCCGCTCGGCCTTCAACGCCGGCATTCCGGTGCGCCGTACGGTGTTCCTCACCTATGTCATCTCCGGCCTCAGCGCGGGCATTGCCGGCTTCCTGTTTGCCGCCCGGCTTTCGGGCGCGGGGCCTGGCACCGGTTCCGGGCTCGAACTTGCCGCGCTGACCGCCGCCGTGGTTGGCGGCAACTCGCTGGGCGGAGGCCGAGGTTCGATCGCCAAAGGCCTGATGGGTGCCATTGCCGTGCTGACCATGACCAACGGCCTGATCCGCCTCGGCTACGGCACCGGCTCCAACCAGTTGGTCCTCGGCTTCATGCTGGCCTTCGCCGTGGTGCTCGATATCCGTTGGGCGAAGAACCGCCACAAGGTGCTGGCCGAGGTCTACGTCGCTCCGGTTCATCACCGGATGAGCGGCGACGAGTCGGCTCTGCCCAACGGCGGCGGCGCCTACGCCCTCAATGACCATCTGTCGGAAGCCTCGCCTATTGCCCTTGGCGAGGTGGAAGGGCCCGAGGACGTCATTCTCGACGAGGACGGCAACCTCTATGCCGGCACGCGCCATGGCGAGATCGTTCGCTGGTTCGGACCCGACTACAAGCGCTCGGAAGTGTTCGCCCATATCGGCGGCTTCCCACTTGGTCTCGCCATGGACAGCGATGGCTCGATCAAGACCTGCGTTGGTGCCATGGGTCTGTATTCCATCGCCAAGGACGGCGAGGTGACGCGGCTTTCCACCGAGACCAACCGATCCTGGGTTTCCGTGGTCGATGACGCTCGCCTGCGCGACCCCAATGACTGTGACATCGGCCCGGACGGGCGCGTCTGGTTCACCGACTCCACAACCCGCTACGACGCCCACGACTGGGTGCTCGACTCCATCGAGAGCCGCCCGACCGGCCGCCTGCTGGTCTACGATCCGAAGACCGGCCGCACCAGGACCGTGCATGACGGATTGCGCTATGCCAACGGGGTCTGCCTCGCTCACGATGGCCGGTCGATCCTGATCGCCGAGAGCTGGGCCTGCTCGGTGCATCGCTACTGGATCGAGGGACCGAAAGCCGGCACCCTGGAGTGCCTGATCGCCGACATGCCCGGCTATCCCGACAACATCAATCGCGCCTCCGATGGCTGCTACTGGATGGCTTGGCTTGGGGTGCGGACGCCCACCTTCGATTTGTCGCTGCGCCACCCCGGCTTCCGCAAGCGCATGACGCGCCGCCTGCCGGGCGACGACTGGCTATTCCCCAACATCAACACCGGCGGTGTCATCAAGTTCGACGAGACCGGCCGCATCGTCGGCACGCTCGGCGATCTCACCGGCAAGAACCACCCGATGGTCACTTCGATGCGCGAGCACAAGGGCGAACTGTTCGTCGGCGGCATCCTCAACAACCGTATTGGCCGGTTCAAGATTCCGGGCGCCGACCCGAACTGGACCAGTTGGAAGTCCTACTGGGACGGCAAGACGCCATCCGTCGCCGAGATCGCCCTTCCCCAAGGGAGGGCCTGAACATGTGGTGGGACGCTCTTCTGGATCCCTTCCGCGGCAAGGCTGTGACCATCCCGCCGATGGATGGTGCCTTCCGGCCCAACACGCTTCTTGAGACCGCCGAGACCTTTGCCGAAGTGGCGCATCCCGAGGCTCTTCTCGTTTACGAGGGACGGCTTCTGGTCGCCTCGGGAGCCGACCTTCTCGCCTTCCCTCTGGAGGGCGGCGCGCCGACCCTATTTCGCCGCTTCGAAACCACCATTTCTGCCCTGGGGGCCTTTCCGGACGGTGGTCTGGCTATTGCTCTTGTTGCTGGCGAAATCCGCTTCTTGGGTGGTCGCTTTGACGGACGCATCATCACCGAGGTGGCCGGCCGCCGCATCCATGCACCGACCGCGCTTGCGACGGCCGGCGAAGGCGTTGTCTACGTGGCCGACGGTTCGACCCGTTTCGCCGCCGACGACTGGCAAAGCGACCTGATGGCCTACGGGACGAGCGGCGCCGTGCTTCGGCTCGACCTTGCGGAAGGGGAAGGCCGGATCCTTGCCGATGGGCTTGCCTGGCCAGCCGGCCTGCTCGTCGAACCCGACCGGTCGGTGATCGTGTCCGAAGCTTCGCGCCACAGGCTCCTCCGCATCACCGGCGACGGTCGCTCAAAACCCCAGCCGGTGCTCTCCAACCTGCCCGGTTATCCGGCACGACTGGCACGCGCCACCACCGGTGGCATCTGGCTGACGCTGATGGCGCCGCGCAACCGTCTTGTCGAACTGGTGCTGACCGAGCGCGCTTATCGCGAGGACATGGTCGCGACGGTTCCCCGCGATCTCTGGATCGCGCCGCAGATGAGTTCAGGCAACTCCTTTCTCGAACCGCTGCAATGCGGCGGCGTGGTCACCATGGGTGTGCGCAAGCCCTGGGCGCCGGGACGCTCCTATGGCCTGATCGCCCGCCTCGACGATCACTTCCGCCCGATATCCAGCCTGCATAGCCGGGCCGACGGCAGGCGGCACGGCATCAAGGACATGGTTGAAATCGGCGGCGTGCTGTTTGCCGCCTCGCGTGGCGGCAACGCCGTCCTCGAGATCGAGACAGGTGCGGCATGACGCTGATCGAGACGCGCGCCCTTTCCAAGAGCTATCGCGGCAACCTCGCCGTCGACGCCGTCGATTTCGATATTGCCGAGGGCGAAGTGCATGCGCTTCTCGGCGAGAATGGCGCCGGCAAGTCGACGCTGACCAAGATGATCGCCGGCGTGGTGCCGCCGTCGTCGGGCGAGATCCTGCTCGACGGCAAGCCGGTCACTTTCGACGGCCCGGCGGATGCGCTGAAGCAGGGCATCGCCATGGTGTTCCAGGAAACCTCACTGGTACCGTCGATGACGGTGGCGCAGAACCTCTATCTCGGCGACGAGAAGTTCCTGAACCGGCTGCGCGGCGTCGCCATCTCGGCGCAGCAGTTCCTGCAATCGCTGAACTTCACTGTCGATCCGACGGCGACGGTGGCCACCTTGGGCGCCGCCAAGCGGCAGATGGTGGAGATCGCCCGCGCCGTGCGCCTCAAGGCGCGGATCATCATCTTCGACGAACCGACGGCAACACTCACTCCCGAAGAGAAGCGTCACTTCTTTGCGCTCGTTCGCCGGCTCAAGGAACGCAAGGTGGCGGTGATCTTCATCAGCCACGCGCTCGAAGAGGCGCTGCAGATCTCCGACCGCATCACGGTGATGCGCGACGGTGCTCGCGTCGTCACCGACGTCACGGCCAACTTCACCCGCGAGACCATCGTTCGCGCCATGGTCGGCCGCACGCTGGCCGGCAGCGATGCCAAGCGCAAGACGACCGTCCGGCCGGTCGGCGACAAGGTGCTGTCAGTTCAGGACCTTTCGATGGGAGCGATCGTCAAGAACACCTCCTTCTCTATCTTCGCCGGCCAGATCACCGGCCTGTTCGGCCTCGTCGGCTCCGGGAGAACCGAAACGGCCAAGATCATCGCCGGCGTGATGAAGCGCGACTTCAATCGCGGCGGAGAGGTGGCGCTGGATGGCCAGCCCGTGCGCTACAACACGCCGCGACCGGCGATGCAGGACGGCATTGTCTATGTCACTGAGGACCGGAAGCTCGAAGGCTTCTTCGAAACCATGTCGATCGCCGAGAACCTCTATTCCGGCCATCTTGCAGCCGGTGAAAACAAGATACCGGTGGTCAGCCGGGCCGAGATGACGCGTCTCGCCGAGAGTTGGAGCCGCACGCTCAACATTCGGGCGATCAATCCCGATGCGCGCGTCGTCGAACTCAGCGGCGGCAACCAGCAGAAGGTGGTGATCGGCAAGGGCCTCGTGCAGAAGCCCCGCCTCGTCATCTTCGACGAGCCGACGCGCGGAGTCGACGTGGCGGCGATCGCCGAGATCCATCACCTGATCGAAAAGCTCGCCGACGACGGGCTCGCGGTGGTGGTGATCTCGTCCTATCTGCCGGAAATCCTGAAACTCTCCGACCGTATCCTGGTCTGCCGCCAGGGTCGCGTGGTCGAGGAATTCTCCCCGCTGGACGCCAGCGAGGAGCGCATCATGTACGCCTCCGTCCATTGACGAGAAGCGCAAAAACAAGAGGAAAGCCAAGACGATGTCCCGTATCTGGACCTATTATCACGGCGCCTGGCACGAGGGCGACGTCCGCGTGCTCGGGGCCAACTCCCACGCCACCTGGCTCGGCTCGCTGGTGTTCGATGGCGCCCGTGCCTTCGAGGGTGTGGCCCCCGACCTCGATCTGCATGCGGCGCGTGTCAATCAGTCCGCCCGGAACCTTGACCTCGAACCGACGCTTTCCGACGCTGAGATCATCGGCCTGACGCATGAAGGCCTCAAGAAGTTTGGTCCCAATCCGGCCGTCTACATTCGTCCCATGTACTGGGCTGAGGAAGGCGACTCTTCGGTGGTTGCCGCCGACCCCGCTTCGACCGACTTCGCGCTCTGCCTCGAGGAGATGCCGATGGTCGAGCCGAAGGGCTTCACCATCACCACCACGCGCTTCCGCCGGCCGACGGTGGAATGCATGCCGACCAACGCCAAGGCGGCCTGTCTCTACCCCAACAATGCCCGCATGATCCGCGAGGCGCGGGCCAAGGGCTTCCACAACGCGCTGGTGCAGGACTTCGCCGGCAATGTCGCCGAGCTGGCCACGGCCAATGTGTTCCTGGTGAAGGGCGGCGAATACTTCACGCCGGTTCCGAACGGCACCTTCCTGGCCGGCATCACGCGCAAGCGCGTCATCGGCCTTCTGCGCGATGCCGGCGAGACCGTCCACGAGATCACGCTGTCGATCGACGACTTCCGCGCCGCCGACGAGATCTTCTCGACCGGCAACATCTCAAAGGTGGTTCCGGTCATCGGCTTCGACGACAAGACGCTTGCCTTTGGCCCCAAGGGGCGCAAGGCGCGCGAACTCTATTGGGCCTGGGCCCATCGCTGAGGATAGATCATGACAACCGTGAAACTCTGGACCGACGCCGAAGTCGAGGCCGACCCGCGCATCAAGGCGGTGTTCGACGATATCCGCGCCACCCGCAAGTCGGACTTCGTCAATAACTTCTGGCGCGGCCTCGCTAACCAGCCGCAACTTCTCGAGCGCACGTGGGCAAGTCTGAAGGAAGTGATGGTCGCACCCGGCGAGTTGTCGCCGGTAGTCAAGGAAATGATCTACGTCGCGGTGTCGACGGTGAACGGCTGCAGCTATTGCATCCATTCGCATACCGCTCAGGCCAAGGCCAAGGGCATGACCGAGGGCATGCACGCCGAACTGCTATCGGTCATCGGCATGGCCTCGGAGACCAATGCCGTCGTGCAGGCCCTGCAAATCCCGGTCGATCCGGAATTCCAGGTCTGACGGGGAAGATAAAATGTCGAAAGCCATGCTGCTCGGCGCTCCCGGTGGTCCGGAGGCGCTGAGCTGGGAGGAGGTTGCCGACCGTGCGCCGGCAACTGGCGAAGCCGTCGTCCGTCACACCGCCGTCGGCGTCAACTTCATCGATACCTACTATCGCTCCGGTCTCTATGCTTGGCCGGAGGCGCCGCTCGTCGTCGGCGCCGAGGCGGCCGGCGTGGTGGAAAGCATCGGACCGGGCGTCAAATCACTGAGAGTTGGCGACCGGGTTGCCTACACGACGCCGCTCGGCGCCTATCGCGAACGGCGGGTGATTGCCGCCGACCGGCTGGTGAAACTGCCCGATACCATCTCGGATGAAATCGCCGCTACCGTCATGTTGAAGGGGCTGACGGTGCAATATCTCGTCACCTCGACCTTTGCCGTGAAGGCCGGCGACGTGGCGCTGGTGCATGCGGCGGCCGGTGGCGTCGGTCTCCTGATGGGGCAGTGGCTGAAGGCGCTCGGCGCCACGGCCATCGGCACGGTCGGCTCGCCGGAAAAGGCCGAGCTAGCGCGTGCCCATGGCTATGACCATGTCATCGACTATCGCCGCGACGACTTCGTAGCGGCGGCGCTCGGCGTTACGAACGGTCGCGGCTGCGACGTGGTCTATGACAGCGTCGGTCGCGATACCTGGGCCGGTTCGCTGAAATCCTTGCGAAAGCGCGGCACTTTCGTCTCTTTCGGCCAGTCGTCGGGACCGATCGAGGGGTTTTCGCTGTCGATGCTGGCGCAAGGCGGTTCACTTTCCGCCTCCAGGCCGATGTTGTTCCACTTCATCGAGGAGCGGGCGGAACTGGAGGCACGCGCCGCCGACCTGTTTTCTCGCCTGGCCTCCGGCGCGGTAGCGGCAGAAGTGCGCCAGCGCTTCCCGCTTGTGGCAGCCGCCGAGGCCCATCGTGCCCTCGAAGGACGGGCCACCACCGGCGCATCGGTCCTTACGGTGTAGGACGGCCGCCCTTGAGGGCGGCGTCTCGCGCGTGTACGACGTAAGGCTTATCCCCAACCTGGGAGCGGGCCATGGACGACAGGCTGCTGCAAAGCTTCATGACGGTTGCCGAATGTGGCAGCTTCACCGTCGCCGCCGACAAGCTGTCGATCACCCAGTCGGCCCTGTCTCGCCAGATCCAGAGCATTGAACAAACGCTGGGGGTGGAGCTGTTCGAGCGAATCGGCAAGAGGATCCGCGTCTCGCCCGCAGGCGAAGCGTTGCGATCCCGCATCAACGAGGTGCTGATCGCCACCAAGAACCTGCGCCTCTCCGCCGAGGAACTGAAGAAGGGTGAGGCGGGCGTCCTCAAGATCGGCGCCTGCTCGCAGTTGATCGAGCGCTACTTCCCCGACTTCCTGCGTGAGTGGCAGGCCGAGCACCCCGCCGTCGACATTCGTCTCGAAGAGGGTGGCGGCGCCGATCTCGACGCCAAACTGATGTCCGGCGTGGTGCAGCTCACCATCAACGCGTCGAGCTACGCCAGAACGCCGGAAGTCGAGGCGAGGCCGCTCTGCCACCTCGCCGTGCTGGCCATCGGCACGGCGGAGCGCATCGGCAGGACGGGCGCTCCGATCGACATCGCCGACGTCTGTGCCCATCCGCTGCTGCTGCTCAACCGCCGGCACGTCAGCCGTGAGATGTTCGATGCCGCCTGCCGCCTGACAGGCCTGGAGCCACGCATCGCGCTGGAAAGCGGCTCCCCTCACACGGTGTTTTCCATGGCCATCGGCGATGTCGGCGTCGCCGTGTTGCCCTCATCGATCCGTGCTCTGAAGACCGATCTCACGGTGCGGCCGATCGCCATCGAAGCACGGCCGGTGGAGTTCGAAATCTCCGCCATCTGGTCGCGTTCGACGCCGCTTCCAGCCTATGGCCGCCGCTTCGTCGATGCGCTGGCCACCCATATCGCGCGCGAGCAGGACCAAGGATCGGGGACGGCAGCGGTGGCGTAGTCAGCTCGCGAAACAGAGACCACTGGCCCTTGCTTGACAGTCCTCGGAATCGTCCCTACAAAAAGTGAAACCGCTTTCACAAATAAAAACGGCGGGGGAACACGGGTGCGTTTCTGGAGGGTGATCGAGCCCCATATCGGCTTTCTGTTGCAGGGCTTTGCCCTGACGATAGCGGCTTGTCTGATTGCCATCGTCGGTGCGGTGCTGCTCGGCGCCCTGACGGCGTCGATGCGCTCGTCCGGCAACAGGTGGGTGCGAGGCACCGCCAACGCCTATGGTGACGTCTTCCGCAACGTCCCCTTCCTCGTCCAGCTGTTCTTCTTCTTCTACGGCCTGCCCGAACTCGGCATCTACATCGGCGCTTTTGAGACCGGCATCATCGCCATGTCCATCGCCGGTGGCGCCTTCGTTTCCGACGTCATCCTATCGGGCATCATGACCATCGACCCCGGCGTGATTGACGCCGCCAAGGTGTCCGGCCTCAGCCGGATCAAGATCTTCACCCGCATCGTGCTGCCGATTGCCTTGCGCGTCTCGGTGCGGCCGATGGGCTCGGTGCTGATCAACCTCGTGCTGACCTCGTCGATCCTCTCGACCATCACCGTCAACGAGCTGACGGGCGCCGCCAAGATCGTCGCCGCCACCACATTCAAGCCGTTCGAAGTCTATGCGGTGCTCCTGGTGCTCTATGCCTCGCTGACGACGCTGTTGTCCTTCGCCATCTCGGCGACCCATCGTCGTCTCAACCGCTTCATGATGGGGGGCTGATGCGCTACGCCGACTTCACGCCCTATGACATCATCCTGCTGCTGCAAGGCCTTGGCGTCACGCTGGCCCTGTTCATCGGCACGACGCTGATCGGCCTTGCGATCGGCCTCCTGCTGGCCGTCGTCCATCATTACCGGATACCCGGTTGCCGTCCGGCGATCGTGCTGGTCACCGAAGCGCTGAAAAACTCGCCGGTGCTGGTGCAGCTGTTCCTGGTGTTCTTCGGTATTCCGGCCTTCCTGCATATCCGGATGACGCCAGTCGAGGCGGCCACGCTGACCATCAGCCTCAACACCGCCGCCTTCGCCTTCGTCGTCTTCCGGTCCGGCATCGAATCCATCGACCGCGACCAGATCGAGGCTGCCAAGGTCTTCGGTCTCGATCGGTCTCAGATTCTGCGGTTCGTCATCGCCCCGCAGGCGGCCGCCTTCTCGGTCGGGCCTCTCGTCGGCATCCTGGTCAACCAGTTGCAGGTGACCTCGTTGATTTCGGTGATCGGCGTGTTCGATCTCACCAAGATCGGCAACATCCTGAATCTCAGGACGCTACAGCCCTTCATCGTCTGGGCGGTGATCGGCCTTATCTACTATCTCGCGGCGAAGACGCTCGCCCATGCCGGCGGCCGCATCGAGGCGGCGCTACGCAAGTCCGTGAAATGGGGAGGCATCTGATGATCGTCGCCGAAAACGTCGAAAAGCGCTTCGGGGACGCCCTCGTGCTGAAGCGCGTCAACCTCAGGGTCGAGCCCGGCGAGGTGGTGACCATTCTGGGCGCCTCGGGCTCTGGCAAATCGACACTGATCCGCTGCATCAACGGCCTTGAGGCCCTGTCGGGTGGCAAGATCACTGTCGACGGCCATGACGTCTCCACCAAGGCTGGTCTCGTCGCCGCCCGCCGGGCGTCGGCCACCGTCTTCCAGCTGTTCAACCTCTATCCGCACATGACGGCGCTGAAGAACATCACCCTCGCGCCGATCGAGGTCCTGAAGCTGCCGAAGGCGGAAGCCGAAGCGCGCGCCCGCGCGCTGCTCGACAAAGTGGGGCTTGGAGCGCATGCCGATGCCTATCCGCAGCAACTGTCCGGCGGTCAGCGCCAGCGCGTCGGCATCTGCCGGGCACTCGCCATGCAGCCGCGCTATCTGCTGCTCGATGAGGTGACCTCCGCCCTCGATCCGGAGATGACCGGCGACGTGCTGCGCATCCTCGCCGAGCTCGCCGCCGACGGCACGACCATGGTGTTCGTCACCCACGAGATCGAGTTCGCTCGCCACATATCGAGCCGCATCGTCTTCCTCGAACAGGGCGAGCTGATCGTGGACCTGCCGACGGCGCAGTTCTTCGCCGAGGACGGCGGTCTCGCCGTGCCGCGCATCCGTCAGTTTCTGTCCAAGATGAAAAAGGACTGAGCCTTGATCCTGCTTGCCAACACCGAGGCCGAGCCCGGCTTTTCCCATGCCGTCAACACCTTGCTCGCCGGGGGCGCCGCCCTCGACGCACTGGTCGAGGGCATTGGCTACGTCGAGGCGGCGCCGAGCGTCCGTTCCGTCGGCTATGGCGGCTGGCCCAACATGGTCGGCGACATGGAGTGCGACGGCGCCGTGATGGACGGGACGACGCTCTCCGTCGGGTCCGTCGGCGCCGTGCCGCGCACGCTGCACGTGGCGGCGCTGGCACGCGAGGTGATGCGTCGCCTGCCGCACGTCATGCTGACCGGTGAAGGCGCGCGCCGTTTCGCAAGTGAAATCGGTTTCACCGAAGACGACGTGCTCTACCCCGACAGCAAGCGCATCTGGCGCGAAAAGCTCGACGGCCTGCTCGACGAGACGGCGCGCGCCGCCTTCCCGGATGTGCCGCTGATCCCGCTGTCCAATGCCATCACCGATCCCGAGCGGGTGCGCGATACCACCGTCTTCCTCGGCATCGACGTCGGCGGCAACGCCGCCGTCGTCACCTCGACGTCCGGCTGGGCCTGGAAATACCCCGGCCGGCTCGGCGACAGCCCCATTCCCGGCGCCGGCTTCTATGCCGACAGCCGTTACGGCGTCGCCGCCTGCACCCACACCGGCGAGATGACCATGCGCTGCGCCACCTCGCATGCCGTGGTGCAGGGTTTGAAGTTCGGCCTTTCACTCGATGCGGCGGTAGAGCGCGCCGCCGAGGACCTCCTCGCCCTCAAGGGTGGCTTCATCGGCGAGGTGGTCATTCATGCGCTCGACAACAAAAACAAGCATCGCGTCGTCACGCTCAGGGGCGAGAAGCCGGTATCCTATTGGTTCTGGGAACCCGGCATGCCCGCACCCGAGCGGCGGCAATCGGAACAGCTTTGATCACAGGAGAGACATCATGCATCGGCTTCTGAAGACATCCCTTGCCGCCGCGGCCATGTGCCTTGCGCTGGCGAGCACGGCGAGCGCCGGCTCCAAGCTGCAGGAAATTCTCGACGCCGGCACCATCCGCATCGGCGTTTCGCTCGGCGGCGAGCCGATCGGCTTCCGCGACGACCAGAACAACCCGGTCGGCTACGACGTTGACGTCGCCACCATGCTGGCCGAGAAGCTCGGCGTGAAGCCCGAGTTCACCGACGTCTCCGGCGACGCCCGCGTGTCCATGCTGGTGTCCAACCAGCTCGACCTCGTGGTTGCCAACACCTCGGCGACGCTCACCCGCGCCAAGGCGGTCAGCTTCTCGATCCCCTACAACCGCGCCGGTCTCCGCATCATCGTGCAGGCCGATGCCGGCATCACCACGCTGGAAGGCCTCGCCGGCAAGAAGGTGGTGGTCGGTCGCGGCACCACCGGTGAAACCTTCCTGAAGCGCGCCGTGCCGACGGCCGAACTGGTCTACACCGACAACTTCTCGCCGGACGGCGTGCTGCTCCTCAAGCAGAAGCGCGTCGATGCCGGCATCGAGGACTCGTCGATGCTCGACTACCTCGCCACCAAGGATTCCTCGCTCGCCACCCTGCCCGGCCTTTACTCCAACGATCCGATCGGCATCGCCATCGCTCAGGGCGACCCGGATTTCCAGCGTTGGGTCGACATGTTCGTGTCCGACTACATCCAGTCGGGCGCCTATGAGGCCAACTACAAGAAGTGGTGGGGCGAGAAGGCCAATCCGCCGGCGCTGACGCCGCTCTGGTAAGGAGGCGGCTGAAGACCGCCAACTCAGGACCGCAGACCCGCCTCGGCGCCGGTGACAACCGGCGTCGAGTTTTTCTTTATGTGGGAGGCCTCAGCCCGTGCTGCGGGACATGAAGCGGGTGGGGATGTCGAGGCCGGCTCCGGGAAACTCATCCGGCGCCTTGAGGAAGGAAAGAATGCCGGCAACAAGGGCCGAACGGTCGAAGCCGACGCTGGAAATGTCGTAGGCGGCGAAGTTGCCCTTCTCCACGGCGTCAAAGCCATAGAGCAGATAGTCGGCCGGCGGTTGCCTGCCTTCCCGGCGCAGGCCATCCATCACGCCCATCGCCATGGAATCGGATGTGCAGAAAACGGCATCCGGTCTCGCCTTGTCGATGGCCGCGACCGCACCGAAACCCGACCCATAGGAATAATCGCCGCTCATCTCGGCGACGAGGTCGATGCCGGCGGCGGCACAGGCCGACCGGTAGGCGGCGATGCGCGCCTCCTCCACCAGCGAACTGGCGCGCCCCGTGACCAGCGCGGCACTCTCGACGCCCCTCGCGCGGGCGTGGCGCACCAATTCGCCGATACCGCTCTCCTCGTCGATGTGAATGCGAGCGCTCTCGGCGTCGGACCGCCCGTTCAGCATCAGCACGTTGTCGCTATGGAACAGGGCGCGGACTTCGCCGGCATCGGCGAAGTCGGAAAACACCAGCGCGGCATGCACGTGATAGGTCAGCGAATTGCGCAGGAAATCGTCGATGCGCTTGGTGCGGCCGACGCGGATCAGGATGGCCTGTTTGCCAAGCGACTGGATGCCCTCCAGCAGCGGGTCGAACAGATCGAGATCGGAGAGATCGCTGAGATAGTTGATGATGACGGCGACCAGATCGATCGACTTGGTGGCAAGCCCACGCGCCAGCGGGTTCTGATGATAGCCGAGCTCCGCCGCCGCCTTCAGAACCCGCTCCTTCTTCTCCAGCGAAACCGGGCGGTGGCTTGGGGACAGGGCTCGCGAGACGATGGCCGGCGCCACACCGGCGACGCGCGCCACGTCGGCAATCGTCGGGCGCTTGCCCTCGCGAGGCGGCTTCTCGGTCATGATCTGCGGAGTCCATTCCGGAAAGGATGCAAGGGCTTATCGCACGTTTGGCGACAGAGTGGAAAGCACCGTTGCACTCCATGTCCGGCGATGATCGCCGGACCGGCGAACAAACGGCTGCGAGCGATGAACCGATATTTCACTCTTTTCTGGAACTATCCGCGCAGGACAGGAGTGGCAGAGTGATTTCAGAAGGCACGTCCCGCCAACCCGATCTCCGCGCGGTCTCCGATCAGCTTGAGGCGGCCCGTTCGCAGATCGAGGAACGTTTCGTTGAAGGCGGCAAGGCCCTGATGGCCGCCTATGACATCGTCGCCCGACTTCTGGCGGCAATCGATGGCATAACCGGCGCCCTCGACGACCATGCCTGCGATGAGGCGGCTGCTCGGCTGACCGCCACGCTGAAGGGCCTCGCCGACCTCGTCGAGACCGAAGTCGCCGCCGGCCAGCGCCTCTCCTCGGTTCTTGAGGACAGCGAAGCCATCGCTCCGCGCATCCGCGACATGCAGCGCTCGCTGCGCTATCTCAATACCTGCGCCATGGAGACCCGCATCGCCGGGGCCGGCGTCACCGAGTTTGCCCAGTTCGCCGATGACGTCGACAAGTACGTGGGATCGGCGATCGAGCAGATCGAAATCTTCGCCGACAAGGTGGGCCAGCTCGGCGTTCAGGTCGCGGTGGCCTGCTCGGGTGGCAAGGGAACCGGCATCGCGAACCAGGTCACGACGGTTTCGTCCACGCTGACCGAAGCACTCGAGGCCGTGCGCGATCGCCGCTCGGGCCTCAGAAAGCTTGCTGTCGGCGCAGCCGACGTGGCGAAGTCGGTGCAGGAAAAGGTCGGCAAGGTTCTGTCGGCACTGCAAGCGGGAGACGTGGCCCGGCAGCGCATCGAGCACGTTCAGGCCGGCATCGCCATCCTCCTCGACGAACAGGCCAAGTGCGGCTCGGATCACCAGGCCGAGGTTCTCTCCCAGGCCGGCATACGCCTGCTGGCCGCCCAGACATCGGCCCTGATCAAGGACTTCACCGAACAGACGCGCGTGGTCGTGGCCACGATCGAAGGCCTGGCAGGCGAAGCCTCACGCGTGCTGACGCTGACCGGCAAGGCAGGCTGCAACGGTGGCGGCGAGATGCAGGCCATCGAGGAAGGTGTCGGTCTGACGCGAGGCGTCGTGGGCGATATCGAGCAATCGGGAACCCTGGCGGCGGCGGCCTATGCCTCCACCAAGCAGGTCGCCACCGAGTTGCTCAGCAACATGGGCAACATCGGCAACATCCGCAGCGTGCGCGACGACATTCGTTGCCTTGCCATCAACGCCTATCTGCGCAGCAACCGACTGGGCGCAAATGGGCGCGCCGTTGGCGTGGTGGCCGCGGAAATGAACACCTATGCCGCACGGCTCGGCGTCGCCGCGGAGGACATCCTGCAACGCCTGTCGACCATGCGGGAAACCGCCGCCGGTCTCGACGGCGAGCGCGCAAACCAGAGTGTCGACATCGTCGGCGAGATCGACGGCGCCGTAGCAACGTTGCGCGAGGCCAGCGCCCGAACCAGCCTTCACCTGAAGGAAGCCGAGGAAAGCGGTCACGCGGTCGCCGAGCGCATCGGACACATTGCCCGTCATATCGATTTCAGCAAGGACCTCGGCGAGCACCTTCACACCTGCCACCGGATGTTCGGCAACGTCGCAAGTGCCGGTCCACTAGAGGGTTCCCAGGAATACGCTGGATTTTCCGAGCGTCTTTTCGCCGTCTACACGATGGCAGCCGAGCGCGACACCCATCATGCGATCCTTGGCGGCAGTCCGCGCGTCGCTCCCGCCCCCATCGTTCCGACCTCGCAGAGCGAAGATCTGTTCGACGACGTGCTGTTCTGACTTTCGCGCGCAACGCCCTCGGGACATTGGCCGAAGCGCGAACATGACGGGCGCCGAACGCGCTCCTATAATCCCTCCGAGGAAGTGGCGCCTCCAGAGCATTCGCTTGCTGGAACCGCCACTGAATAACCGGAGAGGAAAATGAAAAAGCGCCCGCTCGGGAAAACCGGCTTCGACATCGCGCCACTGGTGTTCGGTGGCAATGTCTTTGGCTGGACCATCGACGAGAAGGCCAGCTTCGACGTGCTGGACGCCTTCGTCGACCATGGCTTCGACGCCATCGACACCGCCGACGTCTACTCCCGCTGGAAACCGGGCAATCGGGGCGGCGAATCCGAGACCATCATCGGACGCTGGCTGAAGGCCCGCCCGGGCGTTCGCGACAAGCTCAAGGTCTTCACCAAGGTCGGCTCCGATCTTGGCGAGCCCGGCGAGAAGGGACTTGGAGAGAGGTGGATTCTTCAGGCGGTAGACCGCTCTCTTTCAAGGCTCGGCATCGACCGGATCGACCTCTATTTCTCGCACTGGCCGGATCAGACGCCCTATGAGGAGACGCTCGGCGCCTATGACAAGCTGATCCGCGCCGGCAAAGTGCGCGCGATCGGTGTCTCCAACGTCACCGCCGAGCAGTTGGCGGAGTCGCTGTCGGTGTCGCGACAGCGGTATCTGCCGGCCTATCAGGTCCTTCAGCCCAACTACAGCCTCGCCGAACGTTCGCTGTTCGATGGCGCGCTTCGCGACCTGTGCATGCACGAGGATATCGGCGTCGTTCCCTATTACAGCCTCGCTTCCGGCTTCCTCTCCGGCAAATACCGATCTGCCGACGATCTCAAGGGCAGCAACCGGGCGGGCGGCGTCGAGAAGTACATGAATGAACGCGGGTTCCGCATCCTGGCGGCCCTCGACCAGGTCGCCGAAGCTCATCACGCCAAGCCGGCCGAGGTGGCGCTCGCCTGGCTGATGGCGCGGCCGGGCGTCACCGCCCCGATCGCCAGCGCCACCAAGGTGGCGCATGTCGAGAGCTTCGCCCACGCCGCGACGTTGCACCTGACCCCGGCCGAAATCGAACTGCTGGGCAAGGCCAGCGCCTGACGCTGAGCAAACCAAGGCGTCGTGGCTAACCCGTCATGGTGGCCACGGCGCTGCTCCCTGGGCGACCGTCGATCCGTTCGGCTGGATCCGGCGGCGGATTCAGGTTCCGAAATGGGCCTCGCGCATCAGGGCGACGCCACGGCTGGTGCCGATACGGTTCGCTCCCGCCTCCACCATCGCCATGGCCTCGGCGAAGGAGCGGATGCCGCCTGACGCCTTCACACCCATTTCGGGCCCCACGGTGCGGCGCATCAGGGCCACCGCCTCGACGGTCGCTCCCTTCTGGGTGAAGGCGGTCGAGGTTTTCACGAAGTCGGCGCCTGCCCTCTTGGCGGCAAGCGAGGCGGCGACGATTTCCTCGTCGGTCAGGAGCGAGGTTTCGAGGATCACCTTCAGCGGCACCGGACCGCAGGCAGTCTTGAGCACGCCGACCTCGTCGCCGATCGGGCCCGCGCCGACGCTTTTCAAGGTACCGATGGCGATCACCATGTCCACCTCGGTCGCCCCTTCGGCAAGCACCCATTCCAACTCGCGACGCTTGAGTTCGGTCGGCGTCGCGCCAAGCGGGAAGCCGACGACCGAACAGGCCTTGACCGCCGAACCGCGCAAGGCGGCCGCGGCGCGCGGAACATGGAGCGGGTTGACGCAGACGGCGGCGAAGTTCCACTGCATCGCCTCGGCGCAGAACCGCTCGACGTCCGCCTCGGTGGCGTCCGGTCGCAAGATGGTATGATCGATGATGGCAGCGAGCGCAGCTAACGAGGTGACGGACATGAAGCCTCCCATCGCACATTTTTCGCGGCCGCGACGGAGAGCCAAACCGGCCCACTTCGACCTTACAAACGGTCGCGCAGTCGTTCCGCAGTTTGGTACCACGCTTTCGGCCACCATCCCAGACGGAGCCGGACAGACTTAAGCCGCGATGCCAGTGTTGGCCCGGATGTAGTCCAGGCAGGGGCCGCTTTCGAGCGGTCTTGAGAACAGATAGCCCTGGAAGCGAGCGCAGCCGAGATCGATGAACCTCGGAAGCTGATCGGGTTGCTCGATGCCTTCCACCACGGCGCGCAGGCCGAGCGTGCGACTGAGGGCGACGATCGACCGGATCACGTGCTCGTTGAGATCGCCCTGGCTGGTAAAGGTGAGCGAGCGATCGATCTTCAGTGTGTCGAGCGGCAGTTCGCGCAGATAGTGCAGCGACGTGTGACCCATGCCGAAATCGTCGAGAGCGATGCGGACACCGGCATTGCGCAGGCGGAGCAAGGCCCCGATCGACTGAACCGCCGGTGCGAGCGATGTCGACTCAGTGATTTCCAGTTCGACGAGATGCGGATCGAGCTTCTCCTCGGCGAGAACGCGCAGAACCCTCAGGTCGAAGTCGGCGTCCCGCAATTGGAGGGGCGACACATTGACGGAGACGATGAGGTCGTCGGGGACCGATGTCCCCCAGGCGACGCGCTGCCGGCAGGCAAGACGCAGCACGTGCTCGCCCAACCGGTCGATGATGCGCATGTCCTCGGCCAAGGCCACCGTTACCGACGGCGGGATTCGGCCGTAAACCTCATGATCCCAGCGCAACAAGGCCTCGACGCCAAACACCCGGCATTCTTCGACGCAGACTTGCGGCTGATATTGAAGGAAAAGCTGATCGGTCTCTCCCAGCGCGTCCGCGATATCCCGGGCAAGAACATTGGCGAGATCCCCCGCGGTACCCTGCAAGTCGATCAGCCGATGCCCATGCACGACCTCGTCGGACTCCGAGGCGGTTACCAGCGTTTGCATCGCCTTGGCATTGGCGATCATCCGCAGCCGTCGCGCAATCCGCACGAAGGGTAGATAGAGCCCCGCTCCGACGGCAACCGTCAGGACCTGCAAAAAGGCCCCGGCCGACGAGCCGGTGGCCAGATAGCCGCTGAGCGGCGCCGGCATCGTCCATGAGACCGCTTCGGTGGCCACGGGAACGAAACCGGCGGCCGTCGCGGCATAGGCGATGAGCGACTGAACGACGGGGATCAAAATGAAGGGGATGGCGTAGATGGGGTTCAGGATCAGCGGCAGACCGAACAATAGGGGTTCGTTGACGTTGACGAGCGCCGACAGCAGCGACAGCCAGGCAAGACGGCGGATCGCCGGCTCCTTGTCGGCATAGAGAAGAGCGATGATCAGACAGAGGGTCGAGCCGGAGCCGCCATAGGCCGAATAGATGGGAAAGAAGCTCCAGGAAATGACGCTGGCCGCCCCCGTGACAGTGGTCTCATCCACCGACGCCATCATCTGTTCCATGACCGGCGCCAGCATGTTGCTGCCATGCCCGCCAAGGAACCAAACGAGTTGCCGGACCAGAACGTAAGCCGCCGCGAGCGGCGCCGAGGGTTCGGCTCCGGCAAAGGGGGCCGATATGGCAGCCGACAGCGTCGTCGCCAGATCCGGCCCACCGAGGCTCACCTGTATCTGGCGAACCGTGGCGAAGACGATCAGCGTAACCATCCCGGCCGGAAGGACGGAGAAAAGATCGCCGACGAGCGGATCGGCGCCGAAGCCCTGCAGGCGGAGGCGGAACCACGGACGGCGCGCGAGGAAAAGGAACAGGTAGCTGGCGCTGATGGCAACGACCAGTGCCGACGGCAATCCGCGCGACGACGAGAGAGCGGCCTTCCAGCCCTCCATCGTCTCGGGCGCCACCACAATGAAAAAGCACGACAGCACCACCACGGAAGCGCTGGCCGGGCTGACCGGATAACGATCGGCGCGCGCTCCGGTCAGAGTGGCCAGCGAATGGGAAAAGCCGGCAACCACCACCAGGGCGACAAGACCAAAGGTGCCGCCGACAAGGGTGGCGCAGAGGGCACGCAGGGCCTCGACGGCCTCGGCGGGAAATGCTCCGACAAAGGGGAAGGAGACAAGGGCGTTGACGAAGTGGGCGAAAGCACCGACCAGCACCAGCGGCAAGGACAGCAACAGGGTGCGCCGGAGAGCGACCATCAAGGGCCAAGCGGCAAACCGCCCCATTGCGTCCACGATGGTGTTCGACAGACGACGAGCAAAGAGGCCGTCGCCAAGCAACGCGGCGGCGAACGGCGCTGGCGCCGATTGAGGCGTCGCAAGACGCACTCGGTTTTCCTCTGCGATCGGCTCATTCGTCATGGCGGTCGCCTGTCCTGTTACATCGCGTTCACTGCTCTTCACCGGCAGCTGTACGGACAGCATCCTTGACCAAAATCCTTGCCGAAATACTGAATAGGCGGTCGAAGGCCCGTATTGTTCAACGAAAACGAGTACTCGGGCTTGTGCGGCTGGTCGCGCCCCGAGGTTCCAATGGCCGTCCTCCGCAAGACCGTCATTTTCCGGAGATTTCCGCCATTTGGAATACAATAGTGCGGCGAGTAGCCAAACTCGCCTCACATCCTGTTGACGCAAAACGATGTTCCACCGGTGGGCGTAGGACACCTAGTGGCAATCGCCATTGTGGTAAACTCCCCCAGATCTTGAAGTTAAGGTTATTGAAAAGTTGCCGGCCCACCCTCGCATTCGACTGTGGCGCTCGCACCGACGCCATATTATTAACGTATCGTTGACTGAAGAAGTTGTACGGGCCGCACCTTTGTTGTTCGGCCCGGCCAGCCGACCGGGAACAGCGGGTTTGGCTGTTGATGCCACCGGTCGAAACGCCCCCGTAGTGGGAAAGTTGGAGACGCGGCATGTCCGGCGGAGCAGATCTGTTCAGAGTCCTCGGCCAAACCGAAAGCCTCGGCGCGCTCGTGGCCGATAGTCGGCCATCTCTCGTCGTGGACCGAACCGGCAGCCGGCTGCTGTGGGCGAACGCCGCAGGCGCCGCCTTTTTCGGCGTGGCGTCGGTTGAGAAGCTGACGGACCTGCGCTTTGCCACCTCCTCGCCGTTTGCCCGGCGCATTGCCATGTTGGACGAGATGCTGGTCAGCGGCCAGGACCGGATCGAACGTCTGCCGCTGCAACGCGGCATGTTACCCCGGCCGACGGTCTGCAAAGCCAGCCGCGTCTCTACCGACGGCGTCAAGGCGATCCTCCTGACCATTGTCGACGGCACGGGTTCCTTCGCTGGCGACCCGATCGCAGCCTTCGCGACGCTGAATGCCACGGCTCAGCCCGTCCCCGATGCGGATATCCCGGCGATGGCCGAGGAAGCCGAGCCGGCCGAAGCCGCCGACGCCCAGCAGCCCGATGACGCCGCACGGATTGAAGCCGTCAGCGACGACATCGCGACCGACGAGATCGGGGCCGACGGAACAGCGCCCGATCTTGCCGCGGACGATACCGAAGCCGTCATGGACGCTCCCTTGCCGGAGACGGAGGAAACCACCGAAGCGGCTTCCGAGGAGACTATCCCCGACAGTCTCGAAGAGGACACAGCGTTCGAGCAGGAAGCATCCGCCGAGAGCATCGTGGCGGAGGCGGTCGATACGAACACTGAGGACGCCCAACGCGCACTGTCCGCGGCAGTTGCCGAAGAAGCCTTGCCGGAACCGACCGAGCATGCCGAGGACGTTTCGGAGGAATCAACGTCGGAGGCGGTCGACGCCATCGAGCCGCAGACCGAAGACGCTCCGGTCGAACCCGACGAAGCGCTGCCGACGACGGCCGCCGAGCAGGCATTCATCTTCCCCGCCCACGGACGGGCGGTGCGCTTCGTCTTCGAACTGGATCCGCGCCTCGCCTTTACCTTCGTTTCGGCCGACCTCGCCGCGACGGTCGGCCCCGACATGGCGGACATTCTTGGCCGAACCTGGTCCGAGGTCGCCGGCCGTCTCGAGTTCGACCCGGCTGGACGGATTGCCGAGGCGCTCGGTCATCGCGACACGTTCACCGGGCTCACCGTCGACTGGCCGGTGGAGGGCGAGAACCTCAGGGTTCCGGCCGATCTGGCGGGCATGCCGGTGTTCGGGCGCGAACGGGCCTTCCGGGGCTATCGCGGCTTCGGCGTCCTGAAGACCGGAGCCGCCTTCGAGGCTCCCGTACCCGCCGAGCCGATCGCCGCCTCCGAGCCCGACGAGGTCGCTCCACTGCCGCTGGTTGGCAGCGCTGCACCGGCCTCTCCCTTCGACGAGACGACCGCGAGCGAGGAAACCGTCGCACCGGACGAGGTTCTCGAACGCCCCGTTGCCGGGGAGATCGAGGCCGCAGGCGAGGTCCCGACGGATGAGGTGGTACCCGAGGGCGACGCGCCGATCGCGGCCGAAACGGCCGTCGAAGACATCGACGACTCGGCCGACCTGACGCCCGAGATCGACGCTATCGAACCGGACACCGCCGACATGGAAGTTGCGGTCGAGCAGACGGCCGATACGCCCGAGGAAGCTGTCGGAGTTGATGCCGCGCCGGAAGAAGTCGAACTGGTCGAGGACGCCGACCAAACGCTTGCGGACGAGACCGAAACGTCCGACCCCATCGAGATCGCAGCCGTCGAACCGCAGGTGCTTGCGCCCAGCGAGGCCGTGCGCGAGGCGGCTGCCGAGAATGCCGGGACGTCGCCCGAGCCCATCGCCGATGTGGCCGAGCCTGCCCAGACGGAGTTGTCGGACGAGTCCGGCGCCGAGGATGACACCGACGAGTTGCCCGAACCGCTGCCGCTGGTTGCGCCTCCGGTGGAAGAAGACACAGTGGAGTCGGCCGAGCCCGAGTTGGCGGCACCGACGGTTTCCGACGTGGCCGCGTCGCCGGCTTCCCATCACACGACCTTCAGCAGCCTGACCGGCGACAAGGCACGGGCTCTTTCAAAGCCGGAGCGTGACGCCTTCGACAAGATCGCAGAGGCGCTTGCCGATGCCTTCGGGCCGCGCATCATCGCCGATTCGGCGGATCGGTCGCCCGCCCATCCGACACCGTTGGTCGGCCGCAAGCCGGACGTTCCGGCCGAAGCGGGGCCGGTCGTCGACATCGCCTTGCTCGACAAGCTGCCGGTGGCGCTCGCCATCCTGAGGGGCGGCGACATCATCCACGCCAATCGCGCCTTCCTCGACCTCTGCGGCTATCCCGACATTGCCACGATAGATGCCGACGGCGGCTTCGCCCAGGTGTTCGAGGGGGCCGCCCTCAGCCGCGACGCGGCCATTCCCGCCGTTCGCCGACGCGACGGCGTGGAGATTCCCGTGTCGGCCCGGTTGCACTCGATGCCCATGGAAGGCGGCATCGCCTCGCTTCTGGTGGTGCAGGAGACGGCGGCCGCCACGAGCCGCGATCGCCTCGCTACGGCCGAGCAGCGGGCTGAGGATATGGAAGCCATCCTCGACACCGCCACCGACGGCGTTCTGGTGCTCGACCACAAGGGGCTGGTCATCGGGGCCAACAAATCGGCCGAAGCCCTGTTCGGCAATGAGCGATCGCACATGATCGGCATGACCTTCGTCGACTTGCTGGCGCCGGAAAGCCACCGCTCCGCTCTCGACTATCTCGACGGTCTTAGCCGGAACGCCCTTTCAAGCGTGCTCAACGACGGACGCGAAGTGATCGGCCGTGTGGCCGGTGGCGGGCTGGTGCCGTTGTTCATGACCGTGGGGCGGGTGTCGACGACCAAGTTCTGCGCCGTGCTGCGCGACATCACCCAGTGGAAGCGGGCCGAGGAGGAGCTGACCTCCGCCAAGAAGGCCGCAGAAAACGCCTCGTCCCAGAAATCCGACTTCCTGGCCAAGATGAGCCACGAGATCCGGACGCCGCTCAATGCCATCATCGGTTTTTCCGAGGTGATGATGGAAGAGCGCTTCGGTCCGGTGGGCAACGACCGCTACAAGGAATACCTGCGCGACATCCACGTGTCGGGCACCCACATCATGAGCCTGGTCAACGATCTTCTCGATCTTTCGAAGATCGAGGCGGGCAAGCTCGAGCTGACATTCGAGGCGGTGGGGCTCAACGACGTGGTGCGGGAATGCGCGGCGCTGATGCAGCCGCAGGCCAACCGCGAGCGGATCATCATCCGCACGTCGCTGTCCTCGAGCCTGCCGCCCGTGGTGGCCGACAACCGCAGTCTCCGGCAGATCATCCTGAACCTGCTGTCCAACGCCGTGAAGTTCAACTCGGCCGGCGGACAGGTGATCGTCTCGACGCTCTATGAAGAGTCCGGCGAGGTGGTGCTCAGGGTGCGCGACACCGGCCAGGGCATGAGCGAGGGCGACATCGTCAAGGCCATGGAGCCGTTCCGCCAGCTGTCGACGTCGCGGACGGGTGGCGGCACGGGGCTCGGCCTGCCGCTGACCAAGGCGCTGGTGGAAGCCAATCGCGCCTCGTTCCAGATCGACTCGACGCCCGGCCAGGGAACGATGATCCAGATCACCTTCCCCTCGACGCGCGTCCTCGCCGAGTAACGGCGAAGCCAAGAACGGTCGAAATACGACGCCCGGCGGACACTCCGCCGGGCGTTTTGCTTTTGGGGCGTGGCGACCGGCGACACGGGTTGCGCAGCTCTGCATCCATCGACCGGCAGGCCTGCGCCGCCGATAGCGGGTTTTCACGTGCTTGAAAATGAAGTTGAGAATGATTATCAACAAGGACGTGGCGGCGAGGAGTTCAATCTCTCCTTCCCGAGCGAGCCACGGAGAGCCACGGGCGCCCACAGGCACCCCCGGAGTTCATCGATGATCGTCTGTCATTGCAACGTCCTGACCGTCGAAGACATCCAGGGAGCCGTCGACGAACTGCTGACCGAGATGCCGCTCCGCGTGATCACGCCGGGCCTTGTCTATCGTCGGCTCGGAACCCGCGGCCGCTGCTGCGGCTGCTTCCCCTTGGCCATCGACGTCATCAACGCGCATATCGAAAAGCGTCTCGCCACCGACGATCTGGCCGAACGCCGGCAGCAGATCGTCGAGCAGCAGCGCGCCTATCGCGAGAACATGCCGACGCGCCGACGCGTTACCGCGCCGGCTTGAGCCGGACACCGAAACGAGGGCGCGCCGCGACCGAAGCCGAGGCCGCCCTCCTTGCGGGGATCAGTCTGCGCTGTCGGTGCTGCCTGCATTGAGCTGGATGTAGGCGGCTTCGCCGATCTTGTCATAGAGGGAGATCTGCGACTCCAGGAAGTCGATGTGTCCTTCCTCGTCCTTCAGAAGATCGGTGAACAGCTCCATCGATACGTAATCGCCTTCCTCGGCGCACAGCAGCCGCGAGGCGCGATAGGAGTTGCGCGCATCGAGCTCTCCCGCAAGGTCGGCTTCCAGGATCTCGCGAACCGTCTGGCCAATGCGAAGCGGCGGAATGGTCTGAAGGTTGGGGTGACCCTCAAGAAAGATGATGCGGGAAATCAGCCTGTCGGCGTGCTGCATCTCCTCGATCGACTCCTCGCGCTCCTTCTTGGCGAACTTGGTGACGCCCATATCCTCAAGGAGACGATAGTGGAGCCAATATTGGTTGACGGCGCCGAGTTCGAGGAACAACGCCTCGTTCAGCCGCTCGATGACCTTCTCATTCCCACGCATGAAAACCTCCTTGGTTAGAATTCTTCTAACTTACGGCAAGTCGGCAGAAATGCAAGCTGTCTTCGCGGGGCGCTCCCGTCCGGCTCACCCGACCATCACTCTAAAAGCAAAAGACCACCCCGGGCAATTGATCCGAGGTCGGAACCACTCCGGCAGCACCGGGTGCGGAAGCCACTCCGTGGCTCTCGGGTCGGGGCCGGACTCCGGCCGCCGCCTCAGGCTCAGCCGCCAAGGAATACGGCCCGCTCGGCCTTTTCCCTCTCCACCTGCGAGCGGTGCGACAGCACCGAAGCCACGATGACGCCGACAGCGATCACCGAGATCAGGATGGTGGAGATGGCGTTGATCTCCGGCGTCACGCCCAGGCGGACCATGGAATAGATCTTGATCGGCAGCGTGGTGGCACCGGGGCCGGTGTTGAACGAGGCGATGACGAGGTCGTCGAGCGACAGCGTGAAGGCCAGCATCCAGCCCGCGACCACGCCGGGCAGGATCAGCGGCAGGGTGATCAGGAAGAAGGTCTTCACCGGTGGGCAGCCGAGATCGAGGGCCGCCTCCTCCAGGCTGCGATCGAGCGTGACGAGACGCGACTGCACCACGACGGCGACGAAGCACATGGTGAGCGTCGTGTGGGCGATCACCACCGCCCAAAAGCCACGGTCGAAGCCGATGGCGACGAACAGCAGCAGGAGCGACAGGCCGGTGATCACCTCCGGCATGACCAGCGGCGCATAGACCATGCCCGAAAACAGGGCGCGACCATGGAATTTGCTGTAGCGGTCGAGAACCAGCGCCGCCATGGTACCGAGGACAGTGGCGAACGACGCCGACAGGATGCCGACGCGGATGGTCACCCAGGCGGCGTCGATGATCGCCTGGTCGCGAACCAGCTCGACGTACCAACGCGTCGAAAAGCCACCCCAGACCGTCACCAGCTTGGACGCGTTGAAGGAGTAGACCACAAGGATGAGGATCGGCACGTAGAGGAAGGCGAAACCGAACACCAGGGAGGTGACGTTGAACCAGCTCGTCGACTTGTTCATGGCGCGCTCCTCAAACCTTCTTCTGCTGGTTCTGGAAGATGACGATCGGCACCACCAGGATGATCAGGAGCACCACCGCCACGGCCGACGATACCGGCCAGTCGCGATTGTTGAAGAACTCGGCCCAAAGCGTCTTGCCAATCATCAGCGTCTCGGAGCCACCAAGCAGGTCGGGGATGACGAACTCGCCGACGATCGGGATGAAGCACAGGAAGCAGCCGGCAATGACGCCGGGCAGCGACAGCGGAAAAGTGATCACCCAGAAAGACTTGGTCGGCGGACAACCGAGGTCGGCGGCCGCCTCGAGCAACGTCGTGTCGAGCTTCTCGAGGGCCGCGTAGAGCGGCAGCACCATGAACGGCAGGTAGGAGTAGACGATGCCGATGAACACCGCGATCTCGGTGTTGTAGACGTGGATCTGCTCGTTCGGCCCGAGGATGCCCAGGCCCTGGAGGGCGATGGTGATGAGCCCTTCAGGCTTCAGGATGCCGATCCAGGCGTAGACGCGGATCAGGAAACTCGTCCAGAACGGCAGGATCACCGCCATGACCAGGGCGTTGCGTAGGCTCTTGGGCGCGCGCGCCATGCCATAGGCGATCGGATAGCCGACGATGAGCAGCAGTATCGTCGAGACGAGAGCGATCCGCAGGCTGGAGAGATAGGCCGAATAGTAAAGCGGGTCTTCGGTCAGGAAGACATAGTTGTCGAAGGTGAAATCCGTGAGCTTCGACCAGAGATCGCCGAGGCCGCCGATCACCGGCACGTAGGGCGGCATGGCGATCGCGGTCTGCGACAGCGAGATCTTGAAGATGATCAGGAACGGCGCAAGGAAGAACAACAGGCTCCACAGATAGGGAACCGCCACCAACGCCCACTTGGCGAGGAAGGGCCTCATCTCTTGCGTCCAGCGCTCCGCCATGGCCGGGTCCTTCACTTCAGCAGGATGATGCCGGCGTCGGCCGGCCAGGTCAGGTACACCTTGTCTTCCCAGGTGATCGGCCGTTCGACGATGCGGGTCAGGTTGGCAACGGTGGCCTTGACGATGGAACCACCGGCAAGGCGGACGCGATAGACCGAGATGTCGCCGAGATAGCCGATATCCCATACTTCGCCGGAGAGCACATTGGATGCGCCGGCCGGCGGCGCCTCGAGCGAGATCTGCACCTTTTCCGGGCGGATGGCGAAGCCGGCCTTGGCCCCGACGGCGACCTCGCCCGGCCCGGCCTCGGCGACGATCAAAGTCTCGACACCGGCACAGTGGAGCGTGACGGTTCCGTCGCCGACGGCCGCTACCGTCCCGTCAATCAGGTTGATGTCTCCGACGAAATCGGCGACGTAGCGGGACGATGGCTGTTCGTAGATTTCGGAGGCCGTGCCGATCTGGGCGATGACGCCGTGGTTCATGACGGCAATGCGATCTGAGACCGTCATCGCCTCTTCCTGATCGTGGGTGACGATCAGGAAGGTCATGCCGAGCTCCATCTGGATGTCCATGAGCTCGAACTGCGTCTCCTCGCGCAGCTTCTTGTCGAGTGCGCCGAGCGGTTCGTCGAGCAACAGCACCTTCGGACGCTTGGCAAGCGAACGGGCGAGCGCCACGCGCTGGCGCTGCCCGCCGGACAGCTGATGCGGCTTGCGCTTGGCAAACTTCTCAAGCTTGACCAGCTCCAGCATCTCGGCGACGCGGGTGTTGATGTTGGAGGTGTCCATGCCTTCCTGCTTGAGGCCGAAGGCGATGTTGCCTTCCACCGTCATGTGCGGGAACAGCGCATAGGACTGGAACATCATGTTGGCCGGCCGCTTGTAGGGCGGAATGCCGGACAGATCCTTGCCGTCGAGCAGAATGCGTCCCTCGGTCGGCTGCTCGAAGCCAGCGAGCATGCGCATCAGCGTCGTCTTGCCGCAGCCCGACGGCCCCAGAAGGGCAAAGAACTCGCGCTCGTAGATGTCGAGCGTCAGATTGTCGACGGCGGTGAAGTCGCCGAACCGTTTGGTGACGTTCTCAAAGCGGATGAACGGCTTGAGCGTCGGATCGTCCCAGGGCGCAAACTTGCGTTTGATCGGCCCAACCGCCTCGATCATCATCGGACCCTCGTTTTAACCAGCCTGACGTGCCACCGCCATCCGTCACATGCAAGCACCCGGCCAGACGGCCGGGCGCTTTTCGACAGTTCCTTGTGGACTGCTCTTACATGCCCGTCTTGACCGAGGTCCAGACGCGGGTCAACACGCGCTGTGCCTTGGCGTCGTAAGGCGTGGTCGAGAACAGGTTGGCCAGGGTGTCCTTGTCGGGATAGATCGAGGCATCCGACAGGATGGCCGGGTCGACGAACTTCTGCGAGGCGAGGTTGCCGTTGGCGTAGGCGACGTAATTGGTCGACTTGGCGATGACGTCAGGCTTCATCATGAAGTTCATGAAGGCATGGGCGGCATCCGGATTCGGCGCATCCTTGGGGATCGCCATGATGTCGAACCACATGTTGGCGCCCTCCTTGGGAATGACGTAGTTGACGGTGACGCCGTTCTTGGCCTCGGCAGCCCGGTTGCGGGCTTGCAGGATGTCGCCGGAGTAGCCCACCGCCAGGCAGATGTCGCCGTTGGCGAGCGCGTTGATGTACTCCGACGAATGGAACTTCTGCACGTAGGGCTTGACCGACGCCAGCAGCTTGCCGGCTTCGTCGATGTCGGCGGCATTCTTGGAATCGGGGTTCTTGCCGAGATACTTGAGAGCGGCCGGGATCAGCTCCTCTGAAGCGTCGAGGAACTGCACGCCGCAGTCCTTGAACTTCGAGACGATCTCCGGCTTGAACACCATGTCCCAGCTGTTGACCGGAGCGTCGGGCATGATCGCCTTGATCTTCTCGACGTTGTAGCCGATGCCCGTTGTGCCCCACATGTAGTCGATGCCATACTGGTTGCCCGGATCGTACTCGGCAACGCGGCTCGTCACTTCCGGCCACATGTTGGAAAGATTGGGCAGCTTGGACTTGTCGAGCGGCTGGTAGACGCCGGCGGCGATCTGGCGAGCCAGGAACGGACCGGTGATCACCACGACGTCGTAGCCCGAGCCACCGGCCAGCATCTTGGTCTCGACGATGTCCTGATTGTCGAACACGTCGTAGACCACCTTGATGCCGGTCTCCTTGGTGAACTCTTCCAGCACGGATTCGTCGATGTAGTCCGACCAGTTGTAGACGTTGACGACCTTGTCCTGGGCCGCGGCCCCCGTCGCGAGCGCGACCGTCAGCGCGGCGGCACCCAGAAGACGCTGTCTCACCATTTTCGTCATGCTCCCTGTTCCCTGTCGCGGCCGCCCCTCGCCCTCGCAATCGCAAAGCTGGCGGGGTCGCTCCGGCACTCTCATTCGTAGACCGGCGGGGGAATCCGGCGTTCTACGCACTCGGTAGTCGCGCGCATTTATGCACAGCGAGGGGGGGACGACAACTGGTCGCTGCCTATTTTCTGGCACGTGGCATTTTGTCACCACTGCCGGCACCGGCCGCATCCAAAATGCGATTGCGCCAGCGGGAAAATGTCATCACAAATAAAGGGTCTGCATTTTCCGAAACACAAAGGCGTGCGTTCGGACGGGCGGGATGGAAGAGGCTCCCGCCTTCGCGCGCCAGCAACGAAAGAAAGCGATCATGAGTCTGATTTCGGCCGAGCCCAAGGACACGCCGAGGGTCGGCGAACGCAACCCGGAGCGGGGCGTTGAAACCCTCGCCGAGGCCAAGATGTGGCTCAAGGAGCGGGGCATCGAAGATATCGAGTGCATCACGCCGGATCTGGCCGGCGTCGCCCGCGGCAAGCTGATGCCAGCCGACAAGTTCTTCTCCTCCACCGTCATGGCGATGCCCTCGTCGGTCTTCACCACGACCATCACCGGCGAGTATCCCGAGGAAGACGACGCGTTTCAACACGACCCGTCCGACGGAGACGTGTTCCTGAAGCCGGACTTCTCGACGCTGACCGCCGTACCCTGGGCATCGGAGCCGACGGCGCAGATCATTCACGACGCCTTCCACCGCGACGGCCGGCCGTTCGATCTCGGGCCGCGCCAGATCCTCAGACGGATCATCGGCCTTTACGAGCGCGAAGGCCTTCGGGCGGTGGTGGCGCCGGAAATTGAGTTCTATCTCGTCAAGCAGAACCTCGACCCGGACTATCCGCTGGAGCCGCCGATCGGCCGTTCCGGCCGTGCCGAAGCGAGCCGGCAGTCCTACTCGATCCAGCACGTCAACGAGTTCGACGACCTGTTCGACGATATCTACGAATTTTCAGAGAAGCAGGGCCTGGAGATCGATACGCTGATCCACGAGGAGGGGGCCGCGCAGATGGAGATCAATCTGCGCCATGGCGAACCGCTTGCCCTCGGCGACCAGGTGTTCAGCTTCAAGCGAACGATCCGCGAGGCGGCGCTCCGGCACAACATGTACGCCACCTTCATGGCCAAGCCGATGAGCCGCGAGCCGGGATCGGCCATGCACATCCACCAATCGGTCGTCAACATCGAGACCGGGCGCAACATCTTCTCCGACGACGAGGGAAATCCCACGCCGGCCTTCTTCGCCTTCATCGCCGGACAGCAGAAATATCTGCCGGCGGTGATGTGCATCCTCGCCCCTTACGTCAACTCCTTCCGTCGTCTGACGCGCGGCACGGCAGCGCCGATCAACGTTCACTGGGGATACGACAATCGGACCGTCGGCATCCGGGTCCCCAACTCGGGGCCCGGCTCGCGGCGGGTCGAGAACCGGGTGCCGTCTTCGGACGCCAACCCCTATCTCGCCATTGCCGCATCGCTGGCCTGCGGGCTCCTCGGGATGCAACAGCGCCTCGGTCCGGAAGAGCCGATCGCCGGATCGGCGCGTGACCTGCCCTTCGGGCTGCCGCGCGGTCTTCTGGAAGCGCTGGCGCTCTTCGAGGACAATGACGATCTCGCCGAGGTATTCGGACCGCGCTTCATGGCCACCTACCGGGCGATCAAGCAGCAGGAATACGAGACCTTCATGAACGTTATCTCCAGCTGGGAGCGGCAGCATCTCCTGCTGGCGGTTTGAGAATGTGCCGGCGCGCGCGAGCGCAAGGGCCGGGCATCTGATGCGGCGGTTGCCGTGATTGCCCTCAACACAAATGCCGGCGTCCCCATCAAGGACGCCGGCGACGCTTATTGATCTGCCGCCCTGCGAGCGGCCGCCTTTATTCAGAGGCTTCCATGCTTACCCACAACAAGTATCCCACCGAGCACTATCGCGCCCTCGACGCAGCGCATCACCTTCACCCGTTCTCCGACACCCGTTCGCTCAATGCCGGCGGCGTCCGCGTCATCGTCAAGGGTGAGGGCGTCTGGCTGACCGACAGCGAAGGCAATCGCATTCTCGACGGCATGTCCGGCCTGTGGTGCGTCAACATCGGCCATGGCCGGCCGGAGATCGCCGAGGCTGTGCAGCGGCAGATGGGCGAGATTTCCTACTACAACACCTTCTTCAAGACGACGCACCCGCCGGCCGTCGAGCTCGCCGCGCTGATCGCCGAGGTGACGCCCGAAGGGTTCAACAGGGTCTTCTTCTGCGGCTCGGGCTCGGAAGCCAACGACACCATCTTGCGGATGGTGCGAACCTACTGGACGACGCTCGGCAAGCCGGGCAAGCAGGTGATCGTCGCCCGCCGCAACGCCTACCATGGCTCGACGGTGGCCGGCGCCTCGCTCGGCGGCATGACGCCGATGCACGCGCAGGGCGGCCTTCCCATTCCCGGCATCCAGCACATCGGCCAACCCTACTGGTTCGACCACGGCGGCGACCTGACGCCGGCCGAGTTCGGCCTCAAGGCGGCGCGCGAACTCGAAACGGCAATCGACGAGATCGGTGAAGACAAGGTGGCCGCCTTCATCGCCGAGCCGATCCAGGGCGCCGGCGGCGTCATCATTCCCCCGGACACCTACTGGCCGGAGGTCGCCCGCATCTGCCGCGAGCGCGACATCCTGTTCATCTCCGACGAAGTGATCTGCGGCTTCGGCCGGCTCGGCACCTGGTTCGGCGCCGAGCATTTCGGCATGAAGCCGGACCTGATGCCGGTCGCCAAGGGGCTCTCGTCGGGCTACCTGCCGATCGGCGGCGTGCTGGTTTCCGACAAGGTGGCCGGGGTGATCGAGGACACCGGCGAGTTCAACCACGGCTTCACCTACTCGGCCCACCCCGTCTGCGCGGCGGCGGCCATCGCCAACCTCAAGATCCTGCGCGAGGAGAAGCTGGTGGAGCGCGTCCGCGACGACATCGGGCCCTATCTGCAAGAGCGCTGGCTGAAGCTCGCCGACCATCCGCTGGTCGGCGAAGCGCGGATGACCGGCCTGATGGGAGCGCTGGAGCTCGTTCCCGCCAAGCCGGCGCGCAAACGCTTTGCCGGCGACGGCAGCATCGGCCTCCGTTGCCGCGAGCACTCCTTCCGGAACGGTCTCGTCATGCGGCACGTCCACGACACCATGGTGATCGCGCCGCCCTTCGTGCTGAGCCACGAGGAGGCCGACGAGTTGATCCGGCTTGCCACCCTGACGCTCGACATGACGCACGCCGACCTGAAGCGCGACGGCCTCATGGGCTGAACCTGCACATGGCTTGGGCGGCAATCGCCGCCCCTGCCCAACTTTCGGATTCCTTAGCGCCGAGCGTTTCGGCTAGGGTGCGGCCAACGTAACGCGGACGACGCTGATGCGACCGGGAGGACGGCCCCGTGGCGCAGTTTTGGCCGGCCTTCCAACCGATGACGGAAGCCCAAAGCTTCCGGCAGACATGACTTCGAGACAACTCGCATGTTTTCCGCGCCAACCTTCATGCCCGCCGAGGGGCGGGCTCCGCATGCCGCTTCCTGGTATGCCGCCTCCTCGGGGGAAATTCCGACCTATCCGTCCCTGAAGGGCCATTGCCGGGCCGACATCGCCATCATCGGCGGTGGCTATACCGGGCTTTCGGCGGCTCTCTCGCTGTCGAAGGCCGGCTACAAGGTCGTCGTGCTCGAAGCCAACAAGATCGGTTGGGGGGCCTCGGGGCGAAACGGCGGCCAGATCCATCCCGGCCAGCGCCAGGATCCCGACTGGCTGGCAGCGCGGATCGGCGAGGGAGCGACGCGCGACCTTCTGCGGCTCGCCGACGAAGCGCGCGCCCATCTCGATCGGCTGATCGCCGAGCATGCCATCGACTGCGACTTCCGGCCGGGGCTCATCCACACCGTTCACAAGCCGCGCTGGGTCGAGGCGGAAAAGCGCCACGTCGATCACCTCCAGAAAAAATGGGGCATCGAGCGCCAGTTCCTCGATCGGGATGAAACGGCGCGACGGATCGGCACGGACATCTATCACGCCGGCACCTTCGACCCGCAGGGCGGCAAGCTGCACCCGCTGAAATTCGCTCTGGGCCTTGCCAGGGCGGCGGTCGCAGCCGGTGCGACGCTTTACGAAGACAGCCGGGTCACGCAAATCAGGCACGCGGCGAAGCCTATCGTCGTCACCGCCGACGGCGAGGCGATGGTCGACACGGTCATCGTGGCCGGCAATGGCTATCTCGGCGGCCTCGACGCCGAGACCGACGCCAGCGTTCTGCCGATCAACAACTTCGTGGTCGCTACCGAGCCGCTCGACGAGGTGCTGATCCCCGGCGAGGAAGCGGTGAGCGACAGCCGCTTCGTCGTCTACTACTGGCACCAGACGCCCGACCGGCGGCTGGTGTTCGGCGGCGGCGAGACCTACAGCCACGCCTTTCCCGAGGACATCGCGGCCTTCGTCCGGCCGCATCTCGCCCGCGTCTATCCGAAACTCGCCAACACGCCGATCAGTCACGCCTGGGGCGGCACGCTGGGCATCACCTTCAACCGCATGCCGTTCATCCGCCGGCCGAAGCCCAACGTGTTCATCGCCGCCGGCTACTCCGGACAGGGCGTGATGCTGGCCCCCTTCGTCGGGCACGTCATCGCCGAGGCGGTGGGCGGCAGCATGGGTAGGTTCGATGCGTTCGCCAAGGTGCCGGTGATGCCGTTCCCCGGCGGCACGCTGCTTCGCTGGCCGACCCTCGTTGCCGCCATGACCTGGTTCAAGCTGCTCGACAGCATCTGACCGAATCCGGCCATTTTTTCGAGATAAATAGACTATACACCTTGTAGTCTTTCAATAATGCGGCGGCGGCGGGATGTTTTTTTCGCCGCCGTTGCGCTTTTTGAAATGATGACGCAGGCCCTTGGCGAAGCAATCGACTATGTGTCAGTCAGGATTGCTAGCTTCGCGGACACCGGAATGCCAATGCCCGAGATTCTGACCGCCAACAGACTTTACGACGGCGACGTCGTCTATCGCACCGCCTTGGGCGAGTGGGTCGCCGATGTGGACGCCGCCGAGCTGATCGACGACGCCGCGCAGCTTGCGGTGGCCGAGACCGCCGCGCAGGCCGACGTCAAGGCGTCCAGGGTGCTCGATGTCGTCACCATCCCCGTCGAGGTGACGAACGGGCGCATCGTGCCCAAGCGCCTCCGCGAGCGCATCCGCGCCTTCGGCCCCACCGTCAAGTCCGACCACCGGCCCGGTGCCGTCTGAAGAAGGAGGCCGCCATGTATCGCTATGACGAGTTCGATGCCGCCTTCGTCCAGCAGCGCGTCGCCCAGTTCGCCGACCAGGTGGAGCGCCGCCTCAAGGGCGAGATCACCGAGGACGAGTTCAAGCCGCTGCGCCTGATGAACGGCGTCTATCTGCAGCTCCATGCCTACATGCTGCGGATCGCCGTTCCCTACGGCACGCTGTCGTCCGTGCAGATGCGCCGCCTCGCCCACATCGCCCGGACCTATGACAAGGGCTACGGTCACTTCACCACCCGGCAGAACATCCAGTTCAACTGGCCGGCGCTCAAGGACGTGCCGACCATCCTCGCCGAGCTGGCCGAAGTGGAGATGCACGCCATCCAGACATCGGGGAACTGCATCCGCAACGTGACGGCGGACCACTTCGCGGGCGCCGCCTTCGACGAGGCCGACGATCCCCGTCCCTATGCCGAAATCCTGCGCCAGTGGTCGTCGCTGCACCCGGAATTCTCCTTCCTGCCGCGCAAGTTCAAGATCGCGGTGACCGGCGCCGCTCACGACCGCGCGGCCATCCGCCTGCATGACATCGGCCTTGAGGTGAAACGCGGAGACGACGGCGGCATGGGCTTTGCCGTCCATGTCGGCGGCGGCCAGGGGCGGACGCCGATGCTGGCTCGCGAGATCGCCGGATTCGTGCCGGAGGCCGACATTCTCGCCTACGTCGACGCGATCCTGCGCGTCTACAATCTGTTCGGCCGGCGCGACAACAAGTTCAAGGCGCGCATCAAGATCCTCGTCCACGAGACCGGCATCGACGAGATCCGGCGGATGGTGGAGGAAGAGTTCCAACAGATCCGGGGCGGCGTTCTCGGCTTGCCGACCGAGGAAGTCGAGCGTATCCGCGCCTATTTCGCGCCGCCCGCCTTCGAGGATCGGCCGGCGGTTTCGGCCAAGCTGGACGCGGCCCGCGCCGCCAATCCAGCGCTCGACCGCTTCGCACGGCAAAATCTCCATCGCCACAAGGCGCGCGGCTACACCTCGCTCACCATTTCGCTGAAGCCGATCGGCGGCATTCCCGGCGACGCGTCGGCCGACCAGATGGACGCCGTCGCCGACATCGCCGAGAAATGGGCCTTCTCGGAAATCCGCGTCAGCCACGAGCAGAACCTCATCCTGCCGCATCTGGCGCTCGACGACGTGCCGGAGGTCTACAAGGCGCTCGCCGCCGCCGGGCTCGCCACCGCCAACGCCGGCGCCATCACCGACATCATCGCCTGTCCCGGCCTCGACTACTGCGCACTCGCCAACGCCCGGTCCATCCCGATCGCCTCGGAACTGTCCGAGCGGTTCGGCGCGCCGGAACGGCAGGACGAGATCGGGCCGCTGTCGATCAAGATTTCCGGCTGCATCAACGCTTGCGGCCACCACCACGTCGGCCACATCGGCATTCTCGGCGTCGACCGCAAGGGCGAGGAGTTTTATCAGATCAGCCTTGGCGGCAACCCGGACGAAAGCGCGTCGATCGGCGAGATCATCGGGCCGGGCTTTTACGCCGACGGCATCATCGACGCGGTCGAGACAGTTGTCGACACTTACATCAAGCTCCGCACCTCACCGGAGGAAACCTTCCTCGCCGCCTATCGCAGGCTCGGCGAGGCGCCGTTCAAGGAGGCCCTCTATGGTGCTTGACGCGCTCGGCCTTGCCGTCGATCCCGATCAGGGGCTCGCCGCCGAGGCACGCCTCCTCTCCGCTCGCCACGAGGGAGAGGAAGCGGAGGCGATCGTCGCCGCCGCGCTGGATCTTTACGCCGGCAGAATCGCCCTGGTCTCGAGCTTCGGGGCCGACAGCGCCGTGCTGCTGGCCATGGTGGCCGACATCGACCGGTCCCTGCCCGTGATCTTTCTCGACACCGGCAAGCTCTTTCCGGCGACCTTGGCCTATCGCGACAGATTGCTGGAGACGCTCGGCCTGACCGGCACCGTCTCCCACGGTCCGGACACCTCGGACCTTGCCGCCGCCGACCCGGCCGGCGCGCTGTGGATGGCCGATACCGACGCCTGCTGCGACATCCGCAAGGTAAGGCCGCTCGCCGCCGCCCTCGCGCCCTATGACGCCTGGATTTCCGGCCGCAAGCGCTATCAGGCCGAGACGCGGACGCACTTGCCGCTGTTCGAGGCGGCAAGCGGGCGCATCAAGGTCAACCCGCTGCTCGGCTGGGACCGGGCGCGCATCGAGGCCTATCGCGAGGCGCGCCACCTGCCGCCGCATCCGCTGGTTGCCGAGGGTTACCCGTCGATCGGGTGCCTGCCCTGCACAGACAAGGTGCGGCCGGGCGAAGACGAACGAGCCGGCCGTTGGCGCGGCAAGGCCAAGACCGAATGCGGTATCCATCTCGGCCAGCCGTCGGGCGCGGCCATTCCGGGGATTTGAGCCATGGTTGCCACCGCCATCGTGCCGCAAGGCGCCGCCACCAGCAGCTCGACGCCGGACGTCTATCGGGCGGGGCGATTCGAGCCCAACGACTTTGCCATCGCAGGCGAGGACAATGGCGGCGACGGCCTGATCCTCCCGCTCGCGGCGCTCAGGGCGACGCTCAATGGGAACAGCGCCGGCAATCGTCGGCTGGGACTGCTGTTCTCGCCGGCCGATCGCTTCGATGAGGTCTTGCCGCTCCTCGGCAACATCGCCGTCGTTGCAGTGGACTTCCCCAAGTTTGCCGACGGGCGTGGCTTCAGCCATGCCGCCCGCCTCGTCCGAGCGGGCTTTGCCGGAGAGATCCGGGCGGTCGGCGACATTCTGATCGACGAGATCCCGCTCATGCGGCGCGTCGGCATCTCGGCGTTCGAGGTCAGGAACGCGACCGCCCGCCGCTACCTCTCAGAGAAGCGCGACCCGTCCCCCAACCTTCACTACCAGCCCGGCGCCCTGCCCGAACCCGCGGCCGGCACGCGCCCCTGGCTTCGCCGCCGCACAAACTGATATCCGCGAGCCCTTGCACAGGCTGATCCGATGGAGCCGCACAGGCTTCACGTGTTACACTTGCGTACATTTCGCCGCTTTCATAACTCAAGTTATCCGGATTATCCCTTGGGCTACATCGCCGAAACGGAGCCGGACATGGCCTTCTGGAAACAACTGGTACTCGCCCTGCTCCTGGGGTTGGCCGGGATCATCGGCTGGGGCGCATTCGACCCGGCTGCGCGTCCCCGACTGACCGAGGCCGGCGTGCCGGGCGCCTTGCTGCCGGAATGGCTCTTTCTGGCGGCGGCCGACAACGCGGCGGCCGCGACGCCAAGGCCTGAAGGTGGGCGCAACGGAGCCGCGGGCGGCGGCGGTGGCAGGACCGCTCTGGTCGTGACGGCTCCCGTCGTCTTGACCGAAACCGCCGACCGCGTCAGCGCCATCGGCACCGCCGAGGCCGCGCGCACCGTTGTCGTCTTCCCGCGCGCCACCGGCATGGTGACCGAGGTCGCCTTCACCTCGGGCGAACGGGTCGAGGCCGGAGCCACGCTCGTCCGTCTCGACGACGACAGCGAGAAGATCGCGCTGGAGCAGGCGAAGGTCGCCTTGCAGGATGCCGATGCCAAGGCGACCCGTAACGAAAGACTTGCCGAGACGCGGGCGATTTCCGCCGCGGAGCGCGACACAGCCCGCTTCGAGCTCTCCAAGGCGCGTCTGGCGTTGCAGGAGGCCGAACTCAACCTCAGCCGCCGCACCATCACTGCGCCTTTTGCCGGCATCGTCGGCCTGACTTCGGTCGAAGTGGGTGACATGGTGTCGACGTCGACCGAGATCGCGACGGTCGATGACCGCTCGGACATCAAGGTGGAGTTCCGTGTTCCCGAGGCTTTCGCGGCCCGCGTCGCCATCGGCCAACCAATCGAAGTGGCGACGCCGTCGCAGCCCGGCGCCACCTTCAAAGGCAAGGTCACCGCCGTCGGCAGCCGCATCGAGGCCGACAGCCGGACCCTGGTCGCTCAGGCGACTGTGGACAATCCCGACGACGTGCTCCGGCCCGGCATGTCATTCGCCGTCACCCTCCGCTTCCCCGGCCAGCAGAAGCCTGCCGTGCCGGCGACCTCCGTGCAATGGGACCGGGACGGTTCCTATGTCTGGTCGATCGACGACGGCAAGGCAAAGCGAACCGGCATCGCCATCATCGAACGCAATGCCGACACGGTGCTGGTCAGTGGCGACCTCAAGCCAGGCGATCCGGTGGTGATCGAAGGCATTCAGTCGGTGCGGGCCGGCGCACCCGTGCGGATGGCCGGCGAGCCCGAGCAGCTCGCCGACAAGGCTCGGGACACAAAGCCATGAGCGGCCGCAGCCATGCCCTCACCGCGCTGTTCGTTCGCCGGCCGGTATTGGCGCTGGTGGTCAACGCCCTGGTGATCGTGGCGGGCCTTGCCGCCTACCGCGACGTGGAAGTGCGCGAGCTGCCCGACGTCGACCGCCCCGTGGTGACGGTGACCGTCGGCTATGACGGCGCCGCACCGGAGACCATCGACACCGACGTGACCGCCCGCGTCGAGTCGGCAGTGGCGCGGGTTGCCGGCGTCACCTCGATATCCGGCCGGTCGAGCTTCGGCCGATCGCGCGTCACCATCGAGTTCTCGGAAAACACCGACCTCAACGTCGCCGCCAACGACACGCGCGACGTGGTGAGCCGCATCCGAAATCAGTTGCCGGACGGCATCAACGAGCCGCAGATCGTCAAGGCCGACGCCGATGGCGATGCCATCATCCGGCTCGCCGTCACGTCCGACCGCGTATCGCTCGAGGAGTTGACCAGCCTCGTCAACGACAAGATCGCCGACGCGCTTGCCGCCGTCGACGGTGTCGCCGACGTCCAGGTGTTCGGCGACCAGGAGCCGGTATTCCGCGTCGACATTGACCAGACGGCGCTGGCGGCGCGCGGCCTCACCGTCGCCGATCTCACTCAGACGCTGTCCACGGTATCGATGGACAGCCCGGCCGGCGCACTGGCCAACCGCGACCTCAGCATGGTGGTGCGCGCCGACGCACGCGTCACCGATGCCGCCGGCATGGCCCGCCTCATGATCAACGGCACCACGCGCCTCGGTGACGTGGCGACCGTGTCGCTGGCACCCGACACCGGCACCTCGCAGCTCAAGATCAACGGCAAGGCCGGCATCGGCATGGGCATCGTCCGCGCCGCCCGGTCCAACTCCATCCAGATTTCCAGCGATGTCGCCCGTGTGGTCGCCAACCTGAAGCCGACGCTGCCGGACGGGGTCGAACTCGCCATCACCTCCGATGAGGCGCGCTTCATCAACGGCGCCCTGCACGAGGTGATCCTGGCCCTCGGGCTCGGTGTCGTCATCGTGGTCGCCGTCATCTACCTGTTTCTCGCCAACTGGCGGGCGACGCTGATCCCGGCCATCACCATTCCGGTGTCGCTCATCGGAACGCTGGCCGCGATGTGGCTGGTCGGCTTCTCGATCAACATCGTGACGCTTCTGGCCCTGGTGCTCGCCACGGGCCTTGTGGTCGACGATGCCATCGTCGTCCTGGAGAACATCGTCCGTCGGCGCCACATGGGCATGCAGCCACGCGCCGCGGCGGTGCTCGGCACCGAGGAAGTGTTCTTCGCCGTGCTCGCCACGACGGCAACCCTCGCCGCCGTGTTCGTGCCGATTTCCTTCCTGCCGGGAACCGCCGGCAGCCTGTTTCGCGAGTTCGGCTTCGTGCTGGCCATCGCGGTCACCATTTCAGGCATCACGGCGCTGACGTTCGCACCGATGCTGGCCGCGACCATCCTGCCGGCGGAAGACAAACAGAGGCGGGCGATCATGCCGCGTCTGCTCGGCTCGATCGGCCGGCCGCTCGCCGCGGTCTACGGCCGGGTGCTCCATGCGGCGCTGGCCGCCCCTCTCGTGGTGGTCGCCCTGTCGGTCGGCTTCGCCGCCGTTGCCTGGGGCGTCTTCCAGAGCCTGCCGAGCGAGCTGACGCCGCGTGAGGACCGGGGTTCGGTGATGCTGATGGTCACCGCCCCGCCCGGGATCTCCATCGACAACATGGGACGGCAGATGGACAAGGTTGCCGCCGTCGTCCAGCCCTATCTCGACAGCGGGGAGGCCACCGCCAGCTTCGCTATCGCCGGGCGCGGCGACGCCAACTCCGGCTTCATGATGCTGACGCTCGCCCCATGGGAAGAGCGGTCGCGCAGCCAAGCGGCGATCGCCGCCGAAATCAACGGCAAGCTTGCCGCCATCCCGTCCATCCAGGCGCGAGCCTTGAGCTCCAACTCGCTCGGCATTCGCGGCGGCGGCCAGGGCTTGCGCCTCTCTCTCGTCGGTCCCGATTTCGAGGGCCTTGCCAAGGTCGGCGACGCGTTCATCAAGGCGCTGGAGACGCGGCCGGAGGTCCGGAATGCCACCCTCGACTACCAGCCGACGCAGCCGCAGCTGTCCGTCCGCATCGACCGCGATCGGGCGCAGGATCTCGGTATTTCCGTCACCGGCCTCGCCCAGGCCTTGCAAGCCGTTCTGGACGGCCGCGAGGTGGCCGACGTTTCGATCGGCGACCGGATCATTCCGGTCAAACTGGTGTCGTCCGCCACGCCGATCGACGACCCGACCGACCTCGGCAACGTCTTCCTCCGGACCGGCGATGGGCGGATGGTGCCGATGAGCGCCATCGCCACGCTGGTCGAGGGCTCCACGGCGCCCGGCCTGTCGCGCGACGGCCAGCAAAGGGCGGTGCCCATCTCCATCGAACCGGCTCCCGGCGTGGCCCTGAGGCAGGCGATGGCGGTGGCCGATGACGTCGCGGCCTCGGTCCTGCCAGCCGGCTACGGCATCAAGCAGACCGGTGAGGCGGCGGCGCTCGCCCAGACGTCGGCCGGGCTTGCCACCACCTTCGGCTTCGCGCTGATCGTCGTGCTGCTGGTGCTCGCGGCCCAGTTCGAAAGCTTCGTGGCGGCCTTGATCATCATCACAACCGTTCCCTTCGGCCTCGCCGCCGCCGTATTCGCCATCCGCTTCACCGGTGGCACGCTCAACATCTACAGCCAGATCGGCCTCGTCATGGTGGTCGGCATCATGGCCAAGAACGGCATTCTGATCGTCGAATTCGCCAATCAATTGCGCGACGAAGGTCGTAGCGTCCGCGAAGCGATCGAAGCGGCGGCCCGCATCCGGCTGAGACCCGTGGTGATGACCATGATCGCCACCATCGTGGGAGCGGTGCCGCTGGTTCTCGCTTTCGGCGCCGGAGCCGAGGCGCGCGTCGCCCTTGGCTGGGTGCTGGTGGGCGGCCTTGGCTTTGCGACCGTGTTCACGCTGTTCCTGACGCCGGTCGCCTACCTGATGCTGGCGGGCCTTGCCAAACCGCGCGGCCACATCGAGCGCCTGCTGTCGGGCGAGCTCAGCGACGCCGAAAAGCTCGGCCTCACCGAGGACGAGATGGTTGGTCCGGAAAAGCCGAAGCTCGCCGCGGAGTGAAGCGGATCAGCCGATCCGGAACCGGCGAGCCTCGGCGGGATTGGAGAAGACCTCGCGGTCGAGGCGCGTCAGCATGTAGGAGATGAGGCCGGTCATGATCATGTCGGTCTGCCAGGGCAGCGTCTCGATCACCGTCGATCGGCGCAGATCCTCGACCAGCGCCGCTTCGATCGCCGTCTTCAGCCCCGTCTCGAACAGCGGATAGGCGCGAACCGAGCCGCCGGTCAGCACGATGCGGCTGGGGTTGATCAGCGCCATCAGCCGGGCGAGCCCGTAACCCAGCGTCTCACCGGCCCGATGATAGATCGCCCGCATGGTTTCGTCGCCGGCATAGGCGGCCGCCTCGTGGGCGATCAGTTCCCCCTGCGTGGGGCGGACACTGAGCGGAGGAGCATCCTCCGGCAAGCCAAGCGCCTGACGATGAATGGCGTAATCGGCGATATAGGCTTCAAGGCAGCCGCGCCGGCCACACTGGCAAAGGGCTCCATCGGGCAGGTGATTCATATGGCCGAACTCGGCCGCCGAGCCGGCGGCGCCATGGTGCAGCCGGTCGCCGACGAACAGGCCGGCACCAACGCCCTGATCGACGAAGATCACGGCGAAGGTGCCGCTATAGATATCCGGGTTGGCCTCGTGCAAGGCCTGGGCGATCATGTTGGCGTCATTGGAAAGAATGCAGTTGCGGCCCGTCAGCACCCTGAGCGGCTCGACGAGGCGCATGTCGCGAACGTTGAAGGCCGGCGACCACATGACCGATCCGGTATTGGTGTCGACGAAACCTTGCGCGCCGATGGCAATCTCGGCCACCTGCCGGAAATCGATGCCGTTGTCGGCGACGATGCGACCGAGGAGATCGGCGAGCTTGACGGGAAAGCTGTCGCGCGTCTCCTCGAAGGTCGGCACGATGGCTTCCTGACGATCGATGAGGCGGCCGTCGAAATCGGCGAGCTGCAATACGACGCTGTCGCGCGAAATCTTGGCGGCCAGCACGTAGCCCGCCGTCGGATCGAGGCGCAACATGACGCGAGGACGACCGCGCCGCACCGGTTCGGCCTGGGCCTCGCCGCTGTCCACCTCGTCATCGCTGGCCTCGACCAGTCCCTCGGCGATCAGATCGGCGGTGATGGCGGTGATGGTGGCCGGTGACAGATGCGTTTCGGCGCCGAGATCGACGCGGGCGATCGGCTCGCGTCGACGCAGCGCCGACAGCACCAGGGATCGGTTTTGCCGCCGAACATGATCGCTGTCGGCCTTGCCGACGGAAGCGCGCCGCGATCCATCTCCACGCACGGTCATAATAACGCCTGTCCTCCGCCATCGGCAGGGGACATCCCTGGCCTCGGCGCCCATTCTCTATTTCATCGAAGCCTTTCCCAGCCTGACAGATCAGACGGGATGCTCTGGGGCCGAAACCTTTTCGGATTCCTCCGCCCCCTCCCCTTACCGCACGACCCCGGGTGGAAACCACCCCGAAGTCCGGTCCGCTTCCCCCAAAGCGGCCGGCCAGATCGGCACGGGATATTGACATTGCCCATGGCCCCGGTCCACGCTTTTTTTGGGCTTCAAAGATAATCAATGGGTCAACTGGGCCAAGCGGCCCGCTTCACAATCCCCAACCCGACGCGTATTGTCCGCGCGCCCATGGGAACGACATTCGGGGGGACGTCTTCGGCATGTGGAGGGTGCTTCCGACAATCGTCTTCGGCCTGTTCTGCCAGGCGGCAACCGCGGCGCCGGTGATCGGCGTGAGCTGGCCGGGCGATACCACGCACCAGTGGAAAGTGGATTCCGAGGCAATCCGCGACGCGATATCCGCCGGCGCCGGCGCGGTGATCGAAACCGATGCGCGCCTGTCGGCGGGCAAGCAGATCCTCGACGTCAAAAGCCTGATCGATGCCAAGGTCGACGTGCTGATCGTCGCCGCGGTCGATGCCCGCGCCCTGGAAATGCCGATCAAGGCGGCGGTCGCGGCCGGCATCCCGGTCATCGGCTATGACCGGCCCATCAGCCTCGACGGCGTGCTTTCGATCGGCTTCAATCAGGCCGATGTGGGACGCCTGCAGTCGCTGGCCCTGTACGCGGCGCGGCCGCGCGGCGACTGGGTGCTGCTCAAGGGCGATTTCGACGACCCGCAAACCGCCCGCCTTTACGCCGGACAGATCGGCGTGCTCAGGGATTCGATCAGTGCCGGTCTGATCCGGATCGCCGGCGAGGCCTACACGCCCGGCGGATTGTCGCTGAATGCCCGCCGCGCCTTCGGCAACATTCTCGATTCCACCCGCAACGCCGTCGATGCCGTGCTGACGCCAGACGATGCCAGCGCCGGAGAGGCGATCTCGGTTCTCGAAGAACGGGGCCTCATCGACAAGGTCGCCGTCGTCGGTCAGGGGGGAGATCCGGAAACGCTGAACCGCATCGCGCGCGGCCAGCAAACCGCCACCATATGGGAGGACCATGAGGCGTTGGCCCGCAAGACAGCGGACGTGGCGCTGCAACTGGCCGCCGGCCGAACGCCGCACGAACTCGGGGTCACAAGACAGCTCGACGACGGACAGGGGACGACCTACGAGCTGCATCTGCAGCCCTTCACCATCACCGTCGATGCGCTCGGCCTCGCGCTGACGGCGGGCTGGATCGATGCCGAGCGCCTCTGTCGTCACGTACCGGCCGGCCGCGTCGTCGATTGTCCCTGACAGATAGAAACAGGTTCAGGCAAACAGCTCCGGACGGCGCCGACGCAGCGCCTCGACCAGAAGACGCGTCTTGAGATCGAGCGCCTCGCCGGTGTCGGCAATCTCGGCCAGTTCCGCCAAGGGCAGCTCGACCACTTCGATCTCCTCGCTTTCCTCCGCGAGGCCACCGCCCTTGCCGCGCTGTGCCGATGCGTCGATCTCGCCGAGATAGAGCCAGACCCGTTCGGTAAGCGATCCCGGAGAAGAATAGGGCCGGCCGAGATACTCCAACTTGCCGACCACGCATCCCGCCTCTTCCCAGGCTTCGCGGCGCACCGCCGTTTCGCCGTCTTCACCGTCGTCGACGATGCCGGCGATCGCCTCGAGCGTTACACCCTTGCCGTCGGCCAAAAGCGCGGCGGCACGCACTTGCCGGACCAGAATGGCCGTCCGGTGAACCGAATCGTAGACAAGAACCGCCGCGCCATCGCCGTGGTCGTGCACCTCGCGCCGCACGAGCCGGGGCTCGCCATGCACCGTTGTTTCGAGAACCGCGACTTCCAGCGTCAGCCAGCCATCGTAGACGGTACGACGCTCCTTGACCGACACGGGAGGCAAGCGGTTCTCGGTCAATCGGTCCGCCATACTGGTGTCTCCCTGTCGTCAGCGATCCGCTCCTTGATAGCCGCCCGCCACCGGGCTCGCCAGCATCCAAGGCCGGCCGGCGCAACCATGCACCACCGGTGGACCATCGCTGTCGCGCGCGAGCAACAGTCGGCTCTCCGGCACCGCTTTGCGAGCGTTGCACTGTCTACGCTTGACCGGCGGCCCTCGCCTCGGCCAAATGCGGCAACCGTCGTTTGGGAGCCCCCACCATGATCGATCCGTCCTGTCTCGCCGTCATCCTCGCGGCCGGAGAAGGCACGCGCATGAAATCCGACCTGCCGAAAGTGCTGCACGCAGTGGGCGGCAGGCCGCTCATCGACGCAGTCCTGGAGAGCGCCCGAGCCGGTGGCGCGAACCGCGTCGCCGTGGTGATCGGCGCCGGCGCCGACAAGGTGCGCGCCTATCTCGGGAACGCGGCTCCCGACGCGCAGGTGTTCGAGCAGCGGGAGCGTCTCGGCACGGCGCATGCGACGCTGGCGGCGCGCGAGGCGCTCGCCGACCACCGAGGACCCGTGCTCGTCCTGTTCGGCGACACGCCGCTCGTCCGCCCGGCAACCATTTCCGCCCTGACGGACCGCCTGTCGACCGGCGCCGACATCGCCCTTCTCGGCTTCAAGACCGAGGTGCCGACCGGCTATGGCCGGCTGATCGTCCGTGACGGGCGGCTCGTCGCCATCGTCGAGGAGAAGGACGCCGACGCGGCAACCAAGGAGATTCGTCTCTGCAATTCGGGAATCATGGCCTTCAGGCCGGGCCTGTTGCCGGAGCTGCTCGAAGCGATTGGCAACGCCAATGCCAAGGGCGAGTACTACCTGACCGACGCCATAGCGGTAGCCGCGGCTCGCGGTCTCAGGGCCGAGGCGGTCATCGGGGATGACGAGAGCGAGTTCGTGGGAATCAACGACCGCGCGCAGCTCGCGGCGGCCGAAGGCATCTTCCAGCACCGGATGCGCGCCGAGGCGATGGCTGCCGGCGTGACGCTCGCAGCGCCCGAGACGGTCTTCTTCTCCTTCGACACCAAGCTGGATCGAGACGTGGTGGTGGAGCCCAACGTGGTGTTCGCCCCCGGCGTCAGCGTGGCGTCCGGCGCGACAATCCGCGCCTTCAGCCATCTCGAAGGCGCAAAGGTCGCCGGCGGGGCGATCGTCGGCCCCTATGCCCGACTGCGGCCGGGCGCCGACCTTGCCGAGAACGTTCACGTCGGCAACTTCGTGGAGATCAAGAACGCCCGCGTCGACCGGGGAGCCAAGGTCAACCATCTCACCTATATCGGCGACGCCTCGATCGGCGCCCGCACCAACGTCGGCGCCGGCACCATCACCTGCAACTATGACGGCTTCTTCAAGCACAAGACGGTCATCGGCGCCGATGTCTTCGTCGGCTCCAACACCGTCATGGTGGCGCCGGTCACGGTCGGCGACAACGCGCTGACGGCGGCCGGCTCGGTGATCACCTCCGACGTGCCCGGCGACGCCATGGCGTTCGGGCGTGCCCGCCAGGAGGTGAAGGAGGGAATGGGAGCGGCAAAGAAGGCCATGCTGGCCGCCAAGAAGGCGGCAGCGAAGTCCGGCGGCTGACCGGCGGTCCTTTTCGCGCCGTTTCGGTGCTTGAAGACGGCCGGGAGCGTCATCGGGTGCTCTCGGCGTGACGGACTCATTCCCTTTTGTCCCAATTGCGGTGTCCGGCAAGGCGGTCGCGTACACGCTACGCGCGCCTTCTATCGGTCATGAAGAACAATTTTCAGTAGAACGTTTCGACAGGACACCGTCTCCATAGCGGAGCGGGACAAGGGCCCGATCGACCCGCGATCAAGCCCGACAAGCGCAAATCCCGGCCCAGCCCTGCTACCTTCGAACGCCCGCCAACGTTTCCGGAGCGAGGACTTGACCGAAACGTTCATCAAAACATGGACGATCCTGCGCACTTCAGTCTGACGACTGCAATTCTTCGAGCCAACCTTCCCGGAAAAAACTCCATCCGAAGGGTGGCTGGGGACACCTCTTGGAAGCCCCGTCAACACCTTTAAGTTTTAATCAATCTACAAATCTCCTCCATAGATTGATGAATTGTATTTTACCTATAAAAATTTTGTTCGATATTCGAATTTATAATTGAAACTACCCGCAAAACCGCTCAAGATTCTCCTAAAGTGGAATTTTCTCTTTTAGTTACGGTAGTTTGTGAGAGCACCGTATTCCCCGTCCTGGAAAATGCAAGGGATTGCACGGATAAAAGCAGGCTTGCAGAGCCGTAGGCGCTTGGCTAAACTATTACATAAAGTCGATCCGGCGCCTGGGAAGAGGACCGGAGTTCTCGGCTGATTTGGGGGAAAAATCAGGTATGACAGGGAGTTGCGAGCGTGATGCCTGCGGCGGTGCGCGGCCTCGGCGCAATACCGTACGGTTGTTTACGGCGCATCGTCCCAACAGGCAGCAGTCGACCTCGATCTGGCAAGGCATTTCGTCCACGGACAAAGATGTCATCCCCAATGTCCCGAAGGTGAGGGTGGCGGGAGGATTATCCTCTTTGCTCCGTAGCGAAGGGGCCGGCGGTGTCGGCCGAGTTGAGATCACCCGGACCCCGATGGCCGACGTCGCGTTAGTCGATGGTCGGTACCGGCGAGGTCTGGACAGCGGCCTGGTTTCGGTGAAACTGCCGCTGGGAGTGCAGGATGCGTGCGCCGTCCCCGTGGCGGGTTTGGCACACGTCCGGACGAGTTCCGGAACAGGGGATTCGCTGCCCCCGGGGCAGCTTCGCGACGGCGGCCGAACGGCCGTCCTTCGCGTCAAGGAGGTCCTTCCGCCCGTTCGGCACCAGCCGGTTCGGATGGAAGGTATGGATCCGGTGGCGCCCGTTACCGGACCCGAAATGGGAATAAGGCGGGGATGTCCTGCTTTATGAGGACGTCAGGAGCGGAAAGCGCCTGACGAAATTGGTCACCAACTCACACGGAGTTCCCGAAGAGGCGTGGCAGGTCGCCAACCCTCGCGGGATTGAAGGGGGAGAGAATGAAGCTTACCAAGATTCTGGCTGCCACGCTCGTGATCGGCGTTTCCGCCATGGCCACCGCGTCCTACGCCGCCGAGAAGGGCAAGGTTGGCATTGCCATGCCGACGCAGTCCTCGTCGCGCTGGATTTCCGACGGCCATAGCATGGTCGAGCAGTTCAAGGCTGCCGGCTTCGAGACCGACCTTCAGTACGCTGAAGACGACATCCCGAACCAGCTGAACCAGATCGAGAACATGGTGACCAAGGGCGTCAACGTCCTCGTTGTCGCCTCGATCGACGGCACGACGCTCACCGACATTCTCGCCAAGGCCCACGAGGCCGGCGTCAAGGTGTTCGCCTACGACCGCCTGATCCGCAACTCGCCGAACGTCGACTATTACTCGACCTTCGACAACTTCCAGGTCGGCGTGCTTCAGGCCTCGTCGCTTGAGACCCCGCTCGGCCTCAAGGACGGCAAGGGCCCGTTCAACGTCGAACTGTTCGCCGGCTCGCCCGACGACAACAACGCCACCTTCTTCTTCAATGGCGCCATGAGCGTCCTGAAGCCCTACATCGACAGCGGCAAGGTCGTCGTTCAGTCGGGCCAGACGGAGTTCGCCCAGGTCGCCACGATGCGTTGGGATGGCGCCACCGCCCAGGCTCGCATGGACAACATCCTGTCGGCCAACTACACCGACAAGCATGTCGACGCCGTGCTGTCGCCCTATGACGGCATCTCGATCGGTATCATCTCGTCGCTGAAGGGCGTCGGTTATGGCACCGAAGGCACGCCGATGCCGTACGTCTCCGGCCAGGACGCCGAGCTGCCGTCCGTCAAGGCGATCATCGCCGGCGAGCAGTATTCGACGATCTTCAAGGACACCCGCGAGCTCGCCAAGCAGACCGTGAAGATGGTCTCGCAGGCTCTTGAGGGCAAGGAAGTCGAAGTCAACGACACCAAGACCTACGACAACGGCGTGAAGGTCGTTCCGTCCTTCCTGCTGAAGCCGGTTCTGGTGACCAAGGACAACTACAAGGAGATCGTGATCGACTCCGGCTACTACAAGGAATCGGACCTCTGATCAGGTCCTGATATCCCGACATTCCGCGCGGGGCACGTTCCCCGCGCGGTCTTCAAAATCTGCCCGCTGCGCGGATCGGCGCGCCCTTGCGGCGCCCTGGCGGCAACACACCAACAACAAGACTATTCTGCCTGTCGCCCATCGGAGATCGGCGGACAAAGGAGCCTCGCGTGAGCACGAACGTGATCCTCGAGATGCGCAACATCACCAAGACGTTTCCGGGCGTCAAGGCGTTGAGCGACGTCAGCTTTTCGGTAGAGGAAGGCGAAATCCACGCGCTCTGCGGTGAGAATGGCGCCGGCAAGTCGACGCTGATGAAGGTGCTGAGCGGCGTCTATCCCCACGGCACCTATGACGGCGAGATCTACTACAATGGCGAGCTCAAGAAATTCGGCTCGATCAAGGATACCGAGGAAGTCGGTATCATCATCATTCACCAGGAACTCGCGCTGATCCCGATGCTGTCGATCGCCGAGAACATCTTCCTGGGCAACGAGGTCGCCAAGGGCGGCGTCATCAACTGGGCCGAGGCGACGCGCCGGACCACCGAGCTCTTGGCCAAGGTCGGCCTCAAGGAAAATCCCTCGACGCTGATCACCAACATCGGCGTCGGCAAGCAGCAGCTGGTCGAGATCGCCAAGGCACTGTCCAAGAAGGTGAAGCTGCTGATCCTCGACGAGCCCACGGCCTCGCTCAACGAAAGCGATTCCAACGCGCTGCTCGACCTCCTGCTCGAGTTCAAGAAGCAGGGCCTCACCTCGATCATCATCTCGCACAAGCTCAACGAGATCTCCCGCGTCGCCGACAAGATCACCGTCTTGCGCGATGGCGCCACCGTCGAGACGCTCGACTGTCATGCCGAGAAGATCTCCGAAGCGCGCATCATTCGCGGCATGGTCGGCCGCGAGCTCAGCGACCGCTTTCCCAAGCGCGTGTCTAAGGTCGGCGAGACCATCTTCGAAGTGCGCAACTGGACGGCCTATCACCCGATCCACTCCGACCGGAAGATCTCCAACGGCATCAACCTCAACGTCAAGCGCGGCGAGGTGGTCGGCATCGCCGGCCTGATGGGCGCCGGCCGTACCGAGTTCGCCATGAGCGTGTTCGGCCGGTCCTACGGACAGAAGATTTCCGGCGAAGTGCTGATCAACGGCAAGCCGGCCGACGTTTCCACCGTGGAACGGGCGATCAAGTCGGGATTGGCCTACGTTACCGAGGATCGCAAACAGCTTGGTCTGGTGCTGATCAACAACGTGATGCACAACAACACGCTGGCCAACCACAAGGGCATCTCGAAGAACTTCGTCATCGACGAGTATACCGAGCGCAAGGCGGCCAACGAGTATCGCCAGAAGCTTCGAATCCGCACACCCAGCATCTACCAGGATGTCGTCAACCTCTCCGGCGGCAACCAGCAGAAAGTCGTGCTGGCCAAGTGGCTGTTCGCCAATCCGGACGTGCTCATTCTCGACGAGCCGACGCGCGGCATCGACGTCGGCGCCAAGTACGAGATCTATACCATCGTCAACGACCTCGTCGCCGCCGGCAAGGCGGTCATCTTCATCTCCTCGGAAATGCCGGAGCTTCTCGGCACCTGCGACCGCATCTACGTCATGAACGAAGGCGCGATCGTGGCCGAAATGCCCGTAGCCGAGGCCAGCCAGGAAAACATCATGGGCGCCATCATGCGCTCGGGGGAGAAGGTTTGATGAATACGCCCAACGAAGCCACCCAGACGGCCGCGCCGTCGCTTGCCGTCTTCCTCCGGCAGAACATGCGCGAGTATGGCATCCTCATCGCGCTCGTGGTGATCATGGTCTTCTTCCAGATCATCACCGGCGGCGTCCTGTTCCGCCCGGTCAACCTGACCAACCTCGTGCTGCAGAACTCGTTCGTCGTCATCATGGCGCTGGGCATGCTGCTGGTCATCGTTGCCGGCCACATCGACCTCTCCGTCGGCTCGATCGTCGCCATCATCGGCGCCGTGGCCGCGGTCATGATGGTGAACTACAAGATCGACCCATGGACGACCTCGCTCGTCTGCCTCATCCTCGGCGGTGCCATCGGCGCGGCGCAGGGCTACTGGGTGGCCTATCACCACATCCCGGCGTTCATCGTGACGCTGGCCGGCATGCTGGTGTTCCGTGGCCTGACGCTCTGGCTCCTGGGGGGCATGAACATCGGTCCGTTCCCGAGCGAGTTCCAGAAGCTCTCCACCGGCTTCCTGCCCGACCTGTTCGATATGGGCGGCCTGCACTCCACCTCGATCATCCTGACCATCGCCATTCCGGCTCTCCTGGTCTTCCTGTCGTGGCGCAGCCGCAAGCTCAACGAGTCGCATGGCATCGAGGTCGAGCCCTTCGCCTTCTTCTTCACGCAGAACGCCGTGCTCGTCGCCGTCATGGTCTACCTCGGCTACCAGCTCTCGACCTACAAGGGCTTCCCGAACATCCTGGTGATCATGGGCGTGCTGATCGCCTTCTACACCTTCGTGACCACCCGCACGACCATCGGTCGCCGCATCTACGCGCTCGGCGGTAACGAGAAGGCGACGAGGCTCTCCGGCATCAACACCGATCGCCTCAGCTTCTACACCTTCATCAACATGGGCGTTCTCGCGGGCTTTGCCGGCCTGATCGTCGCCGCCCGCCTCAACTCCTCGACCCCGAAGGCCGGTAACGGCTTCGAGCTCGACGTCATCGCCGCCTGCTTCATCGGCGGCGCCTCGACAACGGGCGGTGTCGGCAAAATCACCGGCGCGGTGGTCGGCGCCTTCATCATGGGCGTGCTGAACAACGGCATGTCGATCATGGGCCTCGGCATCGACTTCCAGCAGATGGTCAAGGGCCTGGTGCTGCTCGCCGCCGTCGTGTTCGACCTCTACAACAAGCAGAAGGGCTGAGGCTCCCCCTCCTCCCTCCAACCTGCGAGCCGGGACCGAAAGGCCCCGGTTTCTTTTTTTGCCGGACGAGTCCTCTCCGGCACCGGCGCCATGGACGCCCTGGCAGGAAGTATCGAAGCAACGGGAATAAACGTCGTCGCGGCGTGTTGTTGAGGCTGGGGCATGCCGCCCCGGAGCCGAACCGATGCGACACCTCCTGCCCGATCACATCTCACGCCATGTCCGGCAGTCCCTGACCCTCCTCTTCCTGCCGCTCCTGCTCGCCACTGCGCCGGCAGGCGCTGCTAGTTTCGACGATCTCGCCGGCCGCTATGCCATCGGCGATCAATCGAGCGTCACTTTCTCGATCTCGGGCACACTCGTTCCAACCGTGCATGGCAGCTTTCACAGCTTCTCCGGAGATTTTCGCCTCAATCCAGAGCATGTCGAGCGATCGTCGGTGACCTTCTCCGTCGCCTCGAGCTCGATTACCACCGGGATCGCCCCGCTCGACAGCTTGCTCCGATCATCCGTGGTGTTCGATGCGGTGGACCATCCGGACATCCGCTTCGCGTCGACCGCAGTACGCCGAACATCGGAGACCACCGCCGAGGTGGATGGCCTTCTGGAACTTAAGGGGCAGACACTGGCCGAACATTTCACCGTGACGCTGACGGGGCACGGCGACAAACGGCCGGAGTTTCACGTGATAGGCCGCGTGGCTCGTTCGGCTTTCGGGATGAACATCGGCCGACCGGTCTATTCGGACGACGTGGTGTTCAACCTCGACGTCCAGGGCCGTCACGTGCGCGCCGCCGGTTGATGGAGAGCTGCCGCTGCCCTCTCTGCTGACGAAAAAGGCCGCGCCCCCCCTGGACGCGGCCTTAGCTTTTCCCGACGCCGGACTCAGAAGCCCGAGAAGCGCCACTCGATGCGATGATGATAGGTCTCGCCCGGGCGCAGCACCGAACTCGGATAGCTCGCCTCGTTGGGGGCGTTGGGGAAGGTCTGCGGCTCAAGCGCGAAGCCGGCGTTCTTCAGCAGTTCGGAGAACGGCGCCTTGATCGCCGGCGTGAAGTGCTCACCGGTGTAGAGCTGAATGGCCGGCTCGGTCGTCCAGACCTCAAGCGTGCGGCCGGTGACCGGCTCGATCGCGCGAGCGCCGAGATGCAATTCGCCACGGCCGGCATCGAGCACGAAGTTCTGGTCGTAGGGACCGGCAATCGGACGCTTCTCACGGAAGTCGAAACGCGTCCCGACCACATCGGCCAGCGGGCCGAGGGGAATGAGATCGGCGTCGACCGGTGTATAGCGGCTCGCCGGGATCTGCATCAGATGACCGAGAATATCGCCCTTGCCCAGCAGGTTCCAGTAGACGTGATTGGTCAGGTTGACCACCGTGGGCTTGGTCGTGGTGGCGGTCATGTCCAGATAGAGCGTCTGCCCCTTGAAGCCGTAGGCCGCCTTGACAGCCAGCGCGCCGGGAAAGCCCATGTCCCCATCGGGGGAATCCAGCCGGAACACCACTTCACCGCCGGCCTCCTCGACCTCCCAGCTCAAGTGTCCGAAGCCAAGGGCACCGCCATGCAACTGCTTGGAACCTTCGTTGGCCGGCAAGCTGTAGGTGGCGCCGTCGAGCGTGAAGCTCGCTCCGGCGATGCGGTTGGCAAAGCGACCGCAGATGGCACCGGCCCAGCCATCGCCGTCGGGAGCATTGAGGCGGCCGGACGAACCGACCACCGTCTGCACCGGTCCGCCGGAGCTCGTCGGCACGTAGAGCGCCACGAGCTGCGCGCCGGCCGGGCTGAAAATGGCCTTGAAGCCGTCGCCGCCATCAAGCGTGATGAAGTCTTCAACCGGATGTGTCATGCTTCTCTCCCCGCGCTCTCCTGGAGCGGTCCTCGAAATATCCGTCAATCTCGCTCAAGTTCGCGAAAAACAAAAGGTTTTTTCGTCGTTGACCTTTCGGCTGGCTCCCAAGGCCGCAAGGTTGTGGCATAGTCGCACTAGCCTCACAATTTCAGGCGCAATGGCTTGATTCGTGGAGGTCGCCGGGCGGTTTGTGGGGAGTTGCATGACACGACGGACGGCTCAAAAGCGTTCGCGCCAGGATGAGATTGTGCGCGAACTGGCCCACGAGATTGTCAGCGGTCACCGGCCGGAGGGCAGCCTGCTGCCATCCGACGCCGAACTGATGTCACGCTTCGGCGTGTCGCGGACGGTGTTGCGGGAATCGTTGAAGACATTGGCCGCAAAGGGCCTGATCCAGCCCAAGACGCGCGTCGGCACCCGCGTGGTCGAGCGGACGAACTGGAACCTCTTCGACCCGGACATGCTGCGGTGGCATCTCGACTGCGGCATCGGGCTCGAGCTGCTTGCCCATCTGTCCGACGTACGCCTTGCCCTCGAACCGGTCGCCGCCTCGCTCGCGGCGCACCGACGGAGCGAAGCGGATGTTGCCGCGCTCCATGCCATCGTCGATCGCATGGAGGCGCCCGACGCCTCACCGGAGATTTTCGCAGCCGCCGACCTCGACTTTCACCTCGCCGTCGCCCGTCTCAGCGGCAACCCATTCTTCCGCACGGCGTCGGCCCTGATCGAGGTGGCGCTGGCCGCCACCTTCGCCATCACCACCCCGGTCAACGACCCGAAGGCCAAGGCCGCCTCTTGCGCCGCCCACCGCCGCGTCGTGACGTCGATCGGCGATGGCGACGGCGATGCAGCGGCGGCGGCCATCGTCGAAACGATCCGCTCGGGCGCGGCACGCGTGGCAGCGGCCGCCGGCCGCTGACAGCGTCGTTCTCCGGCGCTTAGTGGCTGTCGCGCGGATCGGTATCGGCCACCTTCTGGTACTTCACCGCCATCTCCATGACGGCGCCGTCGGCGAGCTGGCCGACCGTTGCCCGGTAGAGTTCCTGCCAGGGCGTCTGGCTGGCCGGGTAGACCGGCGTGAATGCGGCGCGGCGGCGCTCCCACTCATCGACATCGACGAGCGCATCGGCGGTGCCTGCGTTGAGATCGACCCGGATGCGATCGCCCGTCTTGAGTAGGCCGAGCCCGCCACCCACCGCCGCTTCGGGCGACGCGTTGAGGATGGACGGCGATCCGGACGTGCCGGACTGCCGGCCGTCGCCCATGCAAGGCAATTCACGGACACCGCGTTCGATGAGCGAAGCCGGCGGCTGCATGTTGACCACCTCGGCCGAGCCGGGCCAGCCGACCGGGCCGGCATAGCGGATCACCAGGATGGTTTCCGGCGTGATGCCAAGCGCCGGGTCCTCGATGCGATGGTGATAGTCCTCCGATCCATCGAAGACCACGACCGGTCCCTCGAAGACGTTTTCCGCTCCCGGCCTCGACAGGTAGCGGGCGCGAAACTCGTCGGAGATCACCGACGTCTTCATGATGGCGGCGTCGAACAGGTTGCCCTTCAGCACGATGAAACCCGCCTTGTCCTTCATCGGGGCATCGTAGGGCTTGATCACCTCGCCGTCGGGAGCTGGGAACGGGGCGAGGTTGTCGGCCATCGTACGGCCTGAGACGGTCAAGGCATCGCCATGAAGGCGACCATTGTCGAGCAGCGCCTTCATCACCACCGGCAGGCCGCCGGCCCGATGGAACCCCTCTGACAGATGGCTGCCGGCCGGCTGCATGTTGACCATCAGCGGCACGTCGTAGCCGACGCTCTGCCAGTCCATCGGTTCGATCGGCACGCCGGCATGGCGGGCGATGGCAACAATGTGCGGCTGGGCATTGGTGGAGCCGCCGATCGCCGAGTTGACGACGATGGCGTTCTCGATCGCCTGCCGCGTCAGGATCTTCGACGGTCTCAGGTCTTCCTCGACCATGGCGACGATGCGCTCGCCGGTGCGGTAGGCCATCTGCCCGCGCTCGCGGTAGGGAGCCGGGATGGCGGCATTGCCGGTGAGGCTCATGCCGAGCGCCTCAGCAAGGCAGTTCATGGTGGAGGCGGTGCCCATGGTGTTGCAGTAGCCGTCGGACGGGGCCGAGGCCGCCGCCGCCTCGATGAACTCCTCGTAGTCGATCTCGCCGGTGGCCAGTTGCAGCCGCTTCTGCCAGATGATGGTGCCGGAGCCGGCCAGCTTGCCCTCGTACCAGCCGTCGAGCATCGGCCCGCCGCTCAGCACAATGGCCGGCAGATCGACGGTGGCGGCGGCCATGATCAGCGCCGGCGTCGTCTTGTCGCAGCCGGTGGTCAGCACCACGCCATCGAGCGGGTAGCCGTGCAGGATCTCGACGAGGCCCAGATAGGCGAGGTTCCGGTCAAGCGCCGCCGTCGGCCGCCGACCCGTCTCCTGAATCGGATGCACCGGAAACTCGAAGGCGATGCCGCCGGCCGCCCGGATACCCTCGCGCACTCTTTCGGCCAGGCGCAGATGGACCCGGTTGCATGGCGACAGGTCCGAGCCGGTCTGGGCTATGCCGATGATCGGCCGATCGGATCGCAGCTCCTCGATGGTCAGGCCATAGTTGAGGTAGCGCTCGAGATAGAGCGCCGTCATCGAGGGATTGTCGGGATTGTCGAACCAGAGCTTGTGGCGGCGCGGTCGGGACATCGATCATTCTCCAGTCGGTGCGATGCGGTCAGCCAATCAGAACGGCCGGTTGCGGCAGCCCGCGGAACGGCCCATCGACAAGGTAGGTCAGGCCGGCCTCCGGCTCCGCGGCGCGCTTCTCCGCGTCGTAGCCCTCGAAAGCCGAGGTCACGAGAAGGCGGTCGAGGTTGGCTCCGACGAAAGCCGGACAGCTTACCTGCCGAGCAGGCAATGAAATGGTCCTGACGAGATGGCCGTCGGGATCGTAGGCATCGACGGCCGAGCCACCCCAGCGGGCGTTCCACAGGAGACCGTCGGCACCCACCGTGGCGCCATCGGGGCCGCCGCCGCTCACCTTGCAGAACACCTGTCGTTCGCCGTTCGGGAGCCCGGTGAGCGGATCGACGGCGAGCCGGTAGATGACGTGTTCCGTAGTATCGGAGAAGTAGGCCGTGCCGCCATCGGGAGAGAAGGAGATGGCGTTGGGAATGGTCAGTCCATCGACGATCAGCCTGAGTTCGCCGGCGCGATACCACCAGATACGCCCGAATCCCGGTTCGAAGCGCCAGCCCATGGTGGAGATCCAGAGGGCGCCGGCCGGATGCACGGCGCCATCGTTGCTGCGCGTGCCGGGTCGCTCGTCCCAGAACGGCCGAAGCTCTTGCAACGTGCCGTCGTCGATCGACCTGAGGTGCAGCCCGGCATCGCTGGCGATCAGATGCCGGTCGTTGTCGACGCGGGCAGCGACGGTGGCATGAAAGGGAAGATCGTGGATTTGCGGGGCAGCGTCGTCGAGCCCCATCTCCAGCAGCTTGCGGTCGAGGATATCGAACCAGAACGCCTTGGCGCGTCCGGGGTGCCAGCTCGGCCCCTCGCCAAGATGACAGGCATGACTGGACAAGACGGAAACAGTCGGCATGCACTCCTCCTCGTCGGTGGGCACCTCCGCCTGTCACCGAACATGACAATAGCCTTCCGGTTCAGGCCTGACCAGCCGGAGCGGACATAAGTCATACTAATTGATCGATGGCCGCATCTACTCGTGCGGCCAGGCCTGGAAAAGCGCGGTCCGCTCGGCGGCGGCGGTTAGCGCGGCAAGACGAGGATAGTCGGCCAAGGACACCACGTCCGGCACCAGGGCAGAAATGAAGGTTCCCGCCACGGCCAGCGTGATGCCCGCCTCGCTCGGGGGCGGCCCCAGCAGCCAATCGGCGCCGCCGATGTCGGCCTCGATGGCCGAAAGAGCTGCCTTGAGCTGTCCGGCGACACGATCGAGCCATGGCTGGTGCTGCTTTTCGGCCGGGCGGAGCTGGCGCTCGTAGACGATCTGGACCGCCTTCTCACACGCTGCAAGGCCCAGCCCGGTCAGGCGAACGTCGAGACCGGCCAATCGCCCGTCAGCCGGACCGAGGGTTTTGCCGCCGGCTAGCACCTTCAGGGCATAATCGATGATCAGGGTGGAATCGAGCAGCACGACGCCATCGTCGGTCACCACAGTGGGCGCCTTGACCACCGGGTTGATGGCGGCAAAGGCGTCATAGTGACGAAAGACCGAAAGCGGCTCGTGGGCGAAGGGAACATCGAGGGCGGCGAGCGTCAGCGCGGTACGGCGGACGTAGGGCGAATCGAGCATGCCAATAAGGCGCACGGCAAACCTCCGATGAATACGGAATCGCGTTCAGCGCGACGACGCGCCGCTACCGTAAGGCAAAAGCGAGGTGGAGTGGAGCAGACTTCGGCACCCGAGCGACGGATGTGGCCAACGCCGCAGGATCGAAGCTCACCCAGCGACGGCGCGCCGCTCCCTCTCCAGCGACGCCGGCGAGGTGACCACGTCCGGCAGGGAGGCCGGCCGGCCGAAATAGTAGCCCTGGAAGCACTGGCAGCCGGCAGCCTTCATGAGGAGATACTGTTCCTCGGTCTCGACGCCCTCGGCAAGAACGCGGGTGCCGAGCGCGCGAGCAAGCTCGGTGATCGCCGTGACGAAGGTCATGTCGACGTCGCTTGACCCGGCTGCGTGGACGTAGCTCTTGTCGATCTTCAGGCAGTCGAAGTGGAACTTCCGCAAATACTGCAAGGAAGCGAAGCCGGACCCGAAATCGTCCAGCACGATCATCACGCCGGCCGCCCTCAGGCCGTCGAGGTTTGCCCGTTCGACCGAGCCGAAATCCAGGAACACGGTTTCAGTGATTTCGAGCACGAGACGGCTGGCCGGCAAGCCGGAGGATGCCAGTTCGCCGGCAACGAAGGCGGCAAAGCCCGGCTGCTTCAGCTGGACGGCGGAGACGTTGATGCCGAATTGATACCGGCCGTAGCGGACCGCATCGCGAATGACGCGGCGGATCACCCACTCGCCGACCTCTTCGATCAGCGTGGACTGCTCGGCAACGGAAATGAACTCGGCCGGCGGAATGGTGCCGCGCAACGGATGGTGCCAGCGAATGAGGGCTTCGAAGGCGGTCTGCTCCTCGCCGTCCTGCGCCATGATCGGCTGGTAATGCATGTCGAGCTGGTTGAGGTAGATGGCGGCCCGCAGTTCGCGGGTGAGGAGCCGGGTATAGCGGTCGTCGACCAGCATGCGGGCGTTGTAGGACAGCACCGTGCCACGCGCCTGCTTGGCCTTGTAAAGGGCGAGGTCCGCAAGGTTGACCAGTTCGAGCGCGATATGCGTGTCGTCGGGCGCCATGGCGATGCCGGCCGTTGCGGACAGGCGCATGGTGCGGCCGTTGATCTGCACCGGCTGCCGCAGCCGGTCGAGCAAGGCCTTTACCCTCTGAACCACCTCGCCGCGCGAGGAGCAGTCGGTGAGGAGCAGCGCGAACTCGTCGCCGCCAAGCCGACCGACGACGGCGCCGGGCAACTCTTCGCGGCAGATGCGGACCACCTGGGCCAGCGCCTCATCGCCGGCGGAATGGCCGAAGGTGTCGTTCAGAGCCTTGAGGTGGTCGAGATCGAGCATGACATAGGCATGCCGACGCTCGCCGGACGTTTGCACCCGACGCCGCAATTCCTCGAGAAAATCGGCGCGCGTCAGGGCCGACGTGACGGGGTCGACCCGGGCCGAGCTTTCGGCGCGCTCCTCGCCCTGCATCAGAGCGAGACTCTTGCGCATCAGCACGAAGCCCACGGCGACGATCAGCAGAAGAAGCAGGGTTTCCGAAACGAGCCCTGTCAGCAGGCCGGGCTGCCAGGAGACCGGCAGCGTGCCCAGGCGGACGAGCATCAAGGCCATTGCAGTAGCAAGACAGGAGGCCGCGAGCGCTCCGACGAGCAACGAAACGCGCCGACTGACGCTCAGCGCGGTCTGAAGTTGTTTTCCGAGCGCCATCCTACACCTTTATGTCTAGGCAGATTTACCGCGCTCTTATGAATTTTTCGCAAATTCCAAGTCGAGATTTTGAACAGATCAGCCAAAAGTCTAACAAATGTCATGACTTGAGTGACGGGTAACGAGAAGCGGCAATACTTCGTTGCCGGCTAAGCAAAGCCGTGTCCGGTTCGGCCGGCGCCACGCCCGTTTTCCCCGCCCGGTCACGAAAAAGGACGGTCCCGCCCGAAGGGGGACCGTCTATATCGGGCGCGCTGCCCGAGGGAGGGGAAATGACGCGCCCCGACATAATATCCGGGAAGAGTGAGCGTCAGGCAGCCTTGAGAGCCGCCTGGTTGGCCGACCCCTCGGCGATCTTCGTCAGGCCGAGATCGGTCGCCTCTTCCTCGGCCAACGTCTCCTTGAGGAGCTTGGCGGCCTGCTTCTGTCCGATCAGCTCCGCCCAGCGGCACATCGTGCCGTAGCGCGCGATCTCGTAATGCTCGACCGCCTGCGCGGTGGCGATCAGGCCGGCATCGATGGCGTCGGAACCGGCGAAGGACTCAAGAACCTCCTCGCCTTCCTCGATGATGCCCTCGATGGCGGGGCAGGTCTTGCCGCGCGCGGGCTTGCCGATGAGTTCGAACACCTGCTGCAGGCGCTCGATCTGGACTTCGGTTTCCTCGCGGTGCTTCTCAAAAGCGGCCTGGAGCTCCGGCGACTGCGCGCCCCGGGCCATTTTCGGCAGGGCCTTCAGGATCTTGCGCTCGGCGTAGTAGACGTCCTTGAGCATGTCCAGGAAAAGATCGTCGAGTGACTTGGTCTTCATGGCTTCACCTCTGGGGCTGAAAGGAAGTTGCCCCTTTCAAACCGGCGGCGGGACGGATTGTTCCAGGCGGTCATGACGCCGAAGCCGCGTTCATTCCACCGGCCGTACGGGAACAATCGATGGCTTGGGCGATTTCACTACCTCCAACCACCGGAGGTCAAAAATGCATTTTCCGTCCTTCCCTTCGTTCCCGGCTGCCGACGCTTTCTGCATTCTGCTCGCGGGGGGACAGGGAACGCGGCTTCACGAACTCACATCGACCGAATGCAAGCCCGCCATGCCCTTTGCCGGCGGCAAGCTGGTCGATTTCACGATTGCCAATGCCATGCGGTCGGGAATGCCGCAGGTCCTGGTGGCGACGCAATACCTGCCGGCCAGCCTGACCCGACACCTTGAAACCGAGTGGCGGCACCAGTTTCCGGGCGGCATCGAAATACGCGATGGGTATCGGCTGCGGTCCAACGGCTATCGGGGCACGGCGGATGCCGTGCGCGCCAATCTCGCGGAGATCGCGGCAAGCGGCGCCGAGGAAATCCTCGTTCTCTCCGCCGATCATGTCTATCAGATGGACTATCGCGCCATGCTCGAAAGCCATCGAGCTTCCGGCGCCAAGGTGACCGTCGCCGTGACGAGAGCGCCGCTGGCGCAGGCGTCCAGCTTCGGCGTACTGTCGGCGGACTCGGACGGGGTGATCGCCGATTTCGCCGAGAAGCCGGCGCGCCCGCATCCCACCCCCGACGATCCCACGCATGCGTTGATCAGCATGGGCGTCTACGTGCTGGACCGCCGGTGGCTGTCCGAGATGCTGGCTTTCGAAGACGGCATGGACGACTTCGGACAGGACATTCTGCCCGAAGCGGTTCGCCAGGGCGTGGCGCGGGTGCACCAGCCCACTACGAACGGTACCTTCTATTGGCGCGACGTCGGCACGCTCGACAGCTATCGCCTCGCGCAGTTGGACTTCATCGATCCCGCCAGGGCGCCCCTTCCGCTGCCGGCCGCCACCGTCAAGCCCTCGCGGCAGATGCTGCTGGCCGCCGAGCGAGGCTCGGTGCTGCTGCCGGGCGCCCGTCTGGGCTACAGGACGCGCGTCGAGCGCGCCATCATCGCCCCCGGTGCGATCGTGCCGGACGGTCTCGTCATCGGCGAAGATCCTGAAGACGATCAGCGCTGGTTCCGCGTCACGCGCGGCGGCACCGCCCTGGTGACCGCAGCCATGCTGGACCGGTATCGCGAGGAGCGGCCACGGCTCCACCTCATCACCCTGCCCTTCCTGCCGGCACGAAGCTCCTAGGCTTCGCGTCGCCCCTCGGTCGGCGTCCTCGCCGGCCAGACCAACACGGAGATATCCCATGAGCAGCGAGACCCCATCGGGCGCGCCCCGCTATCCGGACTACCCGAAACCGCCCTTCCCCAAGCAGACCCAGCAGCTTCCGGGCAGCTTCAGGCTTCTTGAGCCGGCACCCGACCATGGCGAGGAGAGCTGGCGCGGCGCCGGCCGGCTGGAAGGCATGGTCGCCCTGATCACCGGCGGCGACAGCGGCATCGGCCGTGCCGTTGCCATCGCCTATGCCCGCGAGGGCGCCGACGTCGCGCTTTCCTTTCTGGAGGAGCGTGAAGACGCCACCGACACCGCGCGCCTCGTGACCGACTGCGGGCGCCGCTGCCTGCAGCTGCCGGGCGACATCGCCGATCCAGCCCACTGCCGCGACATCGTCAAGCGGGTGGTCGACGAGTTCGGCCGCATCGACATCCTCGTCAACAACGCCGCCCACCAGGACACATTCGACAGCCTGGAGGAGATTCCCGACGAGGAATGGCAGCGGACGTTCGCCGTGAACATCCATGCCATGTTCTACCTGGCCAAGGCGGCCGTGCCGCACATGCAGCCGGGCGCATCGATCATCAACACCGCCTCGATCAATGCCGATAGCCCGAGCCCCAGCCTGCTCGCCTATGCCACCACGAAGGGGGCGATCCAGAACTACACCGGCGGCCTCGCGCAACTTCTCGCCGAGAAGGGCATTCGCGTGAACTGCGTCGCGCCCGGGCCGGTTTGGACACCGCTCATTCCGGCCAGCATGTCGGCGGAGAAGACCTCGCAGTTCGGCGCCAACTATCCCATGAAGCGGCCGGCGCAGCCGGTGGAGCTCGCGTCGGCCTACGTGATGCTGGCCGAACCCATGTCGAGCTATGTATCGGGTGCCACCATCGCGGTGACCGGCGGCAAGCCGCTGATCTAAGGCGAGAAGCCCCTTCCAAGACGTCGGCCCGCGCCCATCCGGCCAAGTGCCGGAGCGCGGGCCTTTTCTCGACATGGCGAACAGACAACCAGAGCGACAAACCGGAACAATCGATCGATCCGCCTGTTGTTGATTGAGGCCGGTCCGAGGCCGGAGATCGACGAGAGGAGAGATGACAATGGCATACGGGCGAGATGACCGCGATTATCCCCGCAACCGGGGCGACGATCGGCAGCGGCTCAGCGGACGCTGGGTTCAGGACGATGACACCGGCTATCTGCGGCGGCGCTTCGAGGACTTCGGTCCCGGCGAGGACTCCCATGATGGCAGAAGCGATCGGGAAGGCTTGGATTATGGCGACCGGCGATATGGCCGCGGCGCAGGCGGCTACTACGGTGGCTCCGATCGGCCCTTCGAACGGGAGGGAGGCCACGCCTTCGACTTTGCCCGGCGCGATTCCGGCCGGTCCGATATTGGCGGGCGGGTTGGAGATCCGTCTCTCGGCGAGACGGACCGCTTCTCCGACGGCGAGGGATATGGCTCGCGTTTCGGCAGCGGCCCTGATCCGCGCTACGGCGACCGGACCGGCCAGGATCCCTCGCGCAGCTCGCCGCGAGGGGGCTGGCCGCAGAGAGACAACTGGATCAGCCGCTACGTGGCCACCGACGCCCGATCCGGCGAACAGGGTTCGTCGGGACAATCGGGGTCGTTCCGCGGCAAGGGGCCGAAGGGGTATGTGCGTTCAGACGAGAGGATCCGGGATGACGTCAGCGACCGGCTGAGCGATGAGGATCGCCTGGACGCTTCGGACATCACCGTCGAAGTCTCGGGAGGGGAAGTCACCCTTTCCGGCTATGTCGACTCACGGCTGGCCAAGCGAATGGCCGAGGATTGCGCCGAACAGTGCGCTGGCGTCGGCCATATCCAGAACAATCTTCGTGTGCGTTCGGCCGTCGATTCAGGTGCGAACCCAACCGGCTCGGCAACCGAACAATTCGGCGATAAGCCAAAGACAACAGACGTCTAGGCGTCCTCTCGCCAACCGCCCCGGTTCGCGATCCGCACGAACCGGGGCGGCGAATTGAAACCGACCGAAGATAAACCGACCATTTCGCAGGAGATTCCGGTTTCGGCGCGCTTTGCCAGGTAATAAGGTTTTCAGACGGTGCGCCTATGCTGTAGCGATCATGTCTTCAAACCATCTTCTCCCAGACGACCCATGCGGCGAACAACGACCTGAGGGTGACCTTGACCAGTTGAAGGCGACAGCCCGACGACTCGTCGATGCCATCGCCGCCGAGCCGGTGCCGGAGCGCTTGCGCGAGCTGGCCGTGCAGCTCGGCGAGTTGATCGACCGCCAGCGGGAGAAGGGCGACACCCAGCGATCAGAGTGAGCCGCTGAGGGGGCCGCCGCCGCGAGATACGCGACGGCTTGTTCAATCGACCTGCTACAATCCGGGTCACATTACCGGCGTGCCGGCAGACCGGCTTCGTCGCGAGCCAGGAAAATGCGCGTCGTCTGATCGAGATGATCGAACAACCAGTCGGCCATATCCTGTTCTTCGGCGAGGTTCTCTTCGAAAATCGAGATCGCCGTGGTGTCTTCAAGAACGGCGGCCGTCGAGATCAACACCTTGTAGGCGGCGATTTCCATCTGCTCGAAAGTGTAGCTCGCCATCACGCCCTTGATCACCTCGTCGTCGGCAAACATGCCGCCGAGAGCCTGACCGAGGGCCGTCGCTTTGCCAAGCGTGTCCTTGACCACGGAGGCGCCGCTATCGCGCCCTTCAAGCAGCTTCCGGAGGGATTCGGCCTGGCGCTCAGTTTCGGCGACGTGCTTTTCCATCCGGGCACAAAGGACCGGATAGTTCTCGAGGCGCGACAACATGCCGCGCATCATCGTCAGGGCCTGTTCTTCCATGGCATGGGCGTCGCGAAGCCAGGCCAGATAGTGTTCACGGATATCGTCCATGGTCTTGCCCTCCTGGGGGATGTGGCGATGAACTCGTTCGGCGTGCACCTCGGAGAAGGAAAGCAAGGCTGTCTTCCTCCAACCGCCGGCGCTTGAAACCGTTGCGGCTTGCCGTTCACGAGACGGCAGCCTCGGCGCATCCTCACGGCGCGCGAATAATCCAACCGATAACCCCTAGAGAAGTTCCATCCCGATTGGTTCGCTGTTGGCGTTGCCAGCTCTCGGTCGACCGCCTGAGCCGATAGCTAGATTTCCTCGCCCATGGCGGTGCGCAGCATTCGGCGGCCACGATTGATGCGACTTTTGATCGTGCCGATGTCGCATTCGAGGATTTCGGCGGCCCTGGCGTAACTCTCCTCGAGCACCACCACCAGCACGATCGCCTCGCGATAGTGGACGGGCAGCTCCTCCAGGGCCTGCTCAAGCTCCCTGATGCGCACCTGCCATTCCTGGGGCGCCGAGATCGTCGGTTGCTGGGAGGCGCAGTCCTCGTCGCCCGTTCGTTCCCGGTTTCGCTTGATGCAGTTGGAATAGAAGCGATTGCGCATGATCGTGAACAACCAGGCCCGCAAGTTGGTGCCGGGCGTATAGCTGGAGATGTTCTCGATCGCTCTCAGCAGGGTTTCCTGGACCAGGTCGTCGGCATCGGTGGCGTTGCCACACAAGGAGCGCGCAAAGGCACGCATAGCCGGCAAGTAAGAAAGAATATCATCGGACATCATGATGCGCTTTTGAGTTTCGAGCCGATATGGACCAACGGGCGGTCGCAAGATCGGCCACCCGCTGAATTGGACGAAACGCTTCCAACTGAATTCCTCAGACACGAAACGGTTCCGTCTTGCATCCCATTCACACGAAAATTGCCGCCGGACGCAGACAACCATCAGTGTACGTCAAGGTGTGTTCCGGTTGAGGCGAAATACCCTGGCACCGGCAGTGGAACTATTGCCGCTGCGGGACGTTGAAAAGGCGGTGCGGTGAGGTCGAAACATCGCCTCCGCCGCTCTCCAAAGTCACCGGCAGGTGCCGTCTCTCGGCTCCGCTTGACCGGCAATAACCCCAACGTCCGAGGAGATTCCGATGAAGCTCGCCTCACTCTGCATGGCCACCGCTCTTGCCTTCAGCACCAGCGCGTTTGCCCAGACCTCCACCGAACCGGCCACCCCTGCGCCGGACCCCGCCGCGCCGACGGCACCCAACACGCCTCCGGCGCAGACGAGCCCGTCCGACGAGAACCTGACGCCGGGCGCCAACAGCTTCACCGAGGCGCAGGCGAGGTCCTGGCTCGAAGAGGCCGGCTATACCGAAGTGACCGGCCTCGTTCAGTCCGAGGACGGCATTTGGCGCGGCCATGCCCGCCGCAACGGCGCAACCGTCGCCGTGGCCGTCGACTACAAGGGCACCATCAGCACTGAATAAGTGCGGCGCCTCCCGACCGGACAGCCTCTAAGCCACAGTCAAAAGCGACACACTGGGAAGGATAGCATCATGAGCACGCACACCCGACTTTACGACACTTGGTCCGACGCCATGGCGGTCGTTGATCGTCTCCGCGCAGCCCGGATCTCCAATGACGACATTTCCGTCATCTCCCCCGAAAGCGAAGACAATCGCGTGAGCGACGGCGCCGAAGCCACGGCTGCCGGGTCCGGCATCGGCGCGGTGCTCGGCGGAGGCGCCGGCGCGCTTGCTGGCGTCGGCATGCTCGCCATTCCGGGCCTCGGCCCGATCGTGGCGACCGGCTGGTTCGTATCCACACTGGCCGGCCTCGCGGCCGGCGCGGTGGCCGGCGGCGTGGCGGGCGGCATCGTCGACGCGTTGACCAGTTCCGGCCTCACCGCGGAAGAGGCGCAGGTCTATGCCGAGGCCATCCGGCGCGGCGGCACCATGGTGACGGTGCGCGTCGACGACAGCGAGGACGCCATGGTGGCGCGCCTTCTCGATGAAACGCCACCGGTCAATCTCACCGAGCGCGAACAGCTCTACCGCGAGAGCGGGTGGACGGGCTTCGACCCGACGCTGGACCCGCGCGTCGACGACCTGACGCGCCGGCCGCCGCCGGGCTGACGCACCGCTCCCCTGCCTTTTGTTGGGCGGCCGCATCACGGAGCGGCCGTTCGACACACACCGTCGCCCGTCTCGCCCCTTTCCCGGGGCGGGCGGGCTGTCGTGTGCGCCCACGCCACCGGCCGCTAGCTTCCACTTTCCCGTGTCACTGGTTCCCAGATCGGGAGACGTCCATGTTCCCGCAACCCATCGACCACGCCGACCGCTTCGACGCCATTCGCCGGGCCAATCGGCGCCGCCCTGCCACGGTTGTCGGGGCTTTCGACCTGACCCCGCATATGCGCCGCATCGTCCTGCGGGAACTCGAACCCGTCTCAGACAGGCCGGCCAAGCCCGCCGAGTGGATCAAGCTGCACGTTCCCTGGTCCGGCGAGGGGCGCAAGCATGGCCGGGCCTACACCGTCCGCGACCGCTCCAACGGCCGGATCACCATCGACATGGCGATGCATGACGGCCTCTGCGCAAGCTGGGCGCGCCGCGCCCGCCCAGGCGATCGGGTGGAGATTTCCGGACCCCGGCATGGCTTCAGGCTGGCTTGGCCACCGGACGAGTTGTTGCTGGGCGCCGACGAGACCGGCCTTGCCGCAGTTGCGACCATCGTCGCCGGTCTGCCGCATGACACGCGCGGCAAGGTGTGGCTGGAAGTGCCCGACGAGCGCGACGTTCTGCCGCTCGACGCGCCACCGTCCGTTGCCGTGCGGTTTCTGCCGCGCGGCGCGGCTGAGCCCGGGCACCTGTTGATGCGGGCCATGCGCACCGCAGCCATAACACCGACGACGGCGGTCTGGGTGGCGGCCGAGCGCGCCGCCGCGCTGGAACTGCGCGAGCATTTCGAGGCGGCGCTGCCGCCCCACCAGGTTGTCACATCCGGATATTGGCGTGTGCCCTGCCGCGAGCCGGCCGTCCACGATCCTTTCCCAGAACATGCGAGGCCGGCATGAGCGGAGCGAGTTCCACGACCCTCTTTGCGCGCTTTGCTTCGGTCCTCTCCGAATGGTCGGGACGACCGCCGACCTTCGCCCTTGCCGTGGCGATCCTTCTGATCTGGGCGATTTCCGGCCCCGTCTTCGGCTTTTCGGCAACGTGGCAGCTCGTCATCAACACCCTGACGAGCATTGCCACGTTCTTGATGGTGTTCATCCTGCAGAGTTCGCAGAACCGGGATGGCAAGGCCTTGCAAGCCAAGATCGACGAACTGATCCTCAGTTCGGAGGCGCGCAACCACTTCGTCGGTATCGAAAGGCTCGACGAGGAGAGGCTGCAAGACATCTGCGCCACGCTGCCCGATCCGGCCAGGGACGACTGCGAGGGTGAGATACCGGCGCTGAACGTCGGCCTCGCCCGGTCGGGGTGAGGCCGACGTATAGGCTTACTCGGAGATACCGCGCTGGCGCAGCCAGGCCCGCATTTCCGCAATCTCGCGCGTCTGCATGTCGATGATCTCGCGGGCGAAGTGCTGGTTCTGCGGGTCCTTGCCGAACTTGAGCACGATGTCCGCCATGTCGATAGCGCCCTGGTGGTGCGGGATCATGCCGCGCACGAAGGCGGCATCCGGATCCGCATCGGCAATGCCGCTCATCATCGGTCCGTGCATTCGGTCCATGGCGAGGCGATAGGCCTCCTCGGCGGTGGCGGCGTCGGACACGCCGCTCATGCCGGTGACGCCATGAGGATGCTCGGCATTGGGCGTGTGGGTGAGATACTCGGCCGGCGCCGCGCCGACGTTGCCCTCGGCACCGTAGATCGCCACGTGCAGCCCCCAATACCCGGAGGCGAAGACGACCAGCGCCGCCGCGATGCCGGCCGGCACGCCGGCCAGCGCCCGTTTCACCGCAGGCAGGAAATGCACCTCGCGGGTCCGATCGGCGGCGATGGCGACGATGATCGCCATGATCAGGGCATGGCCGATCAGGTCGACGCGCCCGAAGGGATAGACGGCGGCATTGAAGATGACGAAGAGAGCGATGGCCGACAGGCGACGCACCAGTGGCGTCCAGATCAGGCCGAAGCCCATGGTGAACTCGGCGACGCCGGCCATCGGAATGAACACGTCGCGTGGCATGCCGAAGGTCAGGAAGGGCTTCTCCACCACCAGCGGATAGAACCAGTCGGGATAAGCGAACTTCTCAAGGCTCGACCACATCAGCGCGATGGCGACGCCCCAGCGCAGCACCTCGAAGCGACGCGCCCGCAACTCCGGGTTCGGCAGCGCCTCCAGCACCAGATAGGCGGCGACGCCGACGCCCAGCGCCAGATAGTCCAGAAGGTGGAAGATGTCGTAGTCGCGCAGGGCCAGCAGCCACAGGCCGATGATGCCGGCGGCGGCTAGCGGCTGCGTGCGGCGCGAGAAGATCAGCGCGGCGATCAGGAGCTGCATCCACGACACCCACTCCGCCGGCGTCTTGAGATCGGGCGTCAGATAGACGCCGCCGATGGCGAAGATGGCGACGAAGAAGGCGCCGATGACGACGCGGACGAAATCGTCGAGCCGCAGCCAGAGCGGATCGGTGGCACGATCGAGGCCCTGCAGGATGGCCTCCCCAGCCGACGACCGCTCGACGAGGCGGGTGGCAAGGAAAAACACGAGGACGAGGAGAATGCCGGTCCAGAACCAGACGTTGCCCAGCGTCGCCGCGATCGGCTGCGGCGGCGCGCCGACAATGTAGGGCGCGAACCATTTAACGTGGGCGGCGGCGGGCGAGGCGGCGATGAGGGGCAGCAGCATGGCGCCGCCAAGGAAAAGGACGAGTTTCGGGGAAAATGGCCTTCGCATCGCAGCTCTCCGTCGCTGGTTTCGCACTCCCGGCGTAGCGGCCGGGTGCCGTCTTGTCCGAACCCTTGGGTCGTCGGCTGAGTTCCAGCCCGACGATCCGTTGGCCGGATCGGCATCACGCGTTCATCGGCGGCGATCTAACGATAATATGAGAATCATTCTCAAGTTAGCAGTAACCCGCACTTGTTTGGAATCATTCCTAACAGGAAGAGGAAGGGTCTACGCCGCTTTCACGAGAAGGCCGGAGGCGAGGGCCAGGAAAGCCTCGGTGGCCTTCGGCAGAACCTCCTGCGGCCTGTCGCTGGCGGCGATCCACAGCGCGGCGTTGAGCGCGCCCCCGCTCAGAAGCCTTGCCACCGCCTCAGCATCGAGAGGCTTCACGACCCCTTGCTCGATGAGCCGCTCCACCGCCTGTTTGGTGACCTGAAGGCAACGCCCCTGGCTCGGCCATTGCGAGGGGTCGCCCAGCACGGCAGGGCCGTCGAGAAGCACGATGCGCTGGACCTCGGGGTCGAGCGCCATCTCGATATAGGCCACGCCCTCGGCCAGCATGCCCAGCCAGGCGTCCGCCGACCGGGCGCCGACCCTTTGGGCGCGCGAGGCCATTTCCGTGTCGATCTGGTCGACCACCGCCGCCATGAGGCCGCGCTTGTCGCCGAAGTTATGGTAGAGCGCGCCGCGCGTCAGCCCGACGCTGGCGGTCAGCTCATCCATGGACGCGGCGGAATAGCCCTTCTCCGCGAAGGCCTTGCGCGCTGCCGCGATCAGCTTGCCGCGGTTCTCCTCCATCGTCTCCTGACGCCGCCGTGCCACCGGTTCCGCTCCATTTCGCATACGTCACGTATATGAACTTGACATACGGATCGTATGCGAGTTAGTTCACATACGCATCGTATATCAAATGATGACGCGCGGGAAGCCGAGCCATGGCCGCGCCCGCATCCCTATCCAGCAGCAAAGCGAGATCGACATGGCCCAACGTGACGCCATCTTCCCGGCCAACCGGCACACCCTTTATGAAGCGCACGGATACTCCGCCGCCATTCGCTCCGGCGATCTGCTGTTCGTGTCCGGACAGGTCGGCAGCCGTCCGGACGGATCGCCCGAGCCCGACTTCGGCCGCCAGGTTCAGCTCGCCTTCGACAACCTCAAGGCCGTGCTGGAAGCAGCCGGCTGCACCGTCGACGACATCGTCGACGTCACGACGTTCCACACCGACCCGGAACAGCAGTTCGGGGCGATCATGGCCGTCAAGGAGCAGGTGTTCAGCCAGCGCCCCTACCCCAACTGGACGGCCGTCGGCGTAACCTGGCTGGCCGGCTTCGACTTCGAGATCAAGGTAATCGCCCGGATTCCCGCTTCGGCAAAAGCGTAAGGCGCCCGAACCTCGGGGCGCCGGCTTCTCCAAAACAGAACCCCGTTGGTGGCAGACAAGCTCCAACGGGTTCTTTCCGCGTCCGGCACGCCGAGGGGAAAACGACGGATGGAAGGGCTTTTCGAAGCATCCCGCCCCGACGGCCCTGTTCCGCTCTTGGACGACGACCCGACACTCTGCGAGAGGAGCACCGTGGGCACGGCGGGATAGAGGCTACATCAAGCGGTGCGGTGGTGCTCCAGCCTGCTATGGCGCACTTCGGTGTGAACGAAGGGCTCGCTGTTGAAGCGCTCAGCATGTCCCGAAAGATGAGGCAAAACAGGTAAAGCGAGCGAAACAAACGCTGCTAATCTATTGTCTCATCAACGTTGAATTGGAGAAATGGTGCCTGAGGGCGGAATTGAACCACCGACACTACGATTTTCAGTCGCATGCTCTACCAACTGAGCTACTCAGGCACTTGCCGCGATCCACTGGGCGTTTGGTGTCGTCCAACGGCGAAGCACGGGCCTTATAGATAGTCCTTGCGGACCTGTCCAGAGGGTTTGACGGGAAAAATCAACTACGCCGGCAAGGAATGGAAAGACGAGCCATTTCAAGGGCGAAGCGCAGCCCACCTCGCCGCATCTGGGCGAGGGCCGCCTCAGGGACGGCCATCGCCCTCGTCATCGGGCAAGGGAAGATCGTCGTATTCGACGACGGGGATCGAATAGGCCCCCTTCAGCCACCTGTTGAGGTCGACATCCTTGCAGCGCTTGCTGCAGAAGGGCTTGAAGACCGGATCGGTCGGTTCGCCGCAGTTGGGGCAGCGGGGGCCCTTCGGCGCGACCATCAGGCGATCGCTCCGTCGGCCCAGCGCGCACGCACCGGGTAGCGGGCGGCTTCGAGCAGGTTGGCCGTCTCGTGCAGGGGCAGGCCGACCACGGAGGAATAGGAGCCGGACACCGAGGCGACGAAGGCGCCGGCGAAGCCCTGGACGGCATAGCCGCCGGCCTTGCCCTGCCACTCGCCGGAAGCGAGGTAGTCGGCCATCTCCTGCGACGACAGGCGCTTGAAGCGGATACGCGTCTCGACCAGCTTTTCGCGCAGGCCGGACGGTGTGGCCAGCGCCAGACCGGTGAAGACGCGGTGCGTGCGGCCGGACAGCAGAGCGATGCAGCCTTCGGCATCGGCGAAGGTTTCGGCCTTCGGCAGGATGCGGCGACCGACGGCGACCACCGTATCGGCGGCGAGCACCAGCACCTCGCGGCCCGGATAGTCCTGCAGCGGCACGCGATGGGCGGCGACCTCCGCCTTGGCGCGGGCGAGACGGCGGGCAAGACGGCGCGGCAGCTCGGCCCGACCCGGCGTCTCGTCGATGTCGGCCGGCAGCAGCAGGTCGGGCGCTATGCCGATCTGGTTGAGCAGCGCCACGCGGCGCGGACTCGCAGATGCCAGAACCAGGACGGGACGGTTGGTCATCGGGAGCGCACCCTAGACAGCTCGGCGTGGAGACAGCCGCCCGCATCCCGGATCGAGCCGGGGCGGCTCGCCGCCTCCTTGCGCCGCTTACTTGAAGCGATAGGTGATGCGGCCCTTGGTGAGGTCGTAGGGCGTCATTTCGACCAGAACCTTGTCGCCAGCCAGGACGCGGATGCGGTTCTTGCGCATGCGGCCGGCCGTATGAGCGATGATTTCATGGTCGTTCTCGAGACGAACGCGGAAAGTCGCGTTGGGCAGAAGTTCCGAAACGACGCCTGGAAACTCCAGGACTTCTTCCTTGGTCATGCGGGCATTGATCCGTTTTCGGGAATTGGTGGCGGATAACTATCCGAAATGCGCCGCAAAATAAACCACCCAGGCCGAAAAACGCAGAGAAAAGCGAGTGGAAGGACAGACGTAGCGGTCGGCGCCCCCTCGATCAACCGTTCTCCGCCTTCGCCCCCATCTCCCGCACGCCCTCGCGACGCGGTTCGAAGGACGGCGTCCAGCCGAGTCGCTTCTTGATGCGGGCCGTGAGCTGGTCGCGAACGGCCCGATATTCGTCGAGAATGCGCTCGCGTGAGCCGGAAGCCAGCGTCGGGTCGGCGGTGGGCCAGTATTCGGCCTCCACCGAATTGTAGCGTGTGTATTCGAGGGCCTTGTGGTGGGCTTCCGGGGCAAGCGATATGATCAGGTCGAAGTTGCTGTCCTCGAGATCTTCGAAGGTCTGCGGCTTGTGACGGGAGATATCGAGGCCGATCTCGTCCATCACGGTCACGGCGAAGGGATCGAGCTCGCCACGGCGGGCGCCGGCGGAATCGACGAAGATCTTGCCGGGAAACAGATGGCGGGCGATGGCCGCCGCCATCGGCGAGCGCACCGCATTGAACGAGCAGGCGAACAGCACCGCGCCGGGCTGCTTCACCTCCGCCTCTGTGTCCTCCTCGTCCGTCATGAGCCTCCCATCGGCCAAGCCCGCGCTTCGATCAGACGGCGAACCCTGTGTCGCCCGGCATGTTCCATCCCTTTGTTGTCACGCAACTCCGGAGGCAAAACCGGTCCCCCTTCTGCTGGAGTTGCTCCAGGCTTCGGTTCAGCCCTTCCAGCGCAGCACGGCGATCAGCGTGAACAGCCGCCGGGCTGTCAGCTTGTCGATGGCGATCTTGTCGGCCAGCTTGTCGCGCAGGATCTGCGCGCCCTCGTCATGCAGCGCTCGCCGGCCCATGTCGATGGCCTCGATCTGGCTCGGCGTCGAAACCTTGATCGCCTCGTAATAGCTGTCGCAGACGAGATAGTAGTCGCGGATGATGCGGCGGAAGGGCGTCAGCGACAGGATGTGGGTGGTGACGGGCTCGCCGTCGGCGCGGAAGATCTGCAACACGAGGCGATTGGAGACCAGCGACAGCCGAAGGACGAACTCGCCGCCGGGCGCGCCCACCGGCTCGAAGGAGTTCTGCTCCAGAAGATCGAAGATCGCGACTTGCCGTTCGTGCTCGACCTCGCGCGAAATCTGGCCGATCGAGGCGGCATCGAGGGTCACCGATACGAGGCGCCCGGTGATACTGTCGGTGTCGGTCACGACTGTCCTCCGCGAAAAACGTCGCCGAGGCATAGCACGGTCGACCCGCCCCACGAAGCCGGCAAAAGTCGACCCGGGCAGGAGTTTTACGCATGCCTCGTCCCTGCCGCCCATCGCGCCCCGCGAAGGCTCGACACCGCTTGACACCGGCCCTGCCTAGCAACACATAGCGGACGCGCGCCGGTTTTTCCGGCCCCCATCATCCACAAGAGCGAGACCATGACGCAAACGGAACGTCACAGCTTCGAGGCCGAAGTTTCCCGCCTGCTGCACCTCATGGTGCATTCCGTCTATTCCAACAAGGACATCTTCCTGCGCGAGTTGATCTCCAACGCGGCCGATGCCTGCGAGAAGCTGCGCTATCTCTCCATCGCCGAGCCGCAGCTCGCCGGAGAAGGCGGCTTTGCCATCACGCTATCGGCCGACAAGGACAAGAAGACGCTCACCGTTGTCGACAATGGCATCGGCATGAGCCACGACGAGCTCAAGGACAATCTCGGCACCATCGCCCGCTCGGGCACCCGCGCCTTTCTCGACGGCCTTGCCGACAAGGCCGAGGGACAGGCGCTGATCGGCCAGTTCGGCGTCGGTTTCTATTCGGCCTTCATGGTGGCGAACCGCGTTCGCGTCGTTTCGCGCAAGGCTGGCAGCGAAGAGGCATGGGCCTGGGAGTCGGATGGCGCCGGCACCTTCGAACTGACGCCGGTCGAGCTTGCCGACGCGCCGGCACGCGGCACCGTGGTCGAGCTGTTCCTCAACGACGACTCGCTCTCCTACGCCGAAGAGCACACGCTAGAACGCATCGTACACGAGTATTCGGCGCACGTGCCGGTACCGATCCGCTTCGGCAGCGGCGAGGACGCGCGCGAGCTGGCCGACGGTTCGGCCCTCTGGGTGAAGCCCAAGTCCGCCGTGACGGCCGACGAGTACAAGGAGTTCTATCACCACGTCGCCACCGCCTGGGACGAGCCGGCGCTGACGCTGCACTACCGCGCCGAAGGACGGCAGGAGTACAACGTGCTGCTGTTCGTGCCGCGCGAGAAGCCGTTCGACCTGTTCGACCCCAGCCGCAAGGGCCGGGTGAAGCTCTACGTGCGGCGCGTGTTCATCACCGACGAGGCGGACATCCTGCCGGCCTGGCTGCGCTTCGTGCGCGGCGTGATCGACAGCGAAGACCTGCCGCTCAACATGTCGCGCGAGATGCTGCAGAAGAACCCGGTGCTGGAGACGATCGCCAAGGGCGTCACCGGCCGCGTGCTGTCGGAGCTCTCCAAGCTGGCCGAGACCGACGCCGACCTGTTCCAGAAGGTGTGGTCGTCCTTCGGCGCGGTGATCAAGGAAGGCCTCTACGAGGCGCCGGAGCGCCGCGACGAGCTGTTCAAGGTCGTCCGCTTCAAGACCACCACCTCGGGCGACGGCTGGCGGTCGCTCACCGACGTCGTCAAGGACTTCAAGGAAAACCAGACCGCGATCTACTACGCCCTCGGCGAAGACGAGAAGCAGGTGCTGGCCTCGCCGCATCTCGAAGGATACGCGGCGCGCGGCCTTGAGGTGCTGATCCTCACCGATCCCGTCGATGCCTTCTGGGTGCGCACGGCGCTCGGCTTCGAGGGCAAGCCCTTCAAGTCGGTAACGCAGGGCGAGGCGGACCTCGACAACGTCAAGCCGCTCGAGGCGGACAAGGCCGAGAAGCCCGGCGCCGAGATGGCCGGCCTCGTCGCGGCGCTCAAGGACGCGCTGAAGGACGACGTGGCCGACGTGCGCCCGTCGGTCCGCCTCGCCACCAGTCCGGTCTGTCTCGTCGCCTCCGATTTCGGCCTCGACCGCATGACCGAGAAGCTGGTCGCCCGCCAGGAAGGCAAGGCTGCCCTCGGCAAGCCGGTGCTGGAACTCAACGCCGGGCACAGCCTGATCAAGGCGCTGGCGGCCAAGGCGGCGGCCGGCGATACGGCGGCGGTGACGGCGGCAGCGCCGCTCCTCTTCGGACAGGCGCGCATTCTCGACGGCGAAGCGCCGAGCGACCCGGCGGCTTTCGCAGCCTCCGTCGCGTCCCTGCTCGAAAAGAGCCTCACCTGAGACGGATCGGGGCGGAGGGGCATGCCCTTCCGCCCCCCAGGTGCTTGGACCGGCCGGTCTACTTCTGTTGATACTTTCAGATTTCAGCATATTTCCGGGCGGAGGAGAGAACTCTACGCTTTTGGTCAAGAAAAGCACGTAGTATTACCCGCGCTCTCCGATCCGAAATCCTTCGTTAACAAAGCAAGCTTGTAATACCCCTCAGATGCATTTTGCCTCGGGGGTATTCATGACTATTTCCCTCAAGACTTCGCTGATGGCGACCATTGTCGCGCTGCTGCTGATGACTTGCGGCCTCGGATGGGTGGCCGTCTCCCAGCTGTCGGCCGCCAACGAGCGGATCAGCGAGTTCGCGGATCACAAGCTGCCGCTGGTCAGAAGCCTCGGAGAAATCCGCTATGCGACGACGCGCCTGCGCGTCCGTTCGGCCCGCCTTGCCCAAATCACCGATGCCGGCGAACGGCAGAAGGCCAAGGATCTTGCCGACCAGTCGATCGCCGACGTCGACAAGGCGGTGACCGAGTTTGCCGGCCTGATCGCCGACCTGCCGAAGCAGCAGGAGGTGCTGGCGGCCTTCAAGGCGAACTGGCCGACCTATGTCGCCATGCACAACGACATCTACCAGAAGATGGTCGACGGCAAACCGGATGAAGCCTCGGCGATTCTCAACAAGACGTCGCAGCCGCCGTTCAACGCCGTCATCGCGGCGCTGCAGTCGGGCATCGATCAGATCAATGCCGACACGGCCGTAGCCCAGGCCGAGGCGGTCGCCGATTATCGCAGTGCCTTCGTCCTCACGGCCGGCACCATCACGGCGGGCCTCGTCCTGGCGCTCGGCGCGCTTGCCTTCGTCTTCTACGGCGTGGTCCGGCCGCTGCATCGGATTACCGACGCGATGGGCGAGGTGGCCGGCGGCAATCTCTCCGCCGCCATTCCCCATGCGGATGCGAAGAACGAAATCGGCAAGATGGCCGGTACGCTAAAGGTGTTCCGCGACGGCCTCATGGAGACGGAACGGCTGCGGCTCGCCAGTGCCGAGGCCGAGGCGAGCAACCGCGAGCGGCTCATCGCCGAGCGCGCCGCCATCGCCGACCGCTTCGAGGAGGCTATGGGCACGCTGGCCGAAGGCTTCGTCCACTCGTCGAGCGAGGTCGCCGACGCAGCCCGCAACCTCGCTTCGACCGCCGAGGAGACCAGCCGGCAGGCCCAGGCCGTCGCCGGCGCCGCCGAGACCGCGTCGGAGAACGTCCAGACGGTGGCGGCCGGCACCGAGGAGCTTTCGGCGTCGGTGCGCGAGATCACCACCCAGGTGACGCGTTCGGCCGATATCGCCCGCACGGCCGCTGGCGAAGCCCAGCGCTCAAGCGAAAACGTCAAGGCGCTGTCCGCCTCGGCGCAAGGCATCGGCGAGGTGGTCGAGCTGATCCGGGCGATCGCCGAGCAGACCAACCTCCTCGCCCTCAACGCCACCATCGAGGCGGCTCGCGCCGGGGAAATGGGCAAGGGTTTTGCCGTCGTCGCCTCAGAGGTGAAGAACCTCGCCGGCCAGACCGCGAAAGCCACGGAAGAGATCGCCAGCAAGATCCAGGAAATGCAGGCGGCGACATCCGTCACCGTCGACAGCATCTCGCTGATCGTCTCGACCATCGGCACCATCCAGGGCGTCACCCAGTCGATCGCCGGCGCCGTCGAGGAGCAGGGCGCCGCGACGACGGAGATTGCCGGCAACACTCACAAGGCCGCCAACGGGGCGAGCGACGTCACCGAGAACATTTCCGGTGTCGGTACCGCCGCCGAGATGACGGGGTCGGCCGCGACGCAGTTGATGTCACTCTCCGGCGCGCTGCAAACGCAGGCGGCCGACCTGAAGGGCGAGGTTGCCAACTTCGTCAAGAGTCTCAGGGCGGGTTGAGCGAGGCCACTACACCCAGGCAGGAATGCGCGGCTTCAGTCGCGCATTTTTGTTGAGATTCTCGCACTTTGGCGCGTTGCCGACCGTGTCGGCGAGGACTACCTCTTTACTGCGGATTGAAGATCCGAGGCAAAAAAGGAGCGTGCCATGATCAAGAACGTCGGCTCGACCGACCGCCTCGTCCGGCTCATCGCCGGTCTCATCCTTCTCATCATCGCAGTGCCATCGCTCGCCGGCATGGCCTTCGCCGGCCTCGGCGGCTGGGCATGGCTCGTGGGTCTCGTCGGCGTCGTCCTGGTGGCGACCGCGCTCCTGAACTTCTGCCCGGCCTACACGCTCATCGGCGTCAACACCTGCAAGACCGACAAGTAGCGATCACTCGAGCCGGATCGAGACGCTCCGCGCATGTCCGCCGAGGCCTTCCACCTCGGCGAGCGTGATGGCGGCTGGTCCGATCTGCTTCAGCGCGGCGGGCGGGACCTTCAGGAGCGAAGTGCGCTTCATGAAGTCGAGCACGCCGAGGCCCGATGAGAAGCGGGCCGAACGGGCGGTCGGCAAGACGTGGTTGGACCCACCGACATAGTCGCCGACCGCTTCCGGCGTGTGATGGCCGACGAAGACGGCACCGGCATTGCGAATACGGGCGAGCATGGCTTCGGGATCGGCGACGGCGAGCTCGAGATGTTCTGGAGCGATGCGGTCGCTGAGCGCCACAGCGCGGTCGAGCCTATCGACATGGATGATGGCGCCGTAATCGCGCCAGGAGTCGGCGGCAATGCCGCCGCGCGGCAGCGCCGCGAGCTGACGCTCCACGGCCCGCTCGACCGCGACGGCCAAAACCGCATCATTGGTGATCAGGATCGACTGCGCCGCCTTGTCATGTTCGGCCTGGGCGAGAAGGTCGGCGGCGAGCCATTCGGGATCGTTGTCGCCGTCGGCGATGATCAACACTTCCGACGGCCCGGCGATCATGTCGATGCCGACGGTGCCGAACACGCGGCGCTTGGCGGCGGCGACATAGGCGTTGCCCGGGCCGACGATCTTGGCCACCGGCCGGATGGTGTCGGTGCCATAGGCGAGCGCCGCCACCGCCTGCGCCCCGCCGACCCGATAGACCTCATCGACGCCAGCCAGGCGAGCGGCGGCCAGCACCAGCGGATTGACCTCTCCGCCCGGCGTCGGCACCACCATGACGAGGCGATCGACGCCGGCCACCTTGGCCGGCACGGCATTCATCAGCACGCTTGACGGATAGCTCGCCGTGCCGCCCGGCACGTAGAGACCGACGGCCTCGATGGCTGTCCAGATCGACCCCAGCTCGACGCCGATGGCATCGATGTAGCGATCATTTTTCGGCTTCTGGCGCGCGTGGTGGCTTTCTATGCGGTCGCGGGCGAGCTTCAGCGCCTCCATCACCTCGGGCTTGACCGCGGCGATGGCCTTGTCGATCTCCGCCTCGGAAACGCGGAGGCCTGAGGCGCGGCTGTCGAAGCGGTCGAGCTTCTGCGTCCAGTCGTGCAGCGCTGCGTCGCCGCGGGCACGCACGTCGGCGATGATGTCGGCGACGGCGGCATCGACATCGGCCGACACTTCGCGCTTGGTGGTCAGGAAGGCGGCAAAGCGGGCCTCGAAATCGGGCTCGCAGTTATCGAGGCGGATAGCCACGGGTCTCTCCAGCGGAAGAACGAAAGGGGCGGGCGGTCAGTTGAGATCGTGGCTGGGCTGGTGCTCGGTAGCCCAGGCAGCGCCGAGATCGGTCAGGCTCGCCTCGATGCACTCGACATCGAGCCGCATCGAGCCGCCGCCGGCAAACTCGAGGAAGATCCGCCCCGACGGGTCATCGTCCTGCCCCTCGAAGCGAATGGTGAGCAGGCTGACGATGGCGTCGGGAAAATCGCGCCGGATATGGGCCGACTTGACCGCCTCGACACGGGCGAAGTGCAGAAGGGTGCGCCGGCGCTCCTTGCTGCGGGCGCCGGCCTTCTCCCAGGCGAAGCGATTGAGTTCCAGAGTGAGGCGATGCTCGCCGGGCCGCCAGACGATATCGCCGACCTTGCCGACGGCGTCCTGCGCGTGGGCGGCAATCACCTTGAGGTCTTCGGCGTCGAGAGCCGCGAGTTTCAGCATGTCCATGGAGGGCGTTCCGCTCCTGTCAGGGCGGCGGGATGCAAGTGGAAACTCGCCCCGCCGAGGTTGCCTTGAGATAGGGCGGATGAGACGGCGAAGCAAGGCTTTGCCGCCTTGGATACCGACGGAAACAGGCCGGCTCGCCTCGGTGGCGGCATCGGCGATCAGAGCTGGCCGGCCATGGCCTCGACGAGTTGGTCGAGGGCGGCGCCCCAGCCGTCCTGGAACCCCAGATCCTCATGCCGTTGGCGGTCCTTGGCCGTGGCGTGCATGAGGTGCGCCCGGTAAAGCGTGCCACCGGCCTCCTCGCCCAAGGTCAGATCGGCGGTGAAGACGAAGTCGGCGTCACTGGTCGGCTGGGCGTGCGGCCGGAAGCCGGGCGTCAGCGCCGACGTCCACACCAGCCGCCTTTCTGGCTCGACGAGCAGATAGCAGTTGGCGCCGGCAACCTCGACGCCCTCGGGCGAGCGCATCACCGTGGCAAAGCGGCCACCGGGCCGGAGGTCGATGTCGCAGCTCACCGTTTCCCAAGGGCGGGGACAGAACCACTTGATCAGCGTTTCAGGTTCGGTCCAGGCCCTCCAGACGAGACGCCTCGGCGTCGGCACGACGCGTTCGAAGAGCAGATCGAGTTCGGGGTCGAAAGCGGCAGCGGTCATGGCATCCGGTCCTCCCAGACAGGCGGCGCTCGGCCGAGCCGCCATTATGCCGGAGCTTTCAGCCATATCAATGCCAGACCAGCGTACCGTGGCGCCTCGCCGCGATCAGGGCGTCAGCTTGTAGACGACCATGCCGCTCGCCTCCGCGAACCCGTCGTAGAGACGGCGGGCGGGATTGTCCTCTCGGGTGTGCCAGTAGAGGCGGTCCCAGCCCTTGGTCCTGGCAAGCGCCCGGATGTCCTCGATCAACGCCCGGCCGGCGCCGCGCCCCCGGCTTTCGGGGGCAACGAAGAGATCCTCGAGGTAGCAATGCGGCGTCAGCGCCCAGCTTCCCTCGTGCAGAAGACAGACGGCGAAGCCGACGACGACGCCATCCACCACCGCGAGGCGACAGAACACCGGGCTCGCCGGATCGAGAATGCGAGCCCAGGTGTGGGCCGTGACCTCGTTCGGCACGGTGGAGTCGAGATGGCCGAGATAGCCCGACCACAGGCGACGCCACGCCCCTTCATCGCTCGCTTCTGCTTCGCGGACCACGATAGTCATGGCGGTCAGCCGCTGATCCGCTCGATGACGGCGCCGCAGCGGCCGATCTTGTCTTCCAGCCGTTCGAAGCCGCGATCGAGGTGATAGACGCGGTTGATCACCGTCTCGCCCTCGGCGGCGAGGCCGGCGATCACCAGCGACACCGAGGCGCGCAGATCGGTGGCCATCACCGGCGCGCCCTTGAGGCGCTCGACGCCCTCGACGGTGGCGACCTGCCCTTCGAGGCTGATGCGAGCGCCGAAGCGGGCGAGCTCGGCCACATGCATGAAACGGTTCTCGAAAATGGTCTCGGTGATGCGGGCGGTGCCGCGCGCGCGCGTCATCAGCGCCATGAACTGCGCCTGCAGGTCGGTGGGGAAGCCGGGGAAGGGATCGGTGACGATGTCGGCGGCCACGATGCCCGCGCCGTTGCGCCGGATGCGCAGGCCGTCGTTGGTCTCCTCGATCTCGGTTCCGACCCGGCGCAACACCTCGATCGGCGCTTCGAGCAGCGATGCTTCAGCGCCCTCCAGCAGCACATCGCCGCCGGTCATCGCCACGGCCATGGCGTAGGTGCCGGTCTCGATACGGTCGGCAACGACGCGGTGACGGGCGCCGCGCAGGCGATCGACGCCCTCGACGACGATGGTCGACGTGCCGGCGCCGGAGATGCGGGCACCCATGGAGGAGAGGCAGCGGGCGAGATCGACGACCTCGGGCTCGCGGGCAGCGTTCTCGATCACCGTCTCGCCCTTGGCAAGGGTCGCCGCCATCAGGATGACGTGCGTGGCGCCGACCGACACCTTGGGGAAGACGACGCGGTTGCCGACAAGGCCGCCCGGGGCCTTCGCCACCACGTAGCCGCCTTCGACGTCGATCTTGGCGCCCAGCCTCTCAAGGCCCATCAGGAACAGGTCGACCGGTCGCGTGCCGATGGCACAGCCGCCCGGCAGCGACACGCGCGCCTCGTGCATGCGGGCGAGCAGCGGACCGATCACCCAGAAGCTGGCCCGCATGGTGGAGACCAGTTCGTAGGGGGCGGTGGTGTCGGTGATCGAGCGGGCGGTCAGCGAGACGGTCTGCCCGGTGAGCAGCCCCTCGCCCTGGCGCTTGCCGTTGACGCCGTAATCGACGCCGTGGTTGACGAGGATGTTGGTGAGCTGGCGCACGTCGGCGAGCCGGGGCACATTCTCGAGCGTCAGCGTCTCGTCGGTCAGCAGACTGGCGATCATCAGCGGCAACGCCGCGTTCTTGGCGCCGGAAATCGGAATGATGCCGTTGAGCGGATTGCCACCGACGATCCTGATCTTGTCCATCTTCACCTCTGGCCGGCAGCACCGGCAAAAATCCGCATTCGGTCTTGTCCCTTCGCGTGGGACTAACCGTCGGAACCGCCCGGCGTCTCGCCAACGCCAGGCTTGGCGGCGGCCAGTCCGGCGCGCTGATCGGCTTCACCGGCGCGGCGGCCACGCGCCTGCGCCTTGCGTTTCAGGAGGTTCTCACGCAGCGCCTCGGCGAGGCGCCGCTCCCGTTCCGCCTTGGCGTCGCGTCCCGCGCCGCCCTTCGCCGTGCCGTCGTCGCTCACCATGATGCCGCGCCGTTCCTTTCCGGCCTTCCTTGCGATCCTTTTCTTCGCCTTTCAAGGAATTTCATCGACAAAGCCGGCTTTTCCCGCGCTCAAGGCGTCATGATGGCCGGCGAAACGCCCTTTCGCCGACGCGCTTCTCCTCCATGAGTTGCGCGGTGGGCGGAACTATGGCGAAGGACCGGCCATGCGATCAGGAAGCGGCGGCCGGCAGGGAACCGCGCGGCACAACCGACATCGGCACCAGATGCTCTCCGGCCGCCGGCTCCGCGCCGAGCAGCAGTTCGACGGCGAGCTGACCCATCTTCTGATGCGGCAGACCGATCGTCGTGAGGCCTGGGCGCAGATAGGACGCCAGTTCGTCGTTGTCGAAGGAGACCAGCGCCACATCGCCCGGAATGGACAGACGAGCCTCGCCGAGAGCCTGATAAGCGCCGAACGCCAGACGGTCGTTCAGACAGAGAAGGCCCCTGGGACGATCCTTCCTGAGCAGCCGGCGGACCAGATCGTAGCCGTTCGATACCTCCCAGTCCCACGAACTCAGCTCGGCGGCGAAAGCCAGCCCTCGGACGGCCATTTCGGAGCGAATGCCGGCGAGACGCCGCGAGATGGTTTCGGAGCGGAACTGTCCGCGCTCCTCGTCGGGATTGTGCCCGACCAGGACGAGACGGTCGGTGATGCCGGCCTCGGCGAAGAGCCGGACGGCGCTCCGCCCGCCTTCGAACTCATCGGGCAGCACCGAGGTGAGAAAGCGCGCATTGGTGCCGTTCAGCATGACGGTCGGCACGGGAATGGCGATATCCGGAAGAAACACCTCGCGAGCTCGCATGGCGGCAAGAATCACGCCGTCGACCTGACGGTCGAGCGCCGCCTCGATGGCGCGGAGCGTCCGGGCCGGCTCGCCGCCGGTTTCCAGCACCAGCATGACGTTCCTGGCGGCATCGGCGGCGGAAAGCGCGCCACGAATGAGGCCGCTCGCAAAACGCGTGGTCGCCACGTAATCGGAAATGAAGGCGATCGACCGCGACTGGTCGGTCCTGAGAGCGCGGGCCGCCACGTTCGGCCGATAGCCGAGCTCCGCCGCCGCGGCATGCACCCTGGCGTGCGCCTCGGCGGAAAGACGGGTATCCGGCCGGCCGGTGAGAATCATCGACGCGGCCGTCGACGACAGTCCGGCAAGGCGAGCGACGTCGGCCAGGGTGACCCGCTTTTTCTGCAATCGCTCCCACCTCTTCCGTTGCCGCTTTTCAGTTCATTTCCATTGAGGCTGAGATAGCCGGACCTATGGCCTCTTGACAACTTTCGCCTGACATTGCATTTGCTAAATGGTTTTAGCAAGGGACTGTGGGGCACGCCATGGTTTTCTGCCCGCCACAAAGCTGGGTTTGGGATTTCTGGATCGCCGATGACGGGGCGGCCTACCATCTCTATTTCCTGAATGCCCCGCGATCGCTCGGCCATCCCGATGCCCGCCATCGGAACGCCAGCATCGGGCATGCCATTTCCAGCGACCTCACGACCTGGACCGATCTCGGCCCAGTGCTGGAACATGGCGAGAACGGAGCGTTCGACGCCACGGCCGTCTGGACGGGATGCGTGGTCCGGGACGATGCCGGACTCTGGCGCATGTTCTACACCGGTTCGCGGTTTCTCTCCGACAAGGGGCCGGCCAATGTCGAGACCGTCGGGTTGGCGGTATCCGCCGATCTCGACGTCTGGCAGAAGCGCCCCGGCTCGCTACTGTCGGCCGACTGCCGCTGGTACGAAACGCTCGGGTCATCGGCATGGCCCGAGGAAGCTTGGCGCGATCCTTGGGTCTTTCGCGGCGCGGACGGCAACTGGCACATGCTGGTGACCGCGCGAGCGCGGTATGGCGATCCCCTCGACCGAGGCGTCGTCGGCCATGCCACGTCGCGAGACCTCGACCATTGGGTGGCGGCGCCGCCACTATCGCTGCCGGGATGCGGCTTTGCCCATGTCGAGGTCATGCAGATCGTCGCCGTCGCGGATCGCCAGCACATGGTGTTCAGCTGCGACAGCAGCAAGCTTGCCGGGCACCGTGCCGGCGGCACTGGCGGCATCTGGACGCTGCCACTGAACTCGCTCGAGCATTTCCAACTCTCGGAAGCACGGCTTCTACTGCCCGAGAGCCACTATTCCGGACGTATCGCGTTCGACAGACGGAAGCGGCCGGTCCTCCTCGCCTGCATGCAGAACGATGGCGACATTCTGGGTCTTTCCGACCCGATGCCTCTTGCGACCGGTGCGGACGGCTATCTCATCGTGGAGAACGACCAATGATGCCCCTCGTTTCCGGCAGCGTGACATCCGGCTTCGAACCGCTGGCGGACGCCTTTGCCGCAGGCTTCGCCGGTCGGCCGACCATGGGCGCGGCCCTCTCGGTCCGGATCGACGGCGAGACGGTCGTCGATCTCTGGGGCGGCATCGCCGACGAACGCGACGGACGCGTCTGGACCGGCGATACGCCATCGGTTGTGTTCTCCTGTACCAAGGGATTGCTGTCGATCCTGTCGGCGCGCCTCGTGCAGGAAGGGCGCCTTGCCTACGACGCGCCGGTGAGCCGCTACTGGCCCGAGTTCGCCGCCGCCGGCAAGGCGGAGGTCACCGTCGGCGAGGCCCTGGCCCACCGGGCCGGCCTGTCGGCGACGCGGGCCGATCTCACCGAGGCTGACATTGTCGACTGGGCTCGCATGGCGGCGGTGCTGGCCGCGCAGGAGCCATTGTGGCACCCCGGAACCGGTTACGCCTATCACGCCATCACCCACGGCTGGCTCAACGGCGAGGTCATCCGGCGGGTGACCGGCCAAAGCGTCGGTCGCGTTTTCAGGGAGATGATCGCCGGCCCGCTCGGCGCCGATGCTTGGATCGGCCTGCCGGACAGCGAGGCGGATCGTCCGGCTCATCTGCAAGTCAGCCCGCTGCTGACCGAGCTCTGGGTCACTGAAGCGGCAAAGCCCGAGCCCAACTGGCCCTATAAGGCGATGACGCTGGGAGGCGCCCTGCCCGCCGATCTCGTCACCCCTGACGGCGGCTTCAACGCCCGCCGCATCAGGGCGGCGGAAATCCCGGGGGCCGGCGGCATCGCGTCGGCGCGGGCGCTCGCCGCGATCTGGTCGGCGACGGTCGCCGCCACCAATGGCACCCGCCTCCTCGACGACGCGACGATCGCCGCCGCGACCGAGGAGCGCTCCGGCGGCGCTCCGGTGTTCGCCGCCATTCCGCCCTATGCGCGCTGGGGCGCCGGCTTCCAGCTCGATTCGGAAGCCCGCCGCTACACCGGGCCGAAATGCTTCGGTCACGACGGCGCCGGCGGTCAGGTCGGCTTTGCCGATCCGGAACGGAGGATCGGATTTGGCTACGTCACCAACTGGATGATGGGGCCGGAGGATCAACGGGCGACGGCGATCATCGACGCGCTGCGTCCCTTGGTGTGAGGAGGCCGCCGCGCCCGGGCCGAGGAGCCGGGCGCGCGGATGGAGAACTTGCAGAAGCAGCGGCCTGCCGCCGCTTGCCCGCGTGTAAGGAGGAGATGATCATGAGAGCCAGACTTTCCATAAGGCTGATGTTCGGCGTCGCCCTTCCGGCGACGCTGCTGTCCGGCGGCGCCCTCGCCGCTCCCAGCTGCGGCGCCGACCCCGTGGTGCTCAACGCCTATTTCGAGACCGGCTTCCCGTTGCCGACCAAGCTGGCGGAAGAGTTCACCCGGCAGTTTCCGAACGTCACCTTCAACATCAAGGAAGACCAGTTCGCCAACCTCCTGGAGAACAGCCCGCGCACGCTGTCGGAGGACGGCGCGCCGGACCTCATCCGGTTGCCGACGATGAGCGACCTCGTCGCCAACGACCTGCTGGCCAATCTCGACCCGTATTTCACGGCCTTCGGCTGGGACAAGTTCCCGCCCTCGCAGCTCGTGCAGTTGCGCGTCGAGCAAGGCGGGCGGCCGCGCGGCAGCGGCTCGCTTTACGCCATGGGCATCAACTATTCGATGACCGGCGTGTTCTACAACAAGGAGCTTGCCGCCAAGGTCGGCATGACCGAGCCGCCGAAGTCCCTGGCCGAGCTCGACGCGGCTCTCGCCAAGGCCAAGGAAGCCGGCGTCCAGCCGATCATGCAATGGAACAAGGCGACCGGCGGTCTCGCCTTCCCGTTGCAGAACCTGATGGGCGCCTATGGCGCGCCGGAGCCGATCAACGACTGGATCTTCCAGAAGGAAGGCGCCAGCATCGACACGCCCGACAATCTCATGGCGGCCCAGCATCTCGAGGCCTGGATCAAGGCGGGCTACTTCCCCAAGGATGCCAACGCCATCGAGTATTTCCAGATGATGAGCCGCTTCATCGGCGGCGAAGGCCTGTTCATGTTCAACGGCGACTGGGAGTCGGGCAACCTCGACAAGCAGGCGGCGAGCAAGTTCGGCTTCTTCCTGATGCCGTCGGTGGAAGCCGGCGGTCGCCACGCCACCATGTCGGCGCCGCTCACCTTCGGCATCGCCGCCAAGGCGACCCACGCCGACTGCGCTGCCTACTTCCTCAACTGGGTGGCGACCAACACCGACGCGCGCAAGATCAACGTCGAGGTCGGCGGCTCCAACCCCGGCGGCCCGGCCGACATGCCGATCCCCGCGGTGACGCCGGGCTCGGTGACCGAAGCGACGCTGACCGCCGGCCAGGTGCTCGCCAAGGACAACGGCGCCATGGACTTCATCGCCAATGCCACCGGCGCCATCTTCGCTGCCGGCTGGACGCCGGAACTTCAGAAGATGATCGGCGGACAGCAGACGGCCGACGGTCTGCTGAAGGCCGTTCAGAAGGAATACGAGACCGAACTCTCCCGCTGACGCGGCGGGATTCCACAGAGACGAGCGGAGCCCGAGATGAACCACGGAACGCCCTCCGGAGACACCCGGCTGCGGATGTCGCGGCTCTTCCCCGGCGGGAAGAGCCAGAAGGCCCGCGCCACGGCCCTATTGTTCGTGTTGCCGGCCTTTACGGCCTATGCCGTGTTCGTGCTGGCTCCGCTCGTCATGTCCCTCTACTACTCGACGCTCCGTTGGGACGGCATCGGCAAGGCCCGGTTCACCGGGCTTGCCAACTATGTGACGGTGCTGACCGACCCCGACCTTCTCTCCATCATCGGCAACGCCTTCGAGCTGGTGCTCTATTTCACGGTGATCCCGGTCCTGCTCGGCCTCGCCGTGGCTTCCGCCATCCGCGGCCACATGGCCGGCACCTTTGGCACGTTGACGCGCACCGTGCTGTTCCTGCCGCAGGTCATTCCGCTGGTCGCCGCCGGCATCGCCTGGAGCTGGATGTTCGCCTCGTCGGGACTCGTCAACCAGGCGCTGACCGTCGTCGGTCTTGCCGACTGGACGCGCGGCTGGCTCGGCGATTTCGATTTCGCCCTGCCCGCCGTCGGCATCATCGGCGCCTGGGTTCTGCTTGGCCTCTGCACCATGCTGCTGGTCACCGGCATCGCCAAGATCGATCCCAGCCTCTACGAAGCGGCGCGGCTCGACGGCGCCAGGCCGTGGCACGAGTTCCGCTACGTCACGCTGCCCGGCCTCCGGCAGGAGATCGGCGTCTGCATCACCGTCACGGTCATCTCCGCGCTGGCCAGCTTCGACATCGTCTACATCGCGACCGGCGGCGGCCCCGGCATCACCACGATGGTGCCCGGCCTCGAAATCTACCGGCTCGCCTTCGCCCATCGGCAAGTCGGCCTCGCCTCGGCCCTCGCCATCGTCCTGATGGTGCTGGTGCTGATCGCCATCACCCCCATCCAGTGGTACGCGCGAGAGAAGAAATGACGGCTGCCAAACCTAGGAAATGGCTGGCGCACCTGCTGCTCGCCCTGCTGATGACGGTGACGCTGCTGCCCTTCCTCAGCATGTTCACGGCGGCGCTCGCCCCCTCCGGCAGCTATCCGAACGGTCTCAGTTGGCCGGACGACCCGCAGTGGAGCAACTTTGCCAAGGCATTCGAGGTCGCCAACATGGGCCGGCTGCTGGTCTCGAGCACGCTGATCGTGCTCGGCGTCGTGCCGGTGTCGGTCCTGGCGGCCACCATGGCCGGTTACGGTCTCGCCAAGCTCACCGGCGGCCGCAACAAGTGGATCTACCTCGTGTTCGTCGCCGGCCTCACGCTGCCGTTCGAAGCGGTGATCACGCCGCTCTACTACGAGGTTCGGGCGTTCGGCCTGCTCAACACCCGATTTGCCATCATCCTGCCGCTGATCGGCCTCTACATGCCGTTCTCGGTCTACTGGATGCGCGCCCATTTCCTCAACGTGCCGAACGACCTCACCGAGGCGGCGCAGCTCGATGGCGCCACGCGCTGGAAGGAATTCTGGCTCGTTCAGGTGCCGCTCGCCCGGCCGGCGATCATGTCGCTGACCATCCTGCTGTTCCTGTGGACCTGGAACCAGTTCCTGCTGCCGGTGGTGTTGGTGAGGGATCCGAGCCTGCGCACCATGGCCGGCGCCCTCGGCGCCTTCCAGGGGCAATGGGGCACCGACGTGCCACTGCTCTGCGCCGGCTCGCTGCTCATTCTGGCCCCGACCGTCCTCCTGTTTCTCGCCTTCCAGCGCCACTTCGTCGCGGCGCTCCTTCAGGGCTCGGTCAAGGGATGAGGAGCCGGTTCGGGAAAAGCGGGCGTTAGCCCCCGCATGGGAGATACCTCTATGGCTGGACTGAAACTTCAGGACGTGCGCAAGAACTTCGGCACCGTCGAGGTGATCAAGGGCGTGGATCTCGACGTCGAGCACGGCGAGTTCGTGGTCTTCGTCGGCCCGTCCGGTTGCGGCAAGTCCACATTGCTCAGGATGGTCGCGGGGCTGGAGGAAACGACCTCGGGCCGGATAGAAATCGGCGGCCGGCTCGTCAACGACGTCGAGCCGCGCGACCGTGGCGTCGCCATGGTGTTCCAGTCCTACGCGCTCTACCCGCACATGAGCGTCTACGACAACGTCGGTTTCGGCCTGAAGCTCGCAGGCACCCCCAAGGATGTGCGCGACGCCAAGATCCGGGCGGCGGCGCGGGTGCTGCAGATGGAGCATTTGCTCGACCGCAAGCCGGCCCAGCTCTCGGGCGGCCAGCGGCAGCGCGTCGCCATCGGCCGGGCCATCGTGCGCGAGCCCGACGTATTCCTGTTCGACGAGCCTCTCAGCAACCTCGACGCAGCGCTGCGCGTCGACATGCGGATGGAACTCGCCCGCCTGCACACCGACCTCGGCGCCACCATGATCTATGTGACGCACGACCAAGTGGAAGCCATGACGCTGGCCGACAAGATCGTCGTGCTGCAGGGCGGCATCGTGCAACAGATCGGCTCGCCGCTGGAACTCTACAACCACCCGACCAACCTGTTCGTCGCCGGCTTCATCGGCTCGCCCAAGATGAACTTTATCGAGGTGACCGTCGATGGCGCCACCGACGATGGCGTCCGCATCGCAAGCCCGCTGCTCGCCTCTCCCGCCATCGTCGATCAACGGCAAGGCATGGCGCAGGGTGGCAGGCTGACCCTAGGCGTCCGGCCCCACGCGCTCCAGCTTGACGACACCGGACCGATCGGCGGCGTCGTGACGCTGGTCGAGCGCCTCGGCAACGAGACCATCGTCCGCGTCCGTCTCGATGGCGCGACGGAGATGACCGCCGCCCTGGCTGGCCAGAGGGAGGTGGCATTGGATGCACCCGTTCGCCTCGGTTTCACGCCGGCCGACGCGCACCTTTTTGCCGCCGGCGGAAAACGGCTTTAGCGGCGCGGCTAGGCGATGCCATCGGCCGAAGCAGGTTCGATGGATGCCGCGCCACAAGCTGCCATCAGCGCTTGCCCCTCCGATGTCGAGTTCGGCGCCGGATGCCAAGTGCGCGCCTTTCGGGTGGGAGCAGGTTCGCTCCACAAGGATCATGGCCACCTGCAAGACAGGTAGCCACGTAGAGAACGACTGGGCAGGACGGCGTGAGACGTCATATGGTCGGGACGCGCCAGCGCTCCGGAAACCGCATACCATCCGCTCTCTGTTCGCCGGTGCCGCCTTCGGCTCGCTCCATACCGATTTGGCGACGATGCCTCCCGGCCGACCGCCCCGAACGCGTCGTCACCCTTCCTCGCCCCTTGTCTTCAAATGGTTTTGCCGACAAAGCCCTTTTTCCCGGCTTCCGTTTGGGCCGCTTTGCCACACGGGCTTTTTTGCCGTTCAATTTCGTGCCGATGGGGTTGCACGGCTGAACGAACTGTGGCAGGAGAACGCCCGTCCCCGACGATCGGTCGCGAGGCCAATCGGCGGACGAAGATGCTGCGGTAGCTCAGTGGTAGAGCACTCCCTTGGTAAGGGAGAGGTCGAGAGTTCAATCCTCTCTCGCAGCACCATTAATCCCTTGAAATAGCTGACGTTTTTCCGCTGCTTAATGCTGACCGGCGATCTTGGTCTCTGTCGGCTGCCGTTGATGCCCACGAGGCTACGTGATCCGGATATGGCAACGCTGGAACATCACCAAAAAGGTAGCAACACAGCGCAATGCAATTGCGGTCATGAAACACAATCCGTAACGCGGTTCAGACCGAGCAGTGACAACCGCTCTGCGCTGATCGCGGGCAGGCACGGTTCCAGCGAGACGATCAGGCTACAGCGTGGAAGAGCGCTGATTCCGGCAAATGCGCCCTTGAAGACCCGAAGTATACGCGGTTACCCTGGTGTGTCGCCATCGCGCCACATGCGCCGAATTTATTGCCATAGTCAAATAGACCATTGCTGCTTGATAATGTTACTGAATATTGTTCTTGCCGTGTTTTAGCACGTTTTGCGCGAACGGCGTTGCCGTCGGGGCGGGGCAGATATGACGAAGATGGTTGGGGCCCGGGCGGGCCTTGTGCGCAGCGTATCCTTGTCCGCACTGGCTATGACCGGCGTCTTTGGGGTCCCCGCCGCGCGCGCCGCCGACACAACCATCTCCGTCGATACCGCCGTCGACCAGGTCTGGACGTCGGATAGTTTCATCATCGCCCATGGCGTGACCCTGGAATCGTTCGCTCCGGTCAGCACCGATTCCACAGTCGGTACGCTAACGGTCAACGGCACCATCAACGAAAGCGATCCGACCGACAACGGTGGCGCGGTCAACGTCTTTGAGCACGGCGTCGTCGATGCCATCGACATCGCGCTTGGCGGCACCGTTTCGGGCACCTTCCGGGGCATCAACATTCGCGAGGCGACGATCACCTCGATCGCCAACGCCGGCACCCTATCGGGCGGCCAGGAAGCCATCGACAATTACCAGGGCAACATCGGCTCGATCGTCAACAGCGGCGACATGTCAGGCTCCCGCTATGTCATCCTCAATCAGTTGGGCACCGTCGGCTCGATCACCAACACCGCGTCCGGCCAGTTGATCGGCACCGCAGACCGCGCGAACGGTATTACCAACAACGGGACGATCACCGGCGCCATCGTCAACGATGGCTTGATCGACATGTCTAGCACGACAGTGAACAGCTACACTGGAACCTACCAGGAGACACAGGCCAACCCAATTGGCATCTACAATCTAGGTTCGGTGGTCTCCATCACTAACTCTGGAACGATTCGCGCTACCGGCACGGCTAACGCGATGGGCATTGAAAACGACAACGGAGCCGACACCGCTACTATCGGTACGCTGACCAACACCGGTTCGATCGTCACCAACAGCTATTCCAACGTAACCGGTTCAGATCAGGCCTATGCGACCGGCATCGTGAGCTGGGGCGGTTCGATCGGCACACTAAACAACAGCGGCTCAATCGCTGCCACAGGCTATACGACCACCGGCTGCACTTCGTCGATAAGCACCGACAGCTGCAAGGGAGCCTATGCGTATGGCATGTGGCTTTACGGGACGAACATCACAACGCTCGAAAATTCCGGAGCGATTTCAGGCCTGATCGCCGACGGCAACACCGACGGTTGGGGTTACGGCATCAAAGCCAGTGCTGGCACCACGATCTCTACGTTCGAAAACTCAGGGACGATTTCTGGGTCGACAGACGGCCTCAACAACAGCGCCGCTATAACGAACCTGAACAACACGGGAACCATTCGCGGGGCGACCCGGGCTGGCATCCGGACCACGAGCTCTGGATCAATTGGTACGATCGACAACTCCGGCACCATTTCCGGCGAGTACGGCATCTATGAATCCGGTGCCGCTGCGACCATCGGCTCGATCGTCAACACCGGAACGATCTCCGGCAACCTCGTCGCCATCACCCTCAGCACGGCCTCGACCATCACCAACTCCGGGGTGATCAGGGGCGGAACGAACTCAGTCCCGACCACGTCGATCCTGTTCGGCGCTAACGGCAACAGCCTCAACATCCTGCCAACCGCTCAGTTCTACGGCGTGGTCGACTATAACAATACCACCGGCAACACCACGACCTTCGGCGCTGGCAGCTACTCCGTGCCGGCCTCCAACTATCTCGAAGCCAGCAACACGATCACCCTCAACAACTCCAAGCAGTTTCTGATCCTTGACCATCCCAACTCGACCGGCACCATCAACGTCGTCGCCTTGTCGGCAGGTGATCAGTCGGCCACTCAGTATACGGCATCGGTGTCGGATGTGATCGGCAGTATCGTTGCGCTCGACGTGGCGCGCCCCGATCAGGTGACCATCGGCGACAGTACGATTTCGGCCCTGCAATATGGCGAGGGGAAGCCTGAGACCAAGGCGGCCAGGGCGCTGCGTCAACTGGGCGACGGGTTGGTCGTCGATGGCTATGGCAACCTGTTCTGGGCGCGCGCCTTCGGTGGCCTGCGCTACCAACAGGGAAACAATGGCGATCCGGCCAGCCACACTTCGCACTATGGGATCATTTCCGGCGTCGATCATCAGTTTGAAAACTATCGCCTGGGCTTCTTCGGCGGAGCGGGCAGTGTGCGGACCGCCACCTCCGGCAACGCCTCCGTCACCACGGGCGACACCGGCTTCGTTGGCGTTTACGGCTCGGTCAAGCTTCATGGTCTGCAATGGAACGCCTCACTGACCGCTGGTGGCATCGACAACGAGGCCAGCCGCTCCATCAACAACGGCGCGCAAACCGCTTCCGGCAATTTCACGGGCTGGTACGTTTCTCCGGAACTGGCGGTGAGTACCACCTATGCGTTGGCTTCCCGGTGGGAGGTCACGCCCAGCGCCAAGCTGCGCTATACGGGCGCTTTCTACGATGCCTACAACGAAAGCGGTTCCTCGCAGAACGTAAACTACGATTCCCGCGAAACCCATTCGCTGGACGGGCGCCTGCAAGTCGAACTCAAGCACACCATGGTGCTGCCAACGGGGCTGCCGGCCTCGGTCATCGCCACCGCCGCCTTGGGGGACACTCAGTATCTCGGTTCTGGCAAGACCCATGCGAGCCTCCAGAACAACGAGTTCACTCTCTCGAGTTCTGGAGACAAGAACGTGGTGGGCGCGACCCTCGGTCTCGGGTTCGATGCCATGGTGTCCAAGCGCGCGGCTGTCTACGGCAGCATCGATGGCACGCTCTACAGCGATGATTCGGTTGGGGCGTCGGGGCGGCTGGGGCTGAAGGTGGCCTTCTAGCGAGAAGTAGCCAATCGAGGCGGGGAGCTTGAACTCAGATGAAGAAGCCAGAGCCAATCAAAGTTGGCTCTGGCTTTTCTGTTTGGCAGTCGTGGCGACAGTCATCCCGCCCTCTTCAGCACCTGGCGCCGCTCTGCCGAAGCCTGCGCGAACTGATCTTCCAGTTCGCCACCACGAACCGCCTCGATCAGCTTGTCGATGATGCCGGGCAGGTTCGCAAAGTCGCCGACGGTCACGGCGTTCTTGTCCTTGGCGAACTCGATGGTCTTGCCCGCATAACGAAGGCCGAAGAAGAACTGACCGCTGGCGTCGGTGAACCAACCAGCACGCAGGCGCTTGGGCGTCTCGACCTCAACGAGCTGACCATCAGCGCCCTTTTGCCAGACCGTGTGCGTCGGCGCGAAATGCTGGCTAGCGATCTTGGCTTCGGCCATGGCCTTCTGTTCGGCGAGTGCGGAAATCACCTTGTCACGGGCACGCTCGCTGGGATTGTCGCTCGAATGGACAGGCTTGGCGTTGGTCAGCTTCAGGCTCTTCAGGATGCTCATTTGTCGGGACCTCCATGTGGACAGTCCCCGTCCCATCTACAGCTGCTTTCCAAGCTCGCAACCTAAACGACCAATAACTCCAACCTCAACGGCGACTGATTTCCCCACTCCAGCATATTCCAACCATTCATCGGAATATTCTCCAGATCTTTCAACGCGATCTATTCAAGAAACACCTTCACTGTCGACAGAGATCCAATCTAACACGCACCTAGCACAATGATCGAGATACGCTGATTTTACTGACAATTTTCTTTGGAAAACGTTATTTGTAACGTAGGGGTCGAGAGTTCGATCCTCTCTCGCAGCACCATTTTTACACAGTTATATCAATATCTTGAAATAGAGCAGCGTTTTCGCGCCGACACACATCATGCAGAACATTCAGGTGTTCTGGCACAATAGTGACACGCTGGTTGCGGCTTCGTTCTGATCAGACCTTGCCAACCAGAACCTTGAATACCGATGGAAGATAGGTTGATGCCGTTCCGGCGTTCATCACAGGAGGACGAGCCATATCTCAATCGCTTGGCGCCATATGCAAATCGATTGGCGGGAAGCGCCAATGCTCGGAAGCATCGAGCCGCTTAAAACGACTTCACCGGCCACCGATATCGGTCCGGCCAGATGGAGTCAGACATATGAACAACCTCATCAAGGATGCCCTGCTGATCCCGGTCAGCGATCCGCGCCAGACGATCTCGATCAACCCCGTCGTCCTCAAGGTCGAAGGCCGCCCGATCCCGCTCGAACTTCGCATCACGGCGCCCGTGGCCGGCGACAATCTGCCGGTGGTCCTGCTTTCGCATGGCCATGGGCCGTCGCTCTACCTTCCGTCGAAAGATGGCTACGGGCCGCTCGTCAACTTTTACGCGGAGCATGGCTTCGTCGTGATCCAGCCGACCCACCTCAATTCGAAGGTCGCGGGTATGCCGGCCGACGCCGCAGGCGGCCCGCTCTTCTGGCGCTCGCGCGTTGAGGACATGACCGCCATCCTCGACCAGCTCGACACGATCGAGGCAGCCGTCCCGGCGATTGCGGGCCGCATCGATCGCAGTCGTATCGCCGTCGTCGGCCACTCGATGGGCGGGCAGACCGCAGGCGTTCTGCTGGGCGCCCGGCTGACCGATCCGAACGATCCGAACGCACAGAATGTCGACATGCGCGAGCCGCGCATCGCGGCGGGAATCATGCTGACGGCGCCGGGCAATGGCGGGGCTTCGCTGAGCGAGATGGCGGCGAGCCGCTACAGCTTCTTCAATCCGGACTTCTCGCATTTGACTACGCAGACGCTGGTGGTCGTGGGAGATGAGGACGCCTCTCCGCACCTGACGGTCCGTGGTCCGGCTTGGCATGCCGACGCCTTCCACGACAGCCCGGGCGCGGAAGCCCTGCTGACCGTTATCGGAGGCAAGCATGGCCTTGGCGGTATCGCGGGCTATGACGCCAAGGAAACGGACGACGAGGATCCGGAGCGCCTGGAGATCGTCCTTCGGACGACATGGGCCTATCTGCGCTCCGCGTTGTACGATGGCGACGACGCTTGGGCGGTGGCAAGGCAAGCGCTGCTCGCGCATTGCGCGGGTCACGCCCGAGCCGAGGTCAAGTGACGTGAGCAGGCCGGACCACCCAGCACTATAGGCGCGCCTGGCTTACGCAGCACAAGGCCGTGGCGCGGTACAACACGTCACGGCCTTGACCGCCGGACCAACCTGGGCTTTCGTGATGGTGCCGAAGAAGACAAACAGCATTCCCGACAAGTGCCGCCTGCAGCAGTCCTTCTGGTCGGCGATGCAGACGACTGGCCTGAACCCGGTCGCGGTTTTGCACCACGCCCGCTTGCCCGTGACGCTGCACCTCGACACGCGCCGCTTCGTAAGCACCGAGCAACTCTTCTCGCTATGGACCGCGATGTCGGATCTCGCGGCGGATCCGGACTATTGGCTCCGCTTCGTTCAGGCGACGGAGTCGGTGGGGCACCAACCCATGTTCGTGGCCGCATGCCACGCCTCCGATTTCCGCGACGGCATCGGGCGCATCGCGCGTTTCAAGCAGTTTACGATGCCGGAACGAATTGCGATCGAAGAGCGCGGTTCGGAGGTCCACATCTACAAGGAGTGGTTTCACACCGGCGCTGCGGAACCGGACCTTTCGGTCGATGTCAGCTTCGCATTCCTCCTGTCGCTTGGCCGGCGCGGGACCGGCCAGAGACTGACCCCGCTCCGGCTGGAGCTGAGCCGGAGTGGCGCGCCGACCGCCGGACAGAGCAGCTTCTTCGGGTGCCCGATCGTCGGTGGAAAAGCGCGTAACACGCTCGTGTTGGCGGCGTCCGATCTCGATCGTCCGTTTCCAGGACATAATGCCGAGCTGATTGAAATCATCACTCCTGCTCTGGAGGAAAGCTTCGGCCGTCTAAGGCCCCGCAGCTCGTTCTCGGAGCAGGTCAAGGCCGTGCTGAAGCGTGGCTTTGCCAGCGGGCGCCCGGAGATCTCCGCCGTGGCGCGTGACCTCGGAACGAGTGAGCGCACGTTGCAACGGCGCATCACCGACGAGGGGGGCAGCTTTCGCGCACTTGTCCAAGAGGCCCGGAAGGAGTTGGGGCACAAGCTTCTATCCGACCCATATGCCGACGTAGCGGAAGTCGCCTGCATCCTCGGGTTCCAGGACACCACCTCATTCTATCGGGCGTTCCGCGGCTGGGAGGGCGTCACTCCCCAGGCCTGGCGCAGCCGCAACGCCGCGATACAGCCCGACTGATGAGGGCGTGAATGACACCGTCAACGAGCGTCCTTCATCCATGCCAAGATGGTCCAGCCAATGCAGGCCTCCGAACACGGGCCGGTCGACATTCGGGCCCGTCTGGAGCTCATTTGTCGGGACCTGCATTTGGACAGCTCCTGTCCATCTACCGTCGTTTTCCAAACTTGCAACCTAAACGACCGACCCCGATGGGACGCCCCATGGTTCAGACCAACTGCCGTAGAGCTTGTCTAGCGCTCGCACGTTACAAACCTTCCCGATCGACGCTCTACCGACCATCCCGATACTGCTCGGTCGCCAGCGCTGAAGGTTGAGTAACTTCACCGATCCGGTGAGTTGCGGCCGAGACGTTCGACGATGTGATCGACGAACACCCTGACTTTGATGGGCAGATGAGCCCGGCTTGGGTAGACGACGTAAAGACCAAGCTCGCCGCAGGTCCATCCCTTGAGCAGGGGAACAAGGGCGCCGGAGGAGAAGTCATCCTCAGCCAGGAAATCGGGCTGAACCAGCGCGCCGAGACCTTTCCGCGCCATCTCGACCAGAAGCTCCCCGTTGTTGGAGAGTATTTTCGGGGTCAGTTGGACGGGATGCGTGACCTCATTACCGCTTCGAAAGACGAGATGGCCGGATGTCCACAACGGCGTAAAGCCAAGGATGGCATGGTCGGAGAGATCGCTAGGCGTCTCAGGCTCCGGATGGTCTGCGAGGTATGAGGGTGCGGCGCACACCATCATGTGGATCGGCGTTATCTTGCGGGCAACGAGCTCCGGGCCAGGAGAGTTAGTCATGCGCAACGCCACGTCGATACCGTCGTTGACGAGATCGACCACCCGATTGTTGAAATCCAAGTCCAGGGTGATGTTGGGATACTGGCGGCAGAAATCGGGAAGGATTGGCGCGAGCTTTCGCATGCCGAAGGATACGGGCGCGCTAACGCGAAGATGGCCGCATGGGTTAAGCACGTGTTGTCCGACCACCGCGACGGTTTCGTCCAGATCGGCGAGAATATGCTGCGCTCTTTCTCGCAGTTCGCGCCCCGATTCCGTAAGGGATAGCCGGCGAGTGGTGCGCTGGAGCAGGCGCGCGCCCAGATGCTCCTCAAGGGCGGAGATGTAGCGCGAGACCGCGCCGGTCGATGTATTAAGCCTCTCGGCAGCCGCCGCGAAACTTCCAGCGTCGGTAACGTGCACGAACACCCGCATTGCTTTCGTCAAATCCACGTGGGCCTCCGATCCTTTCGATTTTCGCAACAATACGTTTCTTCTTATTGCCTTTTTAGGTCAAGACGAGGGGAATATGTGTGGGGTTGCGCCGTCGAGACGGATTGCTCGGCGAGCCTACAAGGCGTCTCCAATGAAAGTGACCCTCATCGGATCAGGCAGCATGGCGGAAGGATTGGCCGTACGCCTCACTGCATCCGATCATTATGTTCAGATTTACGGCCGCAACGCCGACAAGGTGGCGGCGCTTGCCGACAAGCTCGGTGTCAAACCCGTTGAGGCTGCCAAAGCGGCAAATGCCGACATCATCATCATCGCAACTCCCTACAACAACGCGGTCGAGGCGCTCTCTAGGCTCGGCGATCTCTCCGGAAGGGTCGTGATCGACATCACCAACCCGCTCACTCCGGACTTTATGAGCCTTTCCATCGGGCACTCCACCTCGGCGGCGGAAGAGATCGCCCGCGCGGTGCCAGGCATCCGTCTGGTCAAAGCCTTCAATACGGTCTTTGCCCAGGTTCTGCAGCGCGGCCACGAGATTGCAGGAACCGCCGTCCCGGTCTATGTGGCCGCCGACGATGCCGAAGCAAAACGCACGGTCACGGCATTGGTCCGCTCTTTGGGCTTTGCGCCCGTAGATGCCGGCAGTCTTGCGAACGCCCGATATCTGGAACCGCTCGGTGGCCTGAACATCTATTTCGCCTATGAAGCCGGCTTCGGTACAGCTATCGCCCCAGCTTGGCTCAAGGACTCTTGACCATTGCCGACCCTCAGTAGGCGCCTCTAGCCGATATCCTTTCCTTTCACTGATCCACAGCGCCCCCGGTACCGTCAGGACTTGGCCGTACCCGACACACGCCGCCGTGCATCGCAGTTTTCTTCAAGAATCGAGGACCAAATCATGGCCTATGCAACGATCAATCCCTTCACTGGCGAAAAGGTGAAGACATTCCCCGATGCGCGCGACGAGGATATCGAGCGGGCGGTTGCCACGGCGCACGCCGCCTTTCAGGGCTGGCGCAAGACATCCTTCGGCGTACGGGCCGCGGTGATGCGCCGCGCCGCCGCGCTGCTGCGCAAGAGCAGCCGTGCCTATGCCGAGATCCTGACGCTCGAAATGGGCAAGCTCATCGGCGAGGCGGAAGCCGAGGTCGAACTGTCGGCCAAGATCTTCGAGTATTATGCCGACAATGCCGCGACTTTCCTGGCGCCACGCCGCCTGCCCGTTCGCGATCCGGCCGAGGGTGAAGCGACACTGGTCTCCGAGCCACTGGGCGTTTTGCTTGCCATCGAGCCCTGGAACTTCCCCTACTACCAGATCGCCCGCATCATCGCTCCGCAGTTGTCGGCTGGTAATGTCATGCTCCTCAAGCATGCCTCGAACGTGCCGCAGAGCGCCGCCGCCTTTGAAAAGCTGATGCGTGAGGCTGGCCTGCCAGAAGGCGGGTTCACCAATCTCTATGCCACCCGCGCCCAGATCACGCGCATCATTGAGGACCCGCGCGTCGCTGGCGTCGCCCTCACAGGTTCGGAGGGAGCCGGCTCCGAGGTTGCCGCAACCGCAGGCCGGGCGCTCAAGAAGTCCACGCTGGAACTCGGCGGCGCCGACGCTTTCGTCGTGCTCGCCGATGCCGATCTCGACAAGACCGTCCGCTGGGCGGTGTTCGGGCGCCATTGGAACGGCGGTCAGGTCTGCGTCTCCTCAAAGCGTATGATCATCGTCGACGAGGTCTACGAAGAGTTCCTCGCCAGCTATTCCAAGGGCGTGGCCGCGCTTCGCACCGGCGACCCCATGGACCCGGCGACAACGCTGGCGCCACTCTCCTCGCAGGCCGCCGCCGACGAGGTGAAGGAGAAGATCCGGCAGGCGGTCACCCATGGTGCCACCGCTACCGAGGTTGGCCCAAAGGTCTCAAGCCGGGGCGCTTTCGTGCAGCCCACCATCCTGACCAACGTCACGCCCGACAATCCCGCCTATTACTGGGAATTCTTCGGGCCTGTCTCGATGCTGTTCCGCGCCAAGGACGAAACCGACGCGGTGCGGATTGCCAACGACTCGCCCTTCGGTCTCGGCGGCTCGGTCTTCACCTCGAACACGGCACACGGCGCCGAGGTCGCGGCCGAAATCTCGACAGGAATGGTCTTCGTCAACCATCCGACCAAGGTCGAGGCCGATCTGCCGTTCGGCGGCGTCCGCCGGTCCGGCTACGGCCGTGAGTTGCTCGATCTCGGCCTCACAGAATTCGTCAATCACAAGCTGATCGACATCGTCGACATAGACGCTTCGTTCTGAGGTCCTCGCCGTTCTAGGCGGCCCATCGCCAGCTCAGCGATGAGACAACTCTCCAATTGAAAGAGGAAAGATCATCCATGCGTGGCCTTTCCTCATCACCCTCAAGGAACACAGACTTGTCGAAGATATATTCCGTCGCCGTACTCGTCGGCAGCTTGCGCAAGGGCGCCTACACCCGAATGCTGGCGAATGCACTGAAGAAGATTGCCCCGCCTTCGATCGCTCTCTCGATCGTCGAAATCGGCGACCTGCCACTCTACAATCCTGATCTTGATGACGCGGGCGCACCAGCCGCGTGGACGCGGTTTCGCAACGAGGTGAAGTCCTCCAACGCGGTGCTGTTCATCACACCGGAGTACAATCGGTCAGTTCCTGCAGCCCTCAAGAATGCCCTTGATGTCGGCTCCCGACCTTATGGCGCCAGCGTCTGGCCCGGTAAACCTGGCGCTATCATCAGCCTGACGCCCGGCTCGCTCGGCGCTTTCGGTGCCAATCACCACCTGCGCCAGTCACTGGTATTTCTGGACGTACCAACCCTGCAGCAACCCGAAGCGTACCTCGGCAATGCCGGCTCGATGTTCGACGTTGCCGGAGGCTTTGCCGATGCGTCAACGGAAGCGCATATGAAGGCGTATCTCGACGCTTTCGCCGACTGGATTACGCGCACCGCGAAAGCGTAACGACAGCTGCGGATTTACAAGACCGGTCATGGCCAATGCCGCCCCCCCCGGGACATACCAGCTGCGGCAAAAAATCGAATAGCGACACCGATCACTCCACAGTTTGTAAAGGAGAGGTAGAGAGGCCAACCCTCTCTCGCGGCACCACCAATCCCATGAAATAGCTGAGCTCCCCCAACTCCGTTGGACTCCGGACAAAAACGGCTAGCACGCTTTTGGAGCGCACCTGGAGCGGGGAAGCTGCCCAGGACACTCACGCGATCCTTGATCGTATCCGCCATGGCCCATACTCCGTCGAGGACAGACCATGGCGGGGTGGGTTTTTTCGCGGACTACTTTTCGAACATCCCTTTGGCGTGCTCACCATCCAGAAATGGCTTGATGAGGCCCATCAGCAGATCTGGTTGTCGAATAATTGCCGTATGCGAACTTGCTGGCAGAACAGCGAAGCGGGACTTTGGAAGTTTGCGCCCCAAATCGCCCATGGCTCCGCCGCCCAGCAGACGAAACAGCTCGACCGAATGCTCAAGCGTGACCACGTCAGCATCGCCCGTAACCAGCAACGTCGGGCTTTTGAGCTGTCTCACCCGCTCCTGCCACGAGACCGGTTCGTGTTCGAGCGCGATCATTTTCTCGACGAACAACACGAACCGACCGGGATGGGGCGAAAGAGTCTTCCATTGCTTCTCGATCGGGCTTCCGACGAACATCTCCGGCCGCATCTGTGGGATCATTTTCAGATAGTCCGGCTGCATGCCTGAAAGATCGTAAGCCATAGACAAGGCAACGAGCTGATCCACCTTGTCCGGGTGGTCGGTGGCGAGGAAGAAGCCAACCGCAGCCCCCATGGAGTAGCCAACTACATCCGCCTTGCGGATCCCCATCTGGTCCATGAACGTCGAGACGTCGCTCGCGAGATCCTGATACCGGATCGGTCGATCTATGTCGTTGGTCCGCCCATGCCCCTGCAACTCCACTGCATAGACCATGCGCTCTTTGGCGAGCTGCGGGATGATCTCCCCCATGCTCGGAATATCCATGTACGCACCGTGGAGTACGATGACCGGCTCCGGATTGCCCTCCCCATGAATCTCGTAATACATCTTGAGGTTACCGACAGTCGCATAGCCCGAACTTTCGCTATGGGCTTTCGACACGGGTATCAGAACCAGCGCAGCAGCTACAATTCCCAGTAGTCGTCTCATTTTCCACCTCCGTTGGGGTTCAGAGATAAGACGTTCGTGCTGGGAAAAACCCGACATGGGCTCCAGCTTTCATATCTCGGCGGCCGATTTCCGGGCCATGGGGATGCCGACAGACACAAAAAAGAGGAGCATGATGTCGGGAACCTCCGCTCCCGTTCGTTGAATACATGTCTGCCTCGATGGAGGGGCGACTGCCAGAAACTGAACAAGGAGACCTGAGATGCGTGTCATGGTGATGGTAAAAGCCACATCCGCAAGCGAGGCGGGTGAAATGCCCACCTCGGACGTGCTGGAGGCCATGGGCAAGTTCAACGAGGAACTGGCCAGGGCGGGCGTTCTGCTCGCGGGGGAGGGATTGAAGCCTTCACGGCAAGGCAAGAGAATGGAGATCGAAAAGGGCAAGCGACGGGTGATCGACGGCCCATTCGCGGAAACCAACGAGCTGGTCGCGGGCTTCTGGCTTTGGGAAGTTCGGGACATGGACGAGGCTATCGAGTGGGCGCGACGGTGCCCGGCACCGATGCCCGAACGAAGCCAACTCGAAATCCGTCCGGTGTTCGAAGCCGACGATTTTGGAGACGCGATGACGCCCGAGCTTCGTGAACAGGAAGAGCGGATCTCGCAACAGATCGGCAAGACGAGCGTCTAGGGCCCAGTACCTGTGCCATCGATGGTCGCAGAAGTTTCCCGTGGGACTTCCCTGGAGCATATCCGGCGAACCCCGGTTCGCCAACACGCTCTAGTTCCTTGTTGTCGCAATGTTTTTGCGGGAAACCGGTTTCACCTTTCCGCACAAAGCTCTAGCTGAAGAGCAACGGCATGACTGCGTCCGCCCCAACCAGCCGTGAACTTGAAGCCGTGTTTCGTATCGAGCGGCCAAGGCTCATCGCCGCGTTGCTCCGTTACTCACGCGACGTCACGAACGCTGAGGACCTCGCGCAGGATGCACTGCTCAAGGCGTCGATGGTTTGGTCATCAGATGGAATCCCAGCAAATCCTGGCGGATGGCTATTTGCGGTCGCGCGCAATCGTCTGATCGATCGCGCGCGACACGCCCGCCTGGCCAAGGATAAGCTGGTCGACCTCACGCATTACCTGGAGCTCACCAGACCTCCCTCGCAAGCTTCTGCTTCGGACGCAGTGTCATACCCGGAAGTCGGGGACGACATGTTGGCCATGATGTTCATGACCTGCCATCCGGCGCTCTCTCAAGACTCGCGGGTCACTCTCACCCTGAGACTGGTTGGCGGTCTTTCCGTCGAAGAGATCGCGCGCGCTTTCCGGACTGGCGTAGCAGCAATTGAGCAGCGGATTGTTCGGGCCAAACGAGAACTTCTGCATCAGGGCATCAGCCGCGAACTGCCAGGGGAATGCGAGAGAGACCAACGGCTTCACTCCGTGATGGAGGTTATCTATCTCATCTACAATGAAGGCTATGCGGCAACGGAGGGAGCGAACCTAACCCGCCCGCCTCTCTGCTCGGAGGCGCTTCGGCTCGGACGCACGCTCGCAAATCTGAAGCCGATGGAGCCCGAAGTTCTTGGGTTGCTTTCACTGATGGAACTGCAATGCGCTAGATTGGTCGCGCGCCAGGACAAATCCGGCGTGCCGATACCGCTGGACCGGCAGGATCGCGCCTCATGGGATAGACTGCTCACTCGCCGCGGCTTGAAGTTGCTGGATCGTGCTGATCAACTTGCGCAATCTCCGGGCCGGTACTTGATCCAGGCGAAGATCTCCGCATGCCATGCACGCGCGCTTTCCTTCAACGACACCAACTGGACTGAGATAAAGCAGCTGTATGACGCTCTCTTCACTCTATCCCCGAGCTATGTGGTCGCACTCAACCGCGCTGTCGCGATATCTTGGGCGATTGACCCAGTTGCCGGCATGATAGAACTCGACGCAATCGCTGAGACCTGGGACGTCGATGGCTACTCGCTGTATCACGCGTCTCGAGCGGATTTCCTGGCCCGGCTTGGCCTTGAACAGGAGGCTGCCGCAGCGTTTGGTTTGGCCGCAAGCCTGAGCGCAAACGTTCCACAAAAGCTGTATCTGGCTGGTCGCGCCGAGGAGTGTCGCCAGAGAGCGAGGCACAAAGCGGAGGGCACTGGAGCTAGCCCGACACGACTGTAGGCTCGGCAGCACCGGCATATTTTGAAGGGCTATCGGCTGTGCAAACGTTGAATCCAACTGAGGGTAAAGATCTCGTTTCGCCTGAGGACGCTGCGCTCCTCCTCAGGCGTCCTGTCGCGAAAGATCTCGATTTTCTTTCAACCTACTCTCCCTCGGCGGACATCGCCCGCATGGCGGGCTACGCATGCACTAAGGATTGGGCCCCGGAGCTTGAAGGCTTGAGGCTTCTCGACCGCCTCAAGGCAAGCCCCTATGGGTGGCTCGCAGAAGTGAACGGGCGACTTGTCGGACATGTGAGGCTTTCCGAAACCGAAACGAGCCAGCGGCGTGGACGGCTCGTCACTGGGCTTTTCGATGACGCAAATCTTGGACGCGGGTACGGCAGGCGCGCTGTCGCCCTGGCGCTTGATCATCTCTTTCAAACGGAAGGGTTTCATCGCATCGACTTGCGCGTCCTCGCTTACAATCGCCGTGCAATCCGTTGCTATCTCGCGTGTGGCTTCAGTTTCGAGGGATTGGAGCGAGAGGTCTTCAATCTGGAGGGCGTTTGGCACGGAGACTGGATCATGTCGATCCTCGAGCACGAGCCGAGGCTGATGCCGCACGTCGCCGATCGGTTGCTCGCGTGACCGAACCTCACTGCCCAGAATGAATGGCCCCGCGTTTCGTGACACTTTCGGACTCAACAGCTAACCGGCAGCTACCCTCAACCCCAAATATCTTCCTTTCCTCGACATATTGCCCCTCAAGGAGTTCCTGTTGAACTCGGATCCCATTATCGGGATGCCCGCATTGGCCAAGGCGAAACCCAGACCAACCTGTTCGGCTAACTCCGCCTACAGCTTCCGGCACACATATGCGACCCGGCAGCTCAGGAAGGGAGGGAAATCGAGCGGTTCTTTCCCTCGATGTCGGCGGGGCAGGCTTTGCCGCAGACGGGGACTGAACGCAGTCACCTTACGTCAGTTCGGCTTATTGAAAAAACGCCGATTTACCCAACATACGTAAAGTAAAAATCAAACTATTTTACAACTGTTCAACCCCATTTCGACCTTAATTACGCCGATCCATTTATCTAGAACACATATAGAACGTATAAATTAGTACACTGATTTTTCTTATTCTTTTTGTGGATACCATAATTGGTAAGGGAGAGGTCGAGAGTTCAATCCTCTCTCGCAGCACCGTTAATCCCTTGAAATAGCTGGCCTCCGCAAGCGAAAGCCACTGGTTTTCGGGTCAAGACGGCTAGTGCCGCTGACGCGGCATGGCAATCCGCTAGTGGCGCCCATGGCACGACCCAAGCTGCCCTATCTCGGATTTTCAGAGTGGACAGCCAGCCTGTCGGTTCGCAGTCCCATGCTGCGGCAACTTCTGTCGCGCCCACGGCGTCATACCCGTTCCGCTTCATCTGGACTCGTCCAGTTCATGCGGGTCTCGCCCTGACCGGCCGGCACCCGGTTGGGCGCTTCCGCTTGCGTCAGGTTCCGCCCCGACGGTCAAAACCTGATGGAAGCGGCATCAGGTCCTGCCTCGATGTCGGCGAAACACAGGTCGAGCCGCGCGGCAGCGGCACGGTGGCCGCTGATCGGAAGGTTCGAGATGCCCCCTATCGTCCGCCCACGGTCCTACCTGGACTGGCAGATGCGGGTGTTTGCGAGCGCCGCTCCCGCGGCGGTGCCAGAACAGCGCAGCGGGAACAAAATCGTGAGAAGAGACCTTTGTTTAACACCAATGGTTGCACTAACCCTTGACAATTGTATCTGTATTCTGGATGAGAGTATGGAACCATGTATTGAGTCGAACCGCTTGAATGGCGCCCGGTAACTGACGAGCGGTAAGTGACGATCCAAAGAGAGCACCCTTGATGTCGGCTATCGCTCCCCCAGTCCGTTTCCGTTCGCGTTCCAGCCGCACAGTTGTCGGCAAGCGCCTTTTGCTGGCGTCGACGGCGTTGATGATGACCCTTTCGCAAGGGGCCATGGCAGATCCGGCTGACGAGGTTATCGACGGCGGCGAAATCCGCAACATTACGACCTCTACATCCTATCCTCGCGAACTCGTCGTCGGCTCAACCGGAGTCGGTACCCTGAACATCAGCAATGGCGCGACAGTCTCCAACGCTAATGAAGGTACCGTCGGCTTTATTGCGGGCAGCAACGGCACGGTGACGGTGGATGGCTTGGGTTCGTCCTGGGTCAACGGCGTGGGCCGGCAACTAGCCATCGGCTGGAGCGGCACGGGTACGCTAGCGATCACGAACGGAGGATCGGTCAGCAACTCTAACGGCTTCATCGGAGCGCGCGCCAGTGGCTCCGGCACCGTGACGGTCAATGGTGCCGGATCGACGTGGACAAATAGCGAGCAGCTTATTCTCGGTCTTGAAGCTTCCACGGGCACTCTGTCCATCGAGAATGGCGGAACGGTCATCAATACGGATGGTCGTATCGGCTTGAGCACCGGCAGCACGGGCACCGTCACCGTCACCGGGGCCAACTCGACCCTGACCGACAACGGCACGATCCTTCGTGTCGGCTGGCAGGGCAACGGCACGCTGACCATCGCCGATGGCGGCTTGGTGACGGTCGGCGCCGTGACGAACGGCGTGCATGGCGGCACTCTCAACATTGCTACGATCGCCGGATCGGCAGGTACGCTGAACATAGGCGCTGCGGAGATCTCTTCCGCCCAGGCGGCTGGCCGGCTCCAAGCCGCCGCCGTTACATTCGGCGACGGTAACGGAACCGTGGTGTTCAACCATACCGACACGGGCTACGACTTCGCCTCGGATATCTCTGGTCACGGAACGATCAAGGTTCTGTCCGGCGCGACGACGCTCTCGGGCAACAACTCGGCCTTTACCGGATCGACGACAGTCTCCTCCGGCGGAGCGCTCAATGTGACCGGGTCGCTCGGAGGCGGAGCGACCGCCGTCACGCTTGATGGCGGAGAGCTGACGAACAGCGGCGTCATCAAGGGCGGCACGACCTCGGTGTTCTTCGCCACCGGCGGCAACACGCTGAACGTCCTACCGACAGCCGTCTTTGACGGTGTCGTCGACTACAACAGCAAGATCGGCAACACGACCACATTCGGCGCCGGCAGCTACAGCATCGATGCCTCCAACTACAACGATGCCAGCAATACCATCAGGCTGAACAACTCCCGGCAGATGGTGGTCCTCAAAGACGCCGACACCACAGGCACGATCAATGTCGTCGCCGTTCCTGCTGCCAGCCAGACCGCGAAGCAGTACACCGCGTCGGTCTCGGATGTCGTCGGCAGCATCCTGGCGCTCGACGTGGCAAGGCCCGATCAAGTGGTGGTCGGCGGGTCCACCATCTCCGCCCTGCAGTATGGCGAACAGAAGGGGGAGACGTCCGAGTCCAAGGCATTGAGGACGCTCGGCGACGGCATCGCCGTCGATGGCTACGGCAACCTGTTCTGGGCGCGCGCCTTCGGTGGGCTGCGCTATCAGCCGTCGGGCGATGGCGATCCGTCCAGCCACACCTCGCACTACGGCCTGATTTCGGGCGTCGATCACCAGTTCGAAAACTATCGCCTGGGCTTCTTCGGCGGCGCCGGCAGCGTGCGCAGTGTCGCCGATGACAGCTCATCGAAAACGACCGGCGTCACCGGCTTCCTGGGCCTCTACGGGGCGGTGAAAACAAACGGCCTGCAATGGAACGCTTCGATCACCGGCGGCGGCATCGACAACGAGGCCACCCGCTGGGTCAACAACGGAGCCAGCAAGGCATCCGGCGACTTCATGGGCTGGTACGTCTCGCCCGAGATGTCGGTGAGCTCGACCTACCAGATCGCCCCGGAATGGGAGCTGACGCCGAGCCTCAAGGCCCGCTACACCGGGGCCTTCTATGATGGATATTCGGAGAGCGGGCCGTCGTCGCAGAACCTCTCTTACGATTCTCGTCAGAGCCACTCCATCGACGGTCGACTGCAGATCGAACTCAAGAGGAAGATAACTCTGAGCTCGGGCCTGCCGGCGGCGATCTCGGCCTCCGCCTCGGTGCTGGACACCCAGTATCTTGGTTCGGACGCCACCCATGTCCGCCTGGACAATAGTGAATTCAGCGTCTCGAATTCAGCCGACCGCAATGTCGTCGGCGCCAGTCTGGGCGTCGGTTTCGATGCCATGGTGTCGGAGCGCACCTCCGTCTACGGCGGCATCGATGGGACGATCTACAGCGACGACTCCGTGTCGGGCTCCGGCCGGCTCGGGCTCAAGCTCGCTTTCTAGGTGCTTCAAGCAAACGTAGGCACCGGCTTTGCGTCTGGGGCCGCGTCTCGGCAGAGAGTAGAAGTGTTCCGGTGAATCCGTTTCACCGGAACCTCCTGTACGGGGAGACATGCGCCACTCGGATGCTGTTCGGGAATCGCCGTTTCGGAGCATGTCCGGCCGCAAACCGGCGCCTACTTTCCCGGAGCGGTCCTAGAAGCTCAGAGCCTCTTTGAGCAGTTGCATGTCGTTTTTGAACTCGGCTTCCGTCTTGGTTGAAAGCCATTCGAGCGCGAGGCTGCCAACAATGACGCCATCCGCGCCTGCGGCGCGCATGTCCCGGACATGACCGGCATTCGAGATGCCGAATCCGGCGCAGATCGGAAGATCGCCGAGATGTCCGCGCAGGGCGGAAATGCGATCGCCAAGGCCGGGCATGACGTGATCGCGCTTTCCGGTCACGCCGGGCGTCGCTTGCATGAAGACATATCCCGACAGCGGCGCGGCGGCGAGAGCCCGGGCATAGTCATCGGTGAAGTCATACGGAGACAGCCCCAACAGATCGATGCTGCTCGGAAATGCCGTCGCTTCGTTCGCCAGCCAGGCCGGTTCCGCGCCGACGATCAGAACCGAGTCGACTCCGTTGTCGGTGCACAAGCTCAGAAACCGGTCCGAACCCAGTTCGGTCACGGTCTCGGTGTAGGTAAAGACTTCCAGGGGCTTGTTCGGGTATTTCGTGCGGATGCGCAGAATTTCCCCGAAGCACTTCTCCACCGTATATCCGTCTGCCAAGGCTTGCGACATCGCCTTGGTAACGGTTTTGCCGTCCATGTAGGGATTGGCGGTTGGCAGCCCGATTTCAAGAACGTCGACGCCGCAGCTGTCGTAGACATCGGCCAGCTGGACGCTGTCAAAGCCGATTCCGATCGGGAAATAGGTAATCATCGCGCCGCTGCGTTCCTGTTTCAGCCTCTTAAACATCTGCTGCAACGGGTGAGAGGCCATCGCCGATTGATCGTTGGTCAACTCTAGTTCCTTTATGTGAAAGCTAAATGCGCCGCATCCTGGCGAGGGCGGTGTTCGCTTGGTGAAGGGCCGGATGCAGACTGCGATAGATGTCGACGATCGTTTCGAAGCGGGCACGCGTCCGCTCGCTCGGGTAGAAGGTGCGGTCGACGTGAACCAGACGGGCGGCGGCATCGGAGATGCTTGACGTCGTTCCGGCCGCGATGGCAGCGATGAGGGCCGCGCCCAGCATTCCGGTGTTCCGAACCTTCAGGCGCTCCACCGGCCGACCGAGAATGTCGGCCCGGATCTGGCAGGCGATGTCGGACTGGGATCCCCCTCCGCTGAGGCGAACCTTGGCGGCCCGCCGGCCACTGGACTCCTCGGCGGCTTCCAGAACCGCCCGCCCGGTGATTGCGACACCCTCGATCACGGCGCGGGCCATGTCGGCCCGGGTGTGACGCCCCGTCAGGCCGATGAAGAGTCCGCGGACGTCATCGTCCCACAGAGGCGCGCGTTCACCTTCGAGATAGGGCTGGAAGATGAGCGGATCGGCATCCTCGGCGCCGCTTGCGGCCAGCGCCATCAACTCGGGCACCGACACCCCCAGAACGGAAGCGAACCATTGCACGGCCGAACCGCCCGACTTGGTTGGCCCCGCATAAAGACGCAATCCATCGACGGGTGGAAACTTCACCACGCCATGGGGTTCCTGATCGAGCGGACTGAGGATGCCGGCAATTTCGCAAGTGCCGGCGACCTCGATGGCGAAACCGTCGGAATCCGCGCCAGAGCCGAACAGGTTCCCATAGACGTCCATGTTGCCCACGCCGACGACCGCCCCCGCGAGAGCCGCATCGAGTGCGGGATCTCCGGTGGGCATCACCTCGCCAAGCGGCTGCCGGAAGTCCCGGATTTCAGGAAGGATGCGGACGACTCCCGGAACCAGTTCGTCCAGCCCGGCAAAATAGCTGCCATCGTCATAGACGAGGCCATACTGGCTCATGCCGTCCGTGGCGATGGCGCCGGTCAAACGCAGGTTGAGGTAGTCCTTGGGGTTGAGCAGATAACGGACCCGCCCCCAGAGTTTCGGCTCGTGTTCCTGAAGCCACCGCGCCCGCGCAAGCGCCGACGCGTTGTCGATCTTGAAGTTGGGCGGAAGGCGATCGGCATCGATGCTCGCCGCTCGCGCGTTCATCTCCGCGACAACCGGTTGGCAGCGGCTGTCCTGCCACAGCCAAGCCTTGGTCACCGCCTTGCCTTCGGCATCGACGAACACATGCGATCCGACCTGGGCACAAATCGCAATGCCGGCCACCTTGGCGTTGGGGGAAGACTGGATCAGGGCGGACAGGACGCTTTTCAGCGCCTTCCACCACATGTCCGGGTCCTGCTCGACGCGGTCGCGACCCTCTCGCTGCATGGGGAGAGCTTCCTCTCCGGAGGCGAGCTGAGTGCCACGGGCATCGAAAAGGGCAGCCTTCAGGTTGGTGGTGCCCAGATCGACGCCGATCATGCAACGGTCGATGATGGTCTTCGATGGAGTCGCGCTCATGATCGAGCCTCCGCAACGGTTTCGGTCAGGGAATGATGTATCCGCCGTCGATCGGCAGGACCGCGCCGGTGATATAGGCGGCGCCATCCGATGCCAGCCAGGCGATGGCCTCGCCGATCTCGCGCGGCTGTCCGACGCGCCCCAGCGGATGCAGGGCGATGAACTGTTCCCGAGCCTTGTCGTCCTTTTGCCAATCGTTGAAGATGGCCGTGTCGACCGCGCCAGGCGCGACGACGTTGACGCGGATGCCGGCAGGGGCCAGATCCAGCGCGGCGGACTTGGAAAGCCCGATCACGGCATGCTTGCTGGCGCAGTACGGCGCGATGCCCGGAGCGCCGACCAGCCCGCCGACCGACGACACGTTGATGACGGAACCACCCTTGCGTTTGCGGATTGCCGGCACACCCGCCCGCATGCCGTTCCAGACGCCCTTGAGGTTCACGTTGAGAATGCGGTCGTAGTCTTCTTCAGGAACCTCGTCGATCGGGTGCGGAGCGACGTTGATGCCGGCATTGTTGACGAGAATGTCGAGCCCGCCCCATTCGGAGACCGCGAGATCGACAGCCGCCTGTACCTGCGCGAAGTTCTGAACGTCGACTTCCGCCGCCAGTGCGGTGCCACCGGAAGCGCGGATCGTTTTCACGAGCTCGTCGAGCGCGGCAACATTCCGGCTGGCGGCAACCACCTTCGCGCCTGCGCCGGCAAGAATTTGCGCTGTCGCCGCGCCGATACCGACACTGGTGCCGAAAACGACCGCGACCTTGCCGTCGAGTGCCGGCGACGTACCGGAGATTGCTGATTTCATGGGCTTCCTCACTCCCGCCCCTGCCACGGGGCATTTCTTTGTTTGGACCGTCAAATCACAAGGACAGATTCAGTTTGAACAAACGTTCATTACTGAACGTATGATCAGGCTAGCACTCCTGATCGTGCATCGCAAGTGGATCGGCGGCGTCTTTCCAGCTGCGACATCGCCCAGCGGCACAGGGACTTCGCCGGGATGACCCGGTTCGGGGCCACGCCGAGAAGTCGGCTGCCTTGTGAGCCGGGGACTCCATCGCCTTGCCGCGCCGACGATCGGGGCGAAGGAACGCGGCGCAGGTGGATATGGACTTCTCATATTGCCTGCCCGTCGCTATGAAAGGGTATGGCCCAGGCCGCATCTTATGCGCGCAGCGCTTTAGGAGTGATGGCGGGAGAAAGGACGAGACGCCGATCGGACACGCCTCATTGCCGAAGGAATTGTATTTTTCGTCAATGAGTTGATGCGTTCGGCTTTGTAATGAGCCTCTTGCTCGGAGGCAGTGGTCGGGATGCCCTTTCGCGCGAACATCCGCCGCGCGAAGGTGTGATCTGGCGCACAAACGCCCCAGCGGCGGCTTCGGCACGATGATGGGGCAAGCGACAGGTTCCGGCGCAACCTACGGACGGGAAAGGAAGAGGCGGCGGTGATGCTTCTTGATGACGAGCGTATGCGGCTACTCGTGAGAGTGGCGACGATGTATTACGTTCGCGGACGTAACCAGGAGCAAATTGCGGCGGAGCTGAAGCTCTCGCGGCCGAAGATCAGTCGTCTTCTGGCTCAGGCGCAGAAGGCCGGAATCGTCCACATCAGCATCCATGATCCGTTCTCGTCTAAGAGCCAGATCGAGCGCCACCTGACGGAAAGGTTCGGGCTCCGCGAGGCGATCGTCACGACTTCCGCGACCGAGGTCAATGCCGTGCAGGCAAGCGTGTCGGTCGCAGCGGCTGGGTTGCTCGAGCGGCTGATCGAAGACGGAGATTCCATCAGCATCAACGCAGGCGTCACGTTGAACGACACTTGTGAGGCGGTCCGCAGCCTGCCGCGCGCCAACTGTGTCGTTATCCCGCTGGTCGGGGGGTGGGGGCCGAGCGGCTCGCGATGGCAAGCCAACCTGTCGGTAAGGACGTTGGCGCAACGGCTCGGTTGCTCCTATCTGCAGCTGAATGCGCCGGCTTTCGTATCCAGCGCTGCGGCAAAGCAGGCCTTGCTGGCCGAGTCCGAAATTCAGCTCGTGCTCTCCCGGGGGCGGACGAGCGACCTTGCGCTGGTGGGCATCGGACAGATTTCGATGTCATCGACACTGTTCAAGGCAGGCTTTCTCGACGCCGAGCATCTTGAAGAGCTGTGGAGCAGAGGCGCCGTGGCGAACATCTGCAACTCGTTCATCGACCGGACTGGGGCGCTCGTTCCGTTCCCCCACTACGATCGCATGATTGGGCTTTCGACGGACGAACTGGGTGCCATCCGCACCATTGTCGGGGTAGCCTCGGGAAGCAGCAAGGCCGAGGCAATCCTTGCCGCGTTGAAAGCCGGGCTGCTTCATTATTTCGTCACCGACTCAGCCACAGCCAAGGCCGTTCTTGCCTTTGACGAATAGGCTTCCCGGTCTAGCGAGACATTAGCGCCGGCTGGCTCGCCATCCTCATGGCCTCGCCAAGCCGACACACGCCACTCGTTGCATTTCCCGAATGGACATCTTTTCGCCGCTTGCGGCAGCGTTTCGGCATGCCTATAGTGATCCATTGTTCAGTCATGAGCAAATGTGCAAACACGTTACGAGCATCGCGGAGCGACCCCGTGTCGTGAAGCCCTCGTGCTCTTCAATGAGCACCTGCTTAGCTTTTGCCGAGGGACCTCCTCCGGCTCGGGCTGCGGGCTTCCGATGGAGGGACATGGAGGAGTGCCCCGCCACCGCTTCAAGGGAGAGAGTGCCAATGTCTATGACAACCACCGCCTCGACGCAGAAGGCCGCCTCCGGCGCTTTTCTTGTCGTCGTCGGGTCGATCCTGTTCGGAACGCTAGGAACCGTTTCGGTTCTGGCCTACCAGCACGGCATGACCCCGCCAGCCTTCGCTGCCTGGCGCGAGACGATCGGAGCCCTCGGGCTGCTGCTCATTCTGGGCACCGGTGTCGGCCGCCCGCGCGACGGCAGCAGCTTTTCCTGGAAAACGCTGGAAGCGAGCCAGAAAGTACGTCTGTGCATCGCGGCCGTTGCATTCATGACCTTCAGTCTCGCCATCTTCTACGCGTTCAATCTGATCACGGTCGCCCTGGCGCTGCTGATCTTCTACCTTTATCCGGCGTTGGTGACATTGGTCAGCGGCATGACCGGCAAGGAACGCTTCACCGTTTCCAAGATCATCGCGCTCATTCTCGCCTTGGCCGGCAGCGTGCTTGCCGTCATGGGCGGATATTTCGGCCCCGGCGACGTTCAGGTCAATTTGTTCGGTGTCGCGTTGGCGGCTCTGGCGGCGATCGCCGACACCGTCTACTTCCTCGTCGCCCGCGACGGCTATCGCGACGTGCCGCCGATCTATGCCACGACCTTCTTCCTGGTGGCCGGCGCCGTGGTTTTCGCCCTGATCAGTCTGGCCACGAGTGGATTGGAATCCCTGATCTATCCGTTCGCCAATCCAAGCGTTTTCCCGATCCTGCTGTTCGCGGGAGTCTTTGGAGCGGCTGTTCCCACCGTGATGATCCTGGCCGGCATCCGGATGGCGGGCTCCTCGCGCGCCTCGATCCTGGCCTTGACGGAGCCGGTCGCCGGAATGCTGATCGCTGCCGTGGTGCTGTCGCAGACCATGCTGCCCATCCAGATGACCGGCGGCGTACTCGTCCTCGTCGCCCTTGTTCTGCTTCAACTGTACAGGGACAAGGATAGTCAGTCCCAGAACTGACCCACTCATCGCTCTCTTGCGGCTTTAGCCGCAAACATCCAGCATCTGTTCACTTGGGCCGAACCGCAGGACTGGAGGCTTCTTGCCCCAGTCCTGCGGAGAGGTTCAAACGCATGTTGGTGCGGGACACTCCTGGTCATGACGACCGACGGCATCGCCACGGACCTTGCCCGGAATTACCACCTCTAACTGCATTGGCATCGCGTTTGCTCTGAATGGGAGCATGGCGTGTCCATGTGTTTCAAAGGGGGGCGTTTCCAATGCTTGATCGGCGCAGGGAGCATCGCGGCCGTACCTATTTGGGAGGTCAGGTCGCTTTCAACAACCGTTGGTGTACCATCGACTGCCTTGTTCGAAACGTGTCCAGAAGCGGAGCTAAGCTCGAGTTCTCCGATCCGGTACTGGTGCCCGGCGAGTTGGACCTGATCATCCCAATGAAGGGAGACAGCCACCGGGTGCAGGTCGTCTGGAGACGGGCAAAGACGCTGGGAGTCACGTTTGTCGACAAGGACAGGGATACGGTCATCCCGATCGATGTGGCGCGTCAGATCCGAAAATTGAAGGAAGAGCGCGACATGTTGGCGCGTCGGGTCAGGGATCTGAGTGACTCGCCGATATGATCAGAAGGGCGCTGACGTTCATCGCACATCGCCTTATCTTCATGGCACTCTTGCTGTTGGCCCTGAACGTTTTCTCGCAACGTTCCGGTTACGGCACCCCGAAGGAAGCCATGCGGGTACTGGCCGGCATCGCCAAGGCGCTTGACACCCTGAGCAGCTCATTTCGGTGAGGTGACATACGCCATCTCCGATACGGCCGCGCGAGCGCTTCTGGCGGCATGCGGCGCCAGCGCTTCGCTGCATGATCGCGTTTCTCGCCGTCACGGCGGGAATACCCGCTCGCCATGCGCAACAGGCGGCTCACGGCGCATTGCCCAGCGCGCCGCCATCCCCGCCAATCCGACGCCACAAGCGATCTCTCGTACCTCGAATTACGCCCCCGCGACGAACTCTTATTTCACTCTTTCATGTCATCGTCAGTATATGTCTTGTCTGGGCGGAAGCTATTACCCTCCCCTCGACCGGAGGGGCATTGAAATGGCAGACCATCAAGGTCAGGCGCAATGCGCATCGTCGCGTGTATCTCACTACTGATTGTTGTCGTCGGAGGAGCACGAACCGTGCCGAGACAGAGTCACGACGTATACGATAAGGCCATGACGCGATGCGCGCGCTGATCATCGACGACAGCAAGTCGGTCCTTTTGTGGATGGGCGCGGCGTTGACCGAAGTGCCGAGCCTTATGCTCGACCTCTGCGACAGCCCGGAAGAGGCCTTGGCTCTGGCTTCGACGCGGCAATACGACCTTGTCGTGGTCGACTATCTCATGCCCAACCTCACGGGCATCGAGGTGACCGAGGCGCTTCGCCTGCGTCCTGAGTATCACGCTATTCCAATCGTTATGATCACCGCCGAGCGGGACAGCGAAATCAGGCTCAAGGCGCTTCTCGCTGGCGTCAACGACTTCCTCAACAAGCCCTTCGACCCGATCGAACTGCGGGCCCGGGTCACCAACCTCATGTCGCTTCGGCGCACCCAGGTGGAGCTTGCCAATCAGGCACACCGCCTGGAGGAAGCGGTGAGCCAGGCCACCGCCGATCTGGTGTCGCGCGAGGAAGAAATGATCTGGCGACTGGCGCGGGCCATCGAGATGCGTGACGGCGGCACCGGCGCCCACATATCGCGTGTGGCGGCGATTAGCCGGCTGATCGCCGAGGGATTGTCGCTTGGTCCGCATTTCTGCCGGATGATCTATCTCGCAGCTCCGCTTCACGACATCGGCAAGATCGGCGTCCCCGACGCGATACTGAACAAGCCGGGCCGCCTCACCGCCGAGGAGATGACGGCGGTCCGCGAGCACGTCAACTACGGCGCAAGGATGCTGGAAAACGGCACCTCCGATCTCATTCGGGTGGCGGCGGCCATCGTCGGCGGCCATCACGAGAAATGGAACGGCAGCGGTTACCCGCGTGGTCTTTCGGGGACTGCCATTCCCATCGAGGCGCGCATCACCGCCGTCGCCGACGTGTTCGACGCCCTGAGTTCGGCAAGACCCTACAAGGAAGCCTGGAGCCCGGAACGGGCCTACGACGAAATCGTTCGTGGGGCTGGCAATCATTTCGATCCGGATTGCGTTCGCGTTTTCTGCGAGAAATGGCCGGAGATCGAGGAGGTGGCCCGCACCCTCCGCGATGAGGAAGAGGGACCGACGGCCTGGTCGAAGCAGAGCGAGGCTCCGGTCGCCCACGTGTGAGGCGATCGACCGAGAGAGCCCTGACGAGCACCCGCCAAAAAATTGCATTTCTCCGGAGGCGACCAGAAGCTGCCCGCCGGTGCTCGCATGCGCCTGAACGACGCCCGCCAAGCCGTTTCGCTTCCCCCCGCTGAGTCGGAATTGGGCGGCAAAATCGATATATCCAAGTGCTTAGGTGTTTATACGTATGTCAATCATTTCAGCCGAAGAAATCAGTATACATTCTAACAACTCACACGAGTCCGGATTCTATCTCGGCAAAAATTTTCATACGCGTTGCGCGCGATTCCGGCGGTTTGGCGCTACCCCAAATACTCGTAAAACGAGTCTCGCCGCTCCCGAGTATTAAGACTTCAACCCGTTCTTTATTGAAATTAATGCATGCTTTTTGATTCAAAATCATACTGTAAAAAAGCAGTTTATGGAAATTTAGTATTTGCATTCCACAACTTCATGGTCAGCAGGAGCTGCTTCCATGGAGAACTCAATCGTCATTCGGATGCATTCAAGTCTATGTGTTTCTGACATCCGGACGTCTTACTCTACCTTGGTCGAAGCGATGGATAAATTTCCCAGTATTCGCCTCGCCATTCCGACCGACGCAATCGTCGATCTCAGCTTCCTTCAGCTCATCGAAGCCGGAAGGCAACGAGCTGCCGAACAGGGCAAATCCCTGTCTCTTCTTGAACCGGCCAACGGCGAGCTACGGCGCGCGCTGGACCGAAGCGGCCTCATGACGGCCGCGACAGCTGCCGATCGTTCATTCTGGCTCCACGAGGAGACCGCCCAGTGACCGCGAGTATTCTGACCGTCGACGACTCGGTTTCGGTGCGCATGACAACGCGTATCGCCCTGACCGGTGCCGGCTACAAAGTGACGGAGGCCGTCGACGGCCTCGACGGCCTCAACAAGGCCAAGGCAACCCGGTTCGACCTCGTCATCACCGATCTCAACATGCCCAATATGGACGGCCTGCGTATGATCGAAGAGGTCCGGCGCCTGCCGAACCAGATCGGCGTTCCCATCCTGTTTCTCACCACCGAATCCGACGCCGCACTCAAGGGGCGCGCCAAGGCCGCCGGAGCCACCGGCTGGCTGACCAAGCCCTTTGAGTCCGACCAGTTGGTCCGCCTCGTACAGAAGGTGCTGGCCAAATGAGCACTCCCGACCCAGCAGACATCTTCCGCATCGAAGCGGCCGAACTGCTCGAGCAGATGGAACAAGGGCTGCTCGACCTCGAACATCGCCTCGACGACCGGACGCTGGTCGACGCGGTCTTTCGCGCGCTCCACACCCTCAAGGGGTCGGGTGCCATGTTCGGCTTCGACCGCCTCGCCGCCTTCACCCATCACTGCGAGACCGCTTTCGATCGCGTTCGCAAGGGTTTGGCCGACGCGACGCCAGAACTGGTGTCCGCGGTACTCAACGCTCGCGACCATATGCGTGCGCTCGTCGAAAATCCCGATGGCGATCATGCCGACGAGGAGCGCTATCTCCTGGAGCGTCTCCAGGCGGCCGTTTCCGTAGCCGCTTCTTCGCCAGTCGAGGCAGCCGCTGCCGAGGTGCCCGCCGCCGTGGTGCCGGAAGCGCCTGATGCGACGACAACCTGGCGCATCCGGTTCGGCCTGCCGGAGAACACCTTCGTCAACGGCACCAATCCCCTCAGCTTCCTCGACGAGCTGAGAGCGATGGGCGAATGCCGCGTCGTGCTCGACCGATCGGCCCTGCCGCCGCTTGAGAAGCTCGACCCCACGGCGCTCTACTTCACCTGGGATGTGACGCTGACAACCAGCAAGAGCCGCGCCGACATCGAAGACGTGTTCCTGTTCGTCATGGACGAGATGACGCTGGACATCGAGGAGACGACCCTCGGCGAACCCGCTCCCGTGGCGGCTCCGTCGGCAGCTCCGATCGTCGAAGCGTCTCCCTTGCCCCCGGTCGCGGAAATACCAGTGGAGCGGCAGGCGCCAGACACCGCCGCCCGTCCTGCCGCGGACGCGGCCGATCCCAAGCTGCGGCGGAAGGTGGAAAGCGTCCGCGTTCCCGCCGAACGGCTGGACGAGCTGATGGATCGCGTCGGCGAGCTGGTGATCGTGCAGTCCCGCTTGCAGCAGATCGCCGCCAGCAGCGCCGACATCGGACTCAGGACCGTCAGCGAGGAGATGGAGCGTCTTTGCAGCGAGCTGCGCGTCACCATGATGGTTTTGCGCATGGTCCCGGTGGCCACGCTCTTCGACCGCTATCGGCGCCTCGTGCACGACCTCCAGCGCGACACCGGCAAGAAGATCGAGCTTTCGACCGACGGAGAAAGCACCGAGATGGACAAGACGGTGATCGAGCGCCTCGCCGATCCCCTGGTCCATCTGGTGCGCAATTCAGCCGACCACGGCCTGGAATCGAGCGAGGCGCGTATCGCCGCCGGCAAATCGGAGACCGGCAGCATCCGCCTGTCGGCCCGTCAAACCGGCGGGGAGGTGATCATCTCGGTCACCGACGATGGTCGCGGCATCGACAGGGCAAAGGTGCGCGCCAAGGCGGAAACGGCGGGACTGATCCAGCCGGGGGCGACCATCCCCGACCAGGAGCTGCTTCAGCTGATTTTCCAGCCGGGCTTCTCGACGGCCTCGTCGGTCACCAACCTCTCCGGCCGCGGCGTCGGCATGGACGTGGTCAAGAAGGCCATCGAGTCGCTGCATGGATCGATCGACATCGCCAGCCGTCCCGGCGAGGGGTCGACCGTCTCCCTGCGCATACCGCTGACGCTGGCCATCATCGACGGCCTGCTCGTCAGGGTGGGCGAAGGTCACTACGTGATCCCGCTGCCCGCCGTCGAGGAGTGCATCGAGATCAGCCAGGAGGAAGACCTGCGTTCGCGCGGTCGCGCCTTCCTGTCGCTGCGCGACACCCTGGTGCCCTTCATCCGCCTGCGCGAACTGTTCGTCACCGGAACGAAGCCGGACCCCTACCAGAAGATGGTGGTGGTCTCGACCGGCGAAGAACGCGTCGGCCTGATCGTCGATCAGATCATCGGCCACCACCAGACCGTCATCAAGTCGATGTCCAAGCTGCACGACGACGTGACGACCTTCTCGGGGGCCACCATTCTCGGTGACGGTTCCGTTGCGCTCATCCTCGATGTGGCCAACCTGGTATCGCTCGGCCAGGAGCAGGAGGCGCAGTTGCGCGCGATCGCATGAGTGAGTTAGCCCTCAAGACCAAAGCCGTCCACGACGCACCGGCCGACGAGATCGAGGTCCTGACCTTCGAGATCGGTGGCGAGACCTTCGCCCTCGAGGCGGCCATCGTGCGCGAGATTCTCGATCTCCTGCCGGAGACGATCGTTCCGGGCAGCCGGCCGTTCGTCAACGCCGTGATCAACTTTCGCGGCAAGGTGATCCCGCTCGCCGACATCCGTGTCGCCATGGGCATGCCGACAGCGGCCACAACCATCGACAGCCGCATCGTCGTGGTCGAACTCGACCTCGACGGAACGCCGTCGCTGATCGGCCTCAGGGCCGACAGCGTCAACGAAGTCACGGCGTTTTCCAAGGCGAGCGGCGAACCGCCGCCGCGCGTCGGCCTCAAGTGGCCGCCGCAGTTCATCGAATGCCTGATCCAACGGGAAGGAGCCTTCGTCATCTTCCCGGATCTCAAAGCCATATTTGCTTCCAAAGGCCGTGCGAGCCAGCCGGACCAAAAGCAAATACCCAACCCATCCAAATAAAGCTCAAGCCAAACGCTAAGGGCACTGGACCGGAACAGAATATCATGCGCATCACTATAAAGCTAAAGCTTGCGTTATCCTTCGTATTCATCATCGCCCTTGTTGGCGGCATGGCGACGCTCGCCATCAGCAACCTGTCATCGCTGAACACGGCCATAACCAACATGGTTCAGGGGCCGGTGTCCGATCTTGCCGATGTGCGCTCCCTGACACAGGTCTTTTATGATGGCATTCGCCACGAAAAGAACGCCATCATGACGACCGATTCCAGCGAAACCAGGCAGTTTGCCGATTTCGTCAAGAAAGCCGACGAGGCAACTCTCGCAGGTATCGATACGCTGAAGGAGTCGACTGACCCCGAAATTCGCAACCTGGCTGCCGAGTTCGAGTCGATCAACAAAGAGCTGACGGGCGTTCGGGGCCAGATCATGGACTTGGCCGTCCAGAACACCATGGATAGCAACGCCTCCGCGGCAAGACTCAGCATGGGGCAGGCCCGCGCCATCACGGGCAAAGCTATCGACGTGCTCAGCAAGATGACGGACGCCATTGGCGCTAACGTCAAGGAAACGGACGCGGAGACCAACGCGCTTTACGACACGTCGCGCACGGTGTTGCTGACCTTCATCACAGTCGTGACGCTCTTCTCGATTGTCATCGCCTTCTGGATGTCGCTGTCGATCGCCCGCGGCCTGAAGCGTGGTGTCGAGCTGGCGGAAGCCGTGGCCATCGGCGACCTGAACCACGAGGTCGCCCACAAGTCCAACGACGAGATCAAGGATCTGATCTCGGCCATGCAGAGGATGACGGCCAATCTCCGCGAGACCGCCAACGTGGCCGCCGAGATCTCGAACGGCAACCTTACCGTGACGCCGAAGCCGCTGTCCGACAAGGACACCCTCGGCCGGTCGCTGCTTGACATGGTCGAACGTCTGCGGTCGGTCGTGAGCGATGCACTGGTCGCCTCCGACAACGTGTCGGCCGGTAGCCAGCAGCTGTCGTCGGCCTCCGAGCAGATCGCTCAGGGCGCCACCGAGCAGGCTTCGTCGGCCGAGGAAGCGTCCTCGTCGATGGAAGAGATGGCCTCCAATATCAAGCAGAACGCCGACAACGCCGCCCAGACCGAGAAGATCGCCCGTCAGTCCGCCAAGGATGCCGAGACCTCCGGTCAGGCCGTCACCCAGGCCGTCGCCGCCATGCAGACCATCGCCGAGAAGATCGGCATCGTCCAGGAGATCGCCCGCCAGACCGACCTTCTGGCCCTCAACGCCGCCGTCGAGGCGGCCCGGGCCGGCGAACACGGTCGTGGCTTCGCCGTCGTCGCCTCGGAAGTGCGCAAGCTCGCCGAGCGTTCGCAGGCCGCCGCCACCGAGATCTCGCAGATGTCGGTCGACACGGTTGCCTCTGCCCAGCAGGCTGGCGACATGCTGAACCGTCTGGTGCCGGATATCCGCAAGACCGCCGAGCTGGTGTCGGAGATCTCCGCCGCCTGCCGCGAACAGGACATCGGCGCCTCCCAGATCAACCAGGCGATCCAGCAGCTCGACAAGGTGACGCAGCAGAACGCCGGCGCCTCCGAAGAGATGTCGGCCACCTCCGAGGAACTGGCAGCCCAGGCCGAGGAACTGCAGGCCTCGATCGCCTTCTTCCGCGTCGATAATGCGGTCGCTGGCGCCAAGTCCACCCAGCGCAAGGCACCGCAGGCTACCCGGCAGACCGCCAGCCACGCCCCCGCTCGGGCATCGCAGCCTGCCGCGCCGGCCAAGAAGGCCGCCAGCGCCGGCCGGATGCAGCGTCCGACCGTCAAGGCCCAGCAGGAAGCGGCGCGCGGCTTCGCGCTCGACCTCGACATGGGCGGCCCGGATGCCGACGACGCCGACTTCCGGGAAAGCGCCTGATCATGACGGCTCGCTCTTCGGAGACCCAGTACGTCACCTTCGCACTCGGTAGCGAGGTGTTCGCGGTCCCCGTCGCCGTGGTGCGGGAGATCCTCGATCATGAGGAAAGCTTCCGCATCCCGAACGGCCCGGACTATCTGATCGGCCTGCGCGACGTGCGCGGACAGGGCGTGCCGGTGATCGACCTCAGGCTGAAGCTCGGCCTCAGCCGCACCGTGCCGACCCCCAACACCCGCGTGCTGGTGGTCGACATCACTCTCGACGAGCGCCAGCTGACGCTTGGCCTGGTCGCCGACCGCGTGTTCGAGGTCGCCGCCTTCTGCGGCGACCAGCTGGAGGCGGCGCCGGACATCGGCGTTCACTGGAACTCCGACTACATCGACGGCGTCGTCCGTCGCGACCAGGGCTTCGTCGTCGTCATCGACCTCGCCAGGCTCCTGACCGCGAAAGACCTCGTCGCCCTCGGCGGGGCGGACAAGACAAAAGCCGTCGCGTGAGAAAATCGCGGGGCAGCAGTTTCTGCTGCCCCGCCGAAGACTTTGTACATGCAGCATGGTCTGCTCGCCCAGTACCAAGCCCTATTTCGCGCTGGCGTTGTCAGTACAGAAAAGGACTGGGGAGCTCCTGCCGAACAAGAGATCAAAAGCGCGCCAGCGTACGTGAAATAGGGGATGAGTCATGCGTATCACAATCAAAGCAAAGCTAGGGCTTGCCTTCGGATTCGTCATCATGCTGACGGCTGCGATGGCAGGCCTTGCCGTTTCGGACCTGTCGTCGCTCAATACGGCCGTCACCAACCTGGTCAACGGCCCGACCGCCGACCTTGAGAACATCCGGGTGCTGACCAACGAGTTCAACGCCATCGTTCGCAACGAAAAGAACGCTGTCATGAGCTCTGATTCTACCCAGATCGCGTCTTTCCGGGAGAAGGTCGATCAGAGCAGCCAGAAGATTCGCGATCTCTCCGACCAGATTGCCAACTCCACCGATCCGAACGTCGTCGCCGAAATTGCCAAGTTCAAGCCGCTGTTCGACCAGCGCGCGCCGCTATCGGAACAGACCCTCAATCTGGCCGCCATCAACACCGACGATGCCGATGAGCAGGCCTCAAGACTGAGCATGGGCAAGGCCCTTGAGGTCAGCTACGCCATTTATGCCGTGCTCGACGACATGGCCAACATCGTCAGCACGAACCTCCAGGCGACCGACGAAGCCACGGGTGCCGAGTACATCACCTCCCGCAACCTGCTCCTCGGCTGCATCGGCTTCCTGTCGCTCTTCTCGGTAACCGTTGCCGTGCTGATGTCGGTTTCGATCAGCCGCAGCCTCCGGAACGCCGGCACCGTGATGGGCAGGGTGTCCGACGGCGACCTGACCTGGAAGGCGGAAAAGCTTCCCAATGATGAAATCGGCGACATGCTGCGGCTCGTGGATACCATGGTCGAACGTCTGCGGTCGGTCGTGAGCGATGCGCTGGTCGCCTCCGACAACGTGTCGGCCGGCAGCCAGCAGCTGTCGTCGGCCTCGGAGCAGATCGCTCAGGGCGCCACCGAGCAGGCTTCGTCGGCCGAGGAAGCCTCCTCGTCGATGGAAGAGATGGCCTCCAACATCAAGCAGAACGCCGACAACGCCGCCCAGACCGAGAAGATCGCCCGCCAGTCCTCCAAGGACGCCGAGACCTCCGGTCAGGCCGTCACCCAGGCCGTCGCCGCCATGCAGACCATCGCCGAGAAGATCGGCATCGTCCAGGAGATCGCCCGCCAGACCGACCTCTTGGCCCTCAACGCCGCCGTCGAGGCGGCCCGGGCCGGCGAACACGGTCGTGGCTTTGCCGTCGTCGCCTCGGAAGTGCGCAAGCTCGCCGAGCGTTCGCAGGCCGCCGCCACCGAGATCTCGCAGATGTCGGTCGACACGGTTGCCTCTGCCCAGCAGGCCGGCGACATGCTGAACCGTCTGGTGCCGGATATCCGCAAGACCGCCGAGCTGGTGTCGGAGATCTCCGCCGCCTGCCGCGAACAGGACATCGGCGCCTCCCAGATCAACCAGGCGATCCAGCAGCTCGACAAGGTGACGCAGCAGAACGCCGGCGCCTCCGAAGAGATGTCGGCTACCTCCGAGGAACTGGCCGCCCAGGCCGAGGAACTGCAGGCCTCGATCGCCTTCTTCCGCGTCGAAAACGCAGCCGCCAACGCCAAGGCACCTCAGCGGAAGGCACAAGGACGGGTCACGCGGACGGTCGCCCACGAGCCCGTGCGGAAGCCGGCCGCGCTCGTCAAGAAGACCGCCAGCGCCAGCCGGTTGCAGCGCCCGACCGTCAAGGCCCAGCAGGAGGCCGTGCGCGGCTTCGCGCTCGACCTCGACATGGGCGGTCCGGATGACGACGACGCCGACTTCCGGGAAAGCGCCTGATCATGACGGCTCGCTCTTCGGAGACCCAGTACGTCACCTTCGCCCTCGGCAGCGAGGTGTTCGCGGTCCCCGTCGCCGTGGTGCGGGAGATCCTCGATCATGAGGAAAGCTTCCGCATCCCGAACGGCCCGGACTATCTGATCGGCCTGCGCGACGTGCGCGGACAGGGCGTGCCGGTGATCGACCTCAGGCTGAAGCTCGGCCTCAGCCGCACCGTGCCGACCCCCAACACCCGCGTGCTGGTGGTCGACATCACCCTCGACGAGCGCCAGCTGACGCTCGGCCTGGTCGCCGACCGCGTGTTCGAGGTCGCCGCCTTCCGCGGCGATCAGCTGGAAGCGGCGCCGGACATCGGCGTTCACTGGAACTCCGACTACATCGACGGCGTCGTCCGTCGCGACCAGGGCTTCGTCGTCGTCATCGACCTCGCCAGACTCCTGACCGCGAAAGACCTCGTCGCCCTCGGCGGGGCGGACAAGACAAAAGCCGTCGCGTGAGAAAATCGCGGGCGGCGATATTTCGCCGTCCGCACCCCACCCCTTACATGAGGACCGAAACTTGTCGTCTGTCGAAGCCCTACAATATGATCGTTCGGCCGACCGCCTCAGCGCGAAGAACTTCCGTCGGCTGTCGGGTTTCGTGAGCAGCTACAGCGGCATCAAGATGCCGCCCGGCAAGCAGACCATGCTGGAAGGCCGTCTCCGCCGACGCCTGCGGTCGACCGGATTCGCCTCGCTCGACGAGTACTGCACCTATCTCTTCGACAACGATGGCCTGGACGTCGAGGCGGTGGCGCTGATCGACGCGGTCACCACCAACAAGACGGACTTCTTCCGCGAGCCCAAGCATTTCGAGTTCCTGAAGCGATACGCGCTGCCGGCGCTCGTGCGAAACGGCCGCACCTCGCTCCGGCTGTGGAGCGCCGCCTGCTCGGTGGGAGCCGAACCCTACACGGCCGCCATGATCCTCGCGGACTTCGCCGAGAGTTCCGGCCCTCTCAACTACTTCGTCCTTGCAACCGACCTCTCCACCGAGGTCCTCGCGTCCGCCCGCAAGGGCATTTATCCCGCTGCCATGCTCGCTCCGGTACCGGAGGACTACATGCAGCGTTTCGTCCATCGCTCGAACGACCCCAAGAGCAATCTGGTTCGAATAGCGCCGGCTCTTCGGTCGAAGGTCGGGTTTGCCCGCATGAACTTCATGGACGAGACCTACCCGATCGGCGAGCCAGTCGACGTCATCTTCTGCCGCAACGTGCTCATCTACTTCGACAAGCCGACGCAGGCCAAGGTTCTGTCGCGCCTGTGCGACTGTCTGACGCCGGGGGGCTATCTGCTCATCGGCCACTCGGAGTCGATCACCGGCTTCAACCTGCCGGTTCGGACCGTGGCCAACACGATTTTCCAGAAGCTCTGAGACGCTTCCACTCGGCTTTCGCTTGCTTCCACCCGACAAGCCGCTGCATCCAAAGCCGACTTGCCGCTTCGATCACCCTCATGTTAGGCCAAGCAGGTCCAGCGTGGCGCCGCCAGACGGCGGGCCGCCACCAAGTCAGGCCCACCGCCGGAGCGAGATGACGTTGCCCTCCCAGAAACGCGTCCGCGTCCTCATCGTCGACGACTCCGCCTCGGTTCGGCAGACGCTGGCCACCATTCTCGGAAACGATCCGGAGATCGAGGTGATCGGTGTCGCCGCCGACCCCTTCGTGGCCGCCAAGCGGCTTCGGGAAGACATTCCCGACGTGATCACCCTCGATGTCGAGATGCCACGCATGGACGGCATCACCTTCCTCAAGAAGCTGATGGCCCAGCACCCCATTCCGGTGGTGATGTGCTCATCGCTGATCGAGGAAGGCTCGGAGACGTTGATGCAGACGCTGGAGGCGGGGGCGGTCGACGTCATCCTGAAGCCGAAGATCGCCGCCGCCGATCATCTCGCCGAGCAGGCCATGCTGATCTGCGATACCGTGAAGAGCGCCGCTCGCGCGCGCCTGGGGCGGCGGAAGACCGACAAGCCGGCCCTCGTGCCGGGAGCGAAAACGCCGGCGCCCAAGCTGACGGCCGATGCCATGCTGCCGCCTGCCGCGCATGGCGCCATGGCCAAGACCACCGAGATCATCGTCGCCGTCGGAGCGTCGACAGGGGGCACCGAAGCCCTGCGCGAGTTCCTGATGGCCCTTCCGGCCAACGCACCCGGCACTGTCATCGTCCAGCACATGCCCGAGCACTTCACCGCCGCCTTCGCCAAACGGCTCGACGGACTGTGCCAGGTCAGCGTCAAGGAGGCCGAGGATGGCGACCCGGTATTGCGCGGACACGTGTTGATCGCCCCCGGCGGACGACATCTTCTGCTGGAACGCCAGGGCGCCCGTTATCATGTCGCCGTGAAGGATGGTCCGCTGGTGTCGCGCCATCGACCGTCGGTCGACGTGCTGTTCCGCTCGACCGCCAGGGCGGCCGGCCCCAATGCCATCGGCGTCATCATGACCGGCATGGGCGACGACGGCGCCCGCGGAATGCTCGAAATGAAGGAAGCCGGCGCCCACACCATCGCGCAGGACGAGGAGAGCTGCGTGGTGTTCGGCATGCCGAGAGAGGCTATCGCGCGCGGCGGCGTCGACACCATCCTGTCGCTTGAGGACATCGCGCCGCACGTCATCCTGCAACAGTCGCGGCGGTGACCGGCGCCGATCGCTTTAAGCGATTTACGTCCGTCCGCCTGCCGAGGAGGACGGTCTCGCCGACGCCGTCTCGACCCTGGCGATGACCGACATGCCGGGCCGCAGACGCTCCGCCATCGGCTGATCGTCCGCCAGGCGAATGCGAACCGGGATGCGCTGAACCACCTTGGTGAAGTTGCCGCTGGCGTTGTCGGCCTTCAGAACGCTGAACTCGGATCCGGTGGCCGGGGCCAGTTCCTCGACAGTGCCCTGCAAGGCCGCACCATCGAGACCATCCACATCAATCGTGACGGGCTGGCCCACCTGCATGTGGGCGGTCTGCGTTTCCTTGTAATTGGCAACGATCCATCGAGTGGGCGGCACCAGAAACATCAACTGCGTGCCGGCCGTCACATATTGCCCTTTCCTGACCGAGCTTTCGCCGATCTGTCCGTCGGCGGGCGCGGTGATCACCGTGTTGCCGAGGTTGATGCGAGCAAGGTCGGCGGCCGCCTCGGCGGCGTGCACCTGCGCCGTCAGGCCCGAGCGTGACACGTCGGTGGCCCGCACCTGCGCCTCGGCCAGCCTGACGTTGGCCTCGGCTGCCGACACGCCGGCCTCGGCGACCTTGAGGGCGGCCACGGCACTGTCGAGATCGGTTTCGGCACGGATCCCTTTCTGGGCAAGCGAACTGACACGCGCGTAAGCCGCCTTGGCCTCTGCAAGCTGGGCGGCCGCCTGATCGAGTGATGCCTTGCGGACGGCGACCGTGGCGACGGTTTGGGCCATGGTCTGGTCGACGTTGACCAGCGAGGCTTTGGCGATGTCGAGCTGCGCCACGGCCTGTTCCAACTGCTGGCGGTAGATGCGATCATCGACGCGGACCAGGGGATCGCCGGCCTTCACGACCTGGAAGTCGCGCACCGGCACCTCGGTCACGTAGCCGCTGACCTGGGAGGCCAGTGCGGTCACCTGTCCGCGTACATAGGCGTTCTCCGTCACCTCGACGGTGCTGGTGAACGGCCAGAGATGCCAGGCCCACAACACGGCCGCCGTGCCGGCAAACGCCACGAGCAGCATGCCGAAGACCGTTGCGACGCCGGCCTTGGCAACCTTGGGCGGCGGCGCCGACCGCTGCGGAGAGGGGGCCGCATCGGTGGTCTCGGTATCCATGCTGCGGCGAGCGTGGCTGGTGACGGCGGTTGCCGCCTCCGGCGACGGTGGACGGATGGGCTGGTTCATTGCGGCGTGGTCCTGAGTTTGCGTGACTGCCGGTAGCGGGCGGCAGACAGGCGCCGCCGGGTCAGTCGCCGAGCCTTTTCGATGCTGCCCGTCAGGACGCGGAAGACGTCACTGGCGAAGGTCCAGAAGAGAAAGCAGAGGGCGATCAGGCTGTTGAGAAGCGAGGCATCGTTGTAGGCCCGGACATTGGCCTCGCGGGTGGCCGCTTGGGCGAGCAGCGTTCGCGCCTGAACGTCACGCCGCACCGGGTCGACGATCGTCTTGGCGTAGGCGCCTTGATAAAGCTTGATCCTCTGCGCGACTTGGGGATCGGCCGGATCGAGCGCATCGACGAGGACCGCCGAATATTCATGCTCCCGATAGAGCTGATAGGTCCCCAGCACCGCCGGGCCGGCAAGACCACCGATCCCCTGCGACAGGCTGAACAGCACCGAGAACGTGACGATGTGGTCGGTGCCACGCGACAAGGCCTTGGTGATTCCCATGAGCAGCAGCGGCCCCATGAACATGCCGGTGGCAAGCGAGATCATCAGCTGGCTGAGATAGACATCGTGAGGCCGGGTGAGATTGGTGGCGTTATGCTCGAGGTAACTGCCGGCGACCACCAGACCGATCGAGATGCCGAGGATTGCCAGCACGCGCTTGGGTCCGAACATCAGCGCCGAGATCACGGCTCCAACGATGGTGGCGGCGAAAATGACGGCATAGAGGGGCTGCAACTGATCCGGCCCCATGCCGAGCGTGCGAAGAAGTCCCGGCGCCGTGTAGCTCTGCTCGGACAGCAGGAAGCGCATACCGACCGCCCCCATGCCGAAGCGGAAGGCATCGCTGGTTCCGAGCCAGCGCGTCATGATCAAAGGGCGCGCCCGATGATGCTCGATCAGCACCGCCGCCAGGGCCATCGCCATGGCCGCGATGATGGCGTAGGCCATCCATGGATTGTCCTCCCACCATTCATAGCGCATCTGGGCGAACACGGCGCCGACCAGGGCGATCGCCGGAGCCATCAGGGCAAAGGACAGGAAATCGAGCGGCTCGAAAACGCGGATGCGGATGCCCTGCGGCAGTTTGACGATGACCATCGCCGCAAGGCTGATGAGCGCCATGCCGAGTTCCAGACGGTAGATCTCCCGAAAGTCGCCGGTGCTGGACAGAGATGGCGACAGGACCCAGGCGAGCGGCGTCATCGCCTGCATCAGCCCCAGAGCGAGGCAGAGGGCGCGGCCGAGATGCTTCAGCGGGAAGGCCTGCATCAGGTAGAACATGCCGAGCGCGCTCATCGGAGCGGCCGCGAAGCCGGCCACGGCGCGCAGCAGCAACGCCGTCGGATAATCGGCGACCACGAGATGCAGTACGCAGAGCAGGACATAGGCGGCGATGCCCGCCTCGGCGAAATGGCGGATACCGAAGCGCTGCCGGCACTTGAAGAGGATCAGGTTGGCCGACGCGTTGAACATGACATAGACGGCGGGCAGCCAGGCCGCTTCGGATGGGGTCAGGCCGAGATGACCCTGGATGTTCTGGAGGTTGGCCGAAACGAGACCGGTGCCGAGCCCGCTCGTCGTGATCACCAGCAGACCGACCAGGCCATAGGCCAGGCGACGGCCGGGCGAGTGCTTGACGAGGGCCGGCGACCCCGGCATGCGGGGGCGTTCCTCGGGATCCCAATCGGGTAGCGGATCGAGCGGTTGGGGGGTCATGTCGCCGCCTGCGCGTGCTCGGCCGGCCGCGGGCGCAACCCCGCGACCAGGAGTTCGAACGCCCTGAGGCTGAGCCTTGCCTGCTCGTCGGCCGAGCGACCGCGCAGTGCGGAACCGAGCATGCTGACCAGCAGCGTGACATCCTCGACCTGAATGTCGGGCCGGCATGTCCCGGCCTCGACGGCACGAAAGATCAGCGGCGAGAAGATCTGATGAAAGCGCTCGCGGACACGCCTCACTTCCGGCGCGCCCCGATCGAGCACGCGCCAGTAATCGACCAGCGACGAGCGGGAATGGATGCGTTCGGCGTGAAAGCGCAACAGCACGAAGAAGGCATCCTCCCGGTCACCGAGTTCGACCGCCTTGGCTGCGGTCTCTTCCAGCCCCCGCTCGAGAAGAGCGACGATCAGATGGTGACGATCGGGGAAATGCCGGTAGAGCGTCGCCCGGCCGACCCCCGCCTGCTGGCAGACGAGGTCGAGCGGCACGGTGATGCCATGGCTTGCGAAGACGAGATCGGCCGCAGCGAGGATGACCGCGCGGTTCTCCTCTGCGTCCCTTCTGAGCTTTGTCATGCGCTTCAAATCGGACAAAAATGTCCGATCGTCAATGCATGTCGCTCGCATCTGCAGGAAAACCCGGTCAAACTTAGGTGATGGGACTTATCTCACGGCAACACAGCCGCAACTGCGGTCCACGCCATTTCAAGTCTCTGGAGGAAATGGACACAAGTGCCCGTAGTTCTCACCCGCCGCTTTCGCCTAGAGCGCCTCCAGCAAAAGTGGGTACCGGTTTTCCGTCCGGAACTGCGTCGTAATAGAGCTTTTCCGGCGAACCCGAGGTCGCCGGAAAACTCTAGCGGCTCGACGGGCTGTGCCAACTGAGCGTCCAAGAGCCGAGAACGACGACCCGGCGTGCCGGTGCTGATCGCACCCAGAGGCCGGCTTCAGCGCCATCCTATCGCGTGAAGATATCGCGCCGCGCGTCGTGCAGCGGCAGGCGCGGCGGTGACCGGACCCGGCGGCCAGAGAGGTTCCCCGCTCATGGAGCCTCCGAGCGCTGGGACGGCCGCGAGAGCGGACACTTGTCCAGCCAGCTACCTCGCGGAAGTTCCGCTTTCCAGTTCGCGAGCGTATTTCATGACAGCCGCACGACGTGCGGGCGTGTCCGGATGGGTGGACAGAAAGCTGACTTCGCCCCGCGTCCCCGAAATCGTCTCGATACGGTCGAAAAAGCGGACGATGGCCGTCGGCTCGTAGCCGGCGGCGCGCATGATCTCGACGGAGCGGCGGTCGGCTTCCGCCTCGGCAGCGCGCGAATAGGACAGAGCCAGGATGGTACCGCCCTGGGTCAGCATGTCCTCCAACCCCGAGCCGACATCGCCGGCAATCAGCAAGATCATCGCCGTCACGCCAGCGACGCGGTAGATTTGCCGAAGGCTGTGCTTGCGCTCGACGTGGGCGATCTCGTGCCCCAGCACACCGAGGATCATTTCCCGATCCCCATCGGCAAGCTTCACGAGATCGTCGGTCAGGATGAGGTTGCCGTCCGGTAGCGCGAAAGCATTGGGGCCGATCGCCCCACCGTCGCGAAAGCTGAGCGTATAGGCAGTTGGTCCGCCTTCGGACGCGGCGGCCAGTCTCTCAAAGCCGTCGCTGATCGCCTGCCTCTCGTCCTCGGGCAGATGGGAAGGCCCCAACACGGTTCGGTCAAGCGAAGCCAACGCGCCAGAGCCGATCATTTCCGGCACGAACGGCGGCGTCACGAACACTGCGACTTCGACCAGAACCGGAACCGCATAGCGGTAGATCGCGAAGGCGAGGAAAATGACGGCGACGACGAAGACGAGGAGCCGGGGGCGGAACGCCTCCAGGCCATGGACCCAGCCGGACTTCGCCCCCTTGTGTCGGCGAAGCCAGGCATCGATGCCGTCGTTGTCGGCCGTTTCAAAGACGGATCCGTCCGGAAACGTCAGCCTGCGGGGGATCGAGCCGACACGCGGGCTGATCTCGACTTTTCTCTCGGACACGACGGCGCGAACGGCGCCATCGGCCATGACCGACAGCTCATCTCCGTTTGCTTGGAGATCGGCGGGAATAGAGCGGCTGGTGTTTGGTGGATGCCACTCGCCAACCGCGACCGGCTCGTCAGAAGCCAAAATCGAAGCCTTCCATGTCGACATATTCGGCGGAGATCGCCGATCCACTCGCTTCGATCTGCGACATTACCTCGCCAGGATCTCCATTGATACGGATGCCGGTGTGCTCGTTGGTGAAACGCGCCATGCGCACGGCGGCCCAGGGACGCATCAGGCCGAGCGTCAGTATGGTGACGAGAATGTTTGAGGCGGCGATCCAGGCATAGTGCAGCCGGGGGATGTCACTCAGCAACTCATGGCGGTCGTCCAGCAGTGCAGCTGAAAGAACGACGTTGCGGACGCCGATGCGGTAGACGAGAGCAACAAGAGCGTAGATGAGAAGAACGATGTACGGCAGAAACACCGAGAAGACCATAAAGCCGGCCCCAGGTTGGCCCGTGCTCTGACCAACTGCGAAACCTGCCGCAATGATCGTACCGACGATTGCGCTGCCAAGAGCAAACAGCAGGAACGGAAGCAGCCAAACGCGGTAGAGGGCACCGAGGCGCGGCGCAGTGGAAAAGGCTCTGTTGCCGTAACGGAGATTGTTGAGGATGTAGCGCCACAGCCAGCGACTCGCCAGAGGCGCCAGGATGCCGAGGGACAGGAAGGCGACGATGCCGCCGAGCGTCACCGCGACGAAGGCGCCGCCGGTCGAGCCCACGAAATCGAAGCGGACGTTGCGATAGCTGGTCACCCGCGCATTGAACCGCAGGCTGCGCTTGATGAGCCACGGAAGCCCGATCACGATCAGCAGCCAGGTCGCCAGCGTGAGAAATGGATTGATGATTCCGAGAACGTTGACGGCGATGAGCGCACCGATGACGATCAGCCGGCCGACGAAGATCTGACTTCCCTTGGCGTGATACTCGAACGTCCGCCCGAGAAGAACGGTGTTGCCGTGGAAGTAGCGCTTGCGGCGCACCTTGGCCCAGGCGGAGTAGATGCCGAGCGTAAGGATGGTCAGCAGGACGTTGACGATCCAGATACCGAAATACTCCGAAGCGCTGCCAGTGAACGAAGCACGCGCGAACCGGTCCGCCGGAACCGGCGGCGTATCAACCAAAGCCATGATCTAGATCCCCGTGTTCCCGCGGGACGATGCGCCATCTCCGCGGCACAGGGCAACCAGATACAACCAGAACATCTTTTCAACCTTAACGTTTATATCGAATAGGTAGTTCTCTCTACAAGACGGCCAGAATCCCTCATTGCCGAGACCGACGCCACCGCTCCCTTCTTTGGCAAGCCGCCATCACCCTTCAGCGAGCCCCAGCAGGGCCGGCACCAAGGCCCTGATCGCCGTGGCCGCGTCGCGATCGAGCGCCTTCAGCCAGCGCCTCGGGATGGCGTCGAGGCCATATGTCGCGCCGGCCAAGGCGCCGACGATGGCCCCGGTGGTGTCCGCGTCGCCACCGTGATTGACGGTGCGGATCAGACAGTCCTCGAAGGTATCGGTGGCAAAGTAACCGTCGAACACGGTCTGAAGCGTGTCGACGACATAGGCCGACGACAGCCCCCGATAGGGAACGAAACGGAAGGTCGGATAGCGGCCGACCAGACCATCCGCCAGTCGCGCGGCAGCGGCCCGCCCTCCTCCGGCAATCAGCGTGGCCAGCATGCCGGCCAGCGCGTCGCAAGCGGCGTCCGACAGCGGATGGTTGTGGGTGACATGCCCCTGCTCCACCGCCCAGCGGCGGGCGCGGGCCGGATCGCGATAGCTGGCGATCGCTGCCGGCAGAACGCGCATGGCAGCGCCGTTGCCCGCATCGCCCTCGTTCGGCGGGCCGATGACGATGCCACGCTGGATGTAGCGGCGGATGCCGCGCCGGCAGGTGTTGCCGACGTCGGGCGGCCCCGACTTGAGCCAGGCGGCGAACTCCTCGCAGAGATCGGTGAGGTCGAGTTCGCCCTTGCGGGCGAGCGAACGCCCCAGGGCCAGAGACATCGCCGTATCGTCCGTCACCGCGCCGGCCTTGAGGTGCAGCCAGCCACCCCCGACGATATCGCACAATAGGCCGTGCTCGACGGCGATCTCTCGCGGCGTCATGAACTCGACGGTAGCGCCGAGCGCGTCGCCAATGGCAAGGCCCAGGAAGGCGGCGAGAGCCCGGTCCGCAATGCCGGCATCGATCATGCAGGCCTCCCGTTGCCGACCGAAATGCCCGTGAGGACGAGCCAGCTCATCGCGACACGCTGAGTTCGTAGTCGCCGCCGATCACCAGATACTCTCCCTCGCCCTTGAGGGGGTGAGATGCCATCAGCGTGTTGAAGAACAGGATCTTCTCGCGCGGCACCCGTGCCGTGAGAATGACGTCACCGAAGCAGTCGGCGATGTCGCGTTCGGCCGTGAAGGACGACAGGCTGTTGAGGCGCATGACGATCCGGCGCCGATCGATCCGCTGCCGGATGGGATGTTCGTCGAAATCATTGACGCCGCGATGGAGCGTCAGGTGGGTTTCCGTCGGAGAGGCGAAGCGGACGAGCGCCCACTGGCAGAACTCGTAGAGCAGGTCGAGCTGGGCCATGATCGCGTTGTTGTGGAAGCGGCTCGACATCTTCTCGGCGACATAGGCCGCCCAGGCGGCCGGCGCCTGCCTCACCAGACGTTCCCGATGAAACGTTGGAAAGATGCCGAAGCGGCTTTCCACCCAGCCCTTCAGCACCGCCCCCTCCGGACCGTTGCTGTCGTAGCCCCAGCCCTTGATGAGCCTCAGATAGGACGAGCGATAGCGCCGCCGTCCCGCCGCGTTCCCCGGCTCGCGCTGCTCGCGGTCGATGCCGAACATCGCCATCATGTAACTGGCGAAGGCCTCGCCCGCCTCGGTCAGGTCCGCGGCGAGCCCGAGCATCTCGAACAATCCTCCGTTCATCTCGCGCACGCCGGAAACGTGGACGGGAACCGGGCGGGCGTTGAAGGCGACGTCGGCAAGAAAAGCCGTCGACAGCCCGACGAGATTGGTCGAGTGGCCGATCAGGCCGCCGTCCGGTGTTCCCTCCTCGCTGACTGCCGCTTCACTCACGATGAAGACCGCTCCAAAGCCCGGGGCTCAGCCGCCATCGATCGGTCGCAGGGCATCGCCGAACGACACGAAGGGACGGCGCGGCGGCGCGGCGGGCCGGGCAGGGTCGCGGTCCTTCAGGACCTTGAAAAGCCGTTTCTCAAGCGGCGAAGCGCCGGAGAACTCCCGATAGGCGCGCTCCAGCATGGAGCGGGCGCGGGCGGCGGCAACGGCATCGGGCAGGTCTTCGAGGTCATCGCCCGCCAGCATCTCGCCCATGCGTTTCATGACGTGAAGGCGGCAGACGGCGAGGCGCTCGGGATCGAAGCGAACGCCGAGGACATCGAAGAAGTCTTCGGCCGAGGAAAGGCGCCTCATCCTCTCAAGGATGCCGGTGGCGTCGGGAACAGGGCGATCTATAGGACAGGACATGGTGCCTCTCAGCAGAAGGACTTGCCGCAGGAACAGTGGGACGCGGCGTTCGGATTGTCGAAGACGAAGCCCGACTGATCGACGCCATCGACGAAGTCGACGACCAGTCCGTCGACGTGGCGCTGGGTCAGCAGGTCGAGATAGAGCCGGACGCCGCCCTGCTCGACCACGAGATCACCGGGGCGTTCGTCCGTCTCCAGGCCCATTCGATACCTGAGGCCGGCACAGCCTCCGGCTTCGACGATGATGCGCAAACCCTCGGCCTGCCCGTCGGCAGCGGCAAGAGCGGTTCGCACGGCGTCGGCAGCGTTTTCGGTGAGTTCGATCATGGTCATGTCCTCACCACCCGGAAACGAAGTGGTCTAAGCGGAGATTGCATGGCTCATGCCACATTCTAAGTGCCTGAAACTCAACGGACCTGAGTGGCTTGTCGGAAATCCGACATGTTGCCGGGTGCGGTTCACGCCGCCTCCTCCACGCGCCTGCGGAGGTCGGCGAGCCGGCTGAGGCCATCTTCGGCGCCGAAGCAATCGTTGAAGTCGGCGCAGACGGAGCAGGACGGCGCCGCGCAGAGCGAAAATCCCTCGGCTTCGCAGAGCACGCGATAGAAGTACTTCTTCCAGCGCATGTTGCCGGTATTGCCGGCGTGCAGGCTGCGGAAATGGCGGGCGAGCAAACGATTGAGCTCGCCACGGTCGTTCAGCCCCAAATCCTGCCAGAGATGATCGGGCCGCATGGCCCGACGGGCGATCAGGACGGACAGCCAGGTGGCCACCGGTTCGGGTCCGGCGCGATGCGCCATCAGCAGGTCGACGAGGAGAACCTCCTCTTCCGATGGCCCGCTCGGCGGAAGAGTGCGAAACGTCGGAGCGGAGTAGCCCGGAAAGCAGCTACCAAGGAGCCGATCGACGTCGGCGGGCGAAAGACCGAGGCCATCGATGGGGGGACTGCCGGATATCTCCGCCTCGGCCAGCGCAGCCGCAAGAATGGCGGCGAGGATATGGCTGTCGAAAGCCTCGGCTTCGTCCCGCGCCGGGCGGGCCGCGGCGCGGAGCACGGAGTAATGTCGGGCAAAGGCCGGCATGTGGCACCTCCTTCAGCTCTGTCGGGAATCCGACACGGCGAACGCCGCATTGTCGGATCCGATGAGTGTCTGAGGGAGATCAGCGCAAGGGCCGTGCCGGTTCAGTCGGCAAACAGCCGGACCGCGACGTCGCGGGGTCGGGCGGTATAGGGCCAGGACGTGACAATGAGGTCGGCACCAGCCGCCACATAGGCGGCCGCGTTGCTCGGATCGATACCGCCCGCCGCGCCCAGGCGAGCCCTCTTGCCCGGTTCCGGCAGACAGCCGACCAGTTCCGCCACCGCCTCAGGCGTGAACTTTTCAAGCTGGACCACGTCGAAGCCGGCGACAGCCGCCTCGACCGCCTCATCGATCGTACCGACCTCGACGGTCAGCGCCTTCTCGGGCTGGGTTCGCCTGAGGCGAGCCGCGATGTCGGACAGGCTCTCGCCACCAAGAAACACCCGGTGTTCCGGGAAGACGAGGATGGTCTCCGACAGACCATGGCGATGGAGAATGCCTCCTCCGGCCCGGACGGCCAGTTGCGACAGGGCGCGGGCGCCCGGCACCGTCTTGCGCGTGGTCGCCACCGGAACAGGGGCCGCCGCCTCGACCACCGCACGGGTGGCGGTCGCAATGCCAGAGAGGATTTCGAGCAGCGTCTGTGCCGCCTTCCAGGCGCGGTGCAACTCGCCGGCTCGCCCACTTGCCTCCAGAATCGGCGTCCCCGCCGGCAGCCGATCGCCATCGCTGGCGTGAAGATCGACGGCAAGGCCGTCCATCATCCTGGCGGCCACCTCAATGCCGGCGAGCACCATGTCGTGGCGCGCCGTGAAGGTCATGCGGCCGGTGCGATGCCCTATGCCCAGGGCGTCGGTGGTCAGATCGCCGGCCGGCACGTCCTCGGCCAGCAGACGTTCGATCTCGGCGCGGGAAATCACAGATCGATACCGATCATCACGTCGGACGCCTTGATGATGGCGGCGGCGTCCGCGCCGATCGTCAACCCCAGATCGTCGGCCGCCTCATTGGTGATCGCGGCGGTGACCACCATGCCGTCCACGATCTCCACCTTGACATGCGTGGTGGTGGCGCCACGTGTGAGAGCCACTACCTTACCCTTCAGGATATTCCGCGCCGAGAGCCGCATGGCCATCTCCGTGAGTGCGTGCCGTTTCACCTCGTTATATAGCCGAAACAATAACGTTCAAGGCGGTTGGCCCGGCACTTGCGAGGCACCGATCACTGACGCCCGCATTCCGACAAGGAGTCTCTTCATGACCCGTCGCCTGCTCGACCGCTTTCCGGCTCTCGATCCTGCCGACATCAATGCTTCCGAGCTGGCGGCGATCGTTTACGACGAGGGGGCTTCGGTGGACCATCTCATCGCCTTCTTCGCCGACGAACTCCAGGCCACGGGGCGCCGGGTGGGCGGCATCGTCCATCTCCCCGACGACGAGGAACCCGCGAGCAAAGACGTGACGCTGGTCGATCTTGTCGCCGGCGATCGCTGGCGGCAATTGCACGCATGCCCCTCCCCGGCCGAGGCCGCCATGACGAGGCAGCGCATCCTCGCGGCCATCGAGGCGCAGGCCGACCTTGCGATCCTTCCACGCTTTGGCGCGGCGGAAATCACCGGCGGCGGCCATGCCGACACCTTCGGTACGCTGGCCGCCTTCGGCCTGCCGATCCTGACGGCGATCCGCCGGGACGACGTGGAGGCCTGGTTGCGGTTCACCGGCGGCATCGGCACCCTGCTTGCCTGCCGCCTGCGCGTCGTGCGCGACTGGTGGCAGGAAACAGACGGCCGGCGGCAGAAGATGCTTGCCCGCATGAACGCAAAAAGCGGCAACGTCGTGCCGCTTCTGCCGACCTTCTGACGATGTGAAACAGGCTCACGCCGCCAGCTTGTCGGGCTCGGCGTGGCTCTGGCAGTTCTTCGGACAGACGCGGGCGCAGGCATTGCAGCCGATGCAGGCGCCATCGTTGTCGGCGACCATGATCTTGCGGTTGAGTTCGCCGTCGAAGTCGTCGTCGTCGTCCTCGACGACCTTGCCGAGAATTTCGCCCTCGTCATCGACGCCATAGAGATGCATGACGTCGCGGTCGCAGACCTTGAAGCAGCGGGCGCAGCCGATGCAGGCGCCGCCGTCGATCGAGACGAGAAACAGCGGCGTCCAGGGACTGCCGTCGCGGGTGGTATAGTCGGCCATCAATTGTCTCCAGCACGGATGGTTCAGGGGGGCGTCAGAAGTCGGCAACTTTGGGAAAGCGCTCGACCATGGCGACGGCTTCGTCGACCAGCTTGCCACCGGCGGCGGCCAGCGCCTCAAAATCGTCGAAGCCGAAGCGGTGGGCGTCGCGCAATGTCCTTGAGATCACCACCAGCCGGCCAGCGGTGAGCAGAACGCGACCGAAGCCCTCGTGGTTGAGTTTCAGCATCGGCGAGGCCAGCCGGCCGGTCGCCTGCTCAATGGCGAGACCGACCGCGCCATAGAAGGCCTCGACGCGATCGATGATGTCGGGATCGGGATCGTCGATGATCGGTCGCGACCGTCTTTCCGCGCGGCTGACGATGAAATCGGCCAGCACCTCGGCGTCGGACTTGCGGTCCCAGACGCCGTGACTGTCGGCGGCGCGGACGAGGCGGGCCAGTGTCTTGACGAAGGGATGATCGACGGCGGAGACTGGCGGGGCGATGTCACTCATGGCTCAATCGTCCTCGAAATCGGGTCGGGGCGCGGCAACGCCGGCCGCCTCAAGAACCTTGCGAAGCCATGGCGGCGGGCTGCCGGTCAGCATGGCGCGCACCTTTTCCAGTACGTCGTCAATGGCCGCCGGTTGTGCCTTGATCGGGTGGATGCGGCTTGCCACCGCCTTGGCGGCGGCCGGTCCGCCGATGGCCAGGCAGAACAGCAGATGACAGCCGGCGAGTGCATCGACCTTGGGCGTGATGCGGTCGTCGCCATCGGCCCGGTGCGTGCCGTCGCCCTCGGTGTTGCCCTCGAACTCAACGGCTTCGACGAAGCTCCAGCCGGACGGCGTCACATCGTAGATCGCGAATTTGGGCGCCGAACCGAAGTGGGCGTTGAGCCCCTTGAGATCGGAGGAGGCGATGGCGACCCGTACCGCGCCGGGCGGCGAAGTGGGTTTCGTTGCCGTGTCAGTGTCGACGAGGCTGAGGCGACGGACGGCTGTCATGGGGTGTCTCCCGGTTGCGGAGAGGATCGAGGCTGTCGGGGGTCGGATGGTGACGGTCGGATGCGATCAGGGTGTTCGCGACCTCGAAGATCAGGTCGCGCGTGCCCTCGTAGAGAACGCTGCGCCGGTGCTGCGCGCCGAGCCGGTCGAAGATTGGAAAGCCGACGCGAAACAGCGGGACTCCCAGCCGTTCCGACGCCTGCCGGCCATGAGCGTGGCTGACCAGGAGATCGACGCCGGCTGCCCGCTCCTCAAGGTCGCCGAGATCGCCCACGGTCACCTCGGCCGGGACGACGGCGAGAATGGGATTGTCCGGCGTCGCGGCGATCGCCACGGTGGTCTCGGCGCCCATTTCGGCGAAGAAGGCGGCCATCTGGTAGAGGAGGTCCGGCTCGGCGGCGACGGCGACCTTGCGGCCGCCGAAGTGGAAATGACCATCCAGCATGGCGTCCTGCAGCTGCGAGCGGCGGCGACGGATCGCGGCCGGCACCGGCCGGCCGGACAGGCGTGAGAGCTGCGCCACCAGGCGGTCGGCGGCGGCAAGGCCGGTCAGCGTCGGCAGGAGCGTGTAGGCAAGACCGGTCTTCCGGCGCAGCGCCTCGGCCGGCCGGCGCATGTGCTCGCCAATGGCGATGCAGTGGCAGGCGCCGCCAAGCGACTCGATGTCGGCGATAGGCGTGCCGCCGTAAGTTGAGGATACCCAGCGATCCGGCACCGTGCCGTCGAGCGAGCCGGAGATATCCGGCAGGATCACCGGTGCGAGACCGAAGGCCTCGACCGTCTGCCGCACGGTATCGATGTCGCCGACCGTGAAATGGCTGGGCGCAAGGATGACGAGACGCTCAGGGTCACGGCAGGTTGTTTGCCGGGTCAGCGCCTCGATCGTCGCCGTGACGGCGGCGCTCCAACCCTCCTCGATCGAGCCGCGGAAGTCGGGGGTCTCGGCTAGCACCACGCGGCAATCGCCGAGCACATCAGCACGGCGACCAGAGATCGAGGCGAGATCGGCGGCGAAATCCTCGCCGCGCGTTTCCACCAGCGCCGTTGTGCAGACGCCGATCAGCTTCGGGTTGGCGCGGGTCCGGATGTTGAGAAGAGCCTCTTCCAGGTGATCGGCGCCGCCGAGCACCGTCGATATCTCGTTCATCGCCGTCGTCTGGATGGGGATGGTTTCCTTGAAATGGCGGACGAGCAGCACCAGCGCGAAGGCGGTGCAGCCCTGGCTGCCATGGAGGAGCGGCATGGTGCCTTCGATGCCGAGAAAGGCATAGGCGGCGCCGAGCGGCTGCGACGACTTCAGCGGATTGGTGGAGAGGGAGCGGATTTCATTGACCGGCATGACCGTCTCCTCAGCAATCGTCGGCGTCTTCGAGGACGCCGCTGGCAAACTTGCGAAAGCTGTGAGCCACCTCGGCCGGCGGAATACCGGGGTCCGTGAGCCGACCCGCCTCGTCCCAGGGCGCCGGCTGGCGCAGGGCGGGGAACACCGGACTGTTGACGGCGAGGTCGATCCGCTTGAGCAGTTCGACGATGCCCTCGTAACCGGCGTAGGGGTGATGGCGCTCCTGATTGACGTCGAGCCAGGGCGCCTTCGCCTTCAGGGCGATGAACTGAGTACGACTGCCCGACAGCATGATGTCGGCCTCGCCATCGGCCAGCATGCGGTAGATCTCGCGCGGCGCCAGGCGGTCGAACAGGTGCTTCTCATCCCTCAGCGCGGCGAGCGCCCGCGCCTTGTCCTCGTCGGTCGACTTCTTGATCGAGGTACGGATCACCTCCATACCCGCCTCCTGAAGGGCATCAACCATCGACCAGCTCTTGACACCGCCGGTGTTGAGCAGCACCCGCTTGCCGGCAAGCCGCCGCTTGAAGGGCGCGATGCGCTGCCAGGCGATCGCCTCTTCGCGGGTGATCAGCGCCTCGGCCCGGTCGAGGAGGTCGGCGGGCGCGCCCTGTTCCACCAGCAGCCGGCAGAGGCCGCGGATGGCCGACGAGGTGTCGGAGATGCCGTAGAAGGACCCCTCGAAATAGGGGATACCCCAGCGCTCCTCCATCCGGCGGGCCAGAGCAATCAGCGCCGACGAGCAGACGATCATGTTGGCCTTGGCGCGATGGGCGGAGGCGACATCGCGATAGCGGGCGTCGCCGGGAATGACGGCGCGCAAGCGGATGCCGAGCTCTTCGAGCAGCGGCTTCACGAACCAGAACTCGCCGACCAGATTGTACTCGCCGAGGATGTTGACGTCGTAGAGGCCGACGTCATCGGGCTCGATGGTGCCGATGACATGCTCAAGCAGCGTCTCGCCGGCCAGCTTGTTGCCGAGGTTCTTCGAACCGGCGAAACCGGGAGCATCGACGGGCACCACCGGCCGATCGAAGCGTTCGCTCGCCCGCTTGCAGACGGCGGCGACATCGTCGCCGATCAGCGCGGTGACGCAGGTGGAATAGACGAAGACGGCGGGCGGATCGTGCCGCTCGACGATGGTCCGGATCGCCTTGAACAGTTTCTTCTCACCGTTGCCCATGACGATGTCGAGCTCGGAGAGATCGGTGGTGAACGACCGCCGCCAGAGGTCGGAGCCGGAGGAGGCCGCGTGGCGATTGTCCCAGGAGTTTCCCTCGCAGGCGAGCGGGCCATGGATGAGATGGGCGACGTCGGTGATCGGCTGAAGCACGATCTTGGCGCCGTCGAAAGCGCAGCCTCCCGCCGCCGCGCCGGGCGTCAGCGGCTTCGAGCACCCCTTCTTGCGCGTCGTCTCGGACTTTTCCCGATTGGTCGGGCAAGCCGGCTCGTCGAACAGGGTGGCTATCCTGGCCTTCAGGGACATCGGCGCCTCTCTGGTGTCATGTGCGAGGAGAGCCGGCTCCGAGTGTCGGAGCCGGCGTTGGCCGATCAGCGGGTCAGATCGAACGAGATGTCCGTCTCGCCGGCGATGTTGGTCTCGGCGTCGAGCTTGTCGAACAGCTTGTCGAGGATGGTGGTGAGCACCCTGAGGCCGCCCTGATAGCCGATCACCGGGAAGCGGTGATGGTGGTGACGATCGAAGATCGGGAAGGTCAGGCGGATCAGCGGCGTCTTGGTATCGCGTTCGAGATACTTGCCGTGGCTGTTGCCGATCAGGAAATCGACCGGCTCGGTGAAGAGCAGCGAGCGCAGGTGCCAGAGATCCTTGTGCGCGTAGGCCTTGCAGTCCTTGCCGAAGGGCGAGCCGTCGAACAGCTTCCGCATGCCCTCGGCCCACTCCTTGCCGCCGTTGGTCGACAGGCAATGGACGGGCTCGCCGCCGGTCTCCAGAATGAACCGGGCCATCGCCTCGACGAAGTCCGGATCGCCGAAGATGGCGTAGCGCTTGCCGTGCAGATAGGCCTGGCTGTCGGCCATGGCGTCGACGAGGCGGCCACGCTCCAGACGAAGCGCCTCGGGAATGGTCTTGCCGGAGAGCGCCGAGACCTTCATCAGCAGCTCGTCGGTGGCTTTGACGCCGAGCGGATAGTGGAAGCTCGCCGTCTCCTGGCCGACGCTCGCCGCATATTCCAGCGTCTTGCGGCTGTTCCAGTGCTGGAGGGCGACGGTCGCCTTGGCGCCCCTGGCCGCCTTCAGTTCATCGATGGTGGTACCGCCGTCATACATGCGGTACTCGCCGTCCGACGGGGTGTCGAACTGATCGGATGCGTCACCGATGAAGGTATAGCTGACGCCCATCAGGCCGAGGATGCGGGCGAACTCGCGGTTGTTGCCGACGCAGAAGCCATCGAAGCCCGGTACGATGTTGATGGTGTCGACCGACGCGGCGACGACCGGGCTGTCCTTCCAGAAGTGCTCGAGAATGCCCTTGATGGCGTTGTCGTAGCCATCGATGTGGCTGCCGACGAAGGACGGTGTATGGGCGAAGGGCACGTCGAAGTCTTCAGGCACCGAGCCCTTGGCCTTGGCGTTGCCGATGAAGCCGTGCAGGTCGTCACCAATCACCTCGGCCATGCAGGTGGTGGAGACGGCGATCATCTTCGGCTGGTAGAGCGAATAGCAGTTGGCGAGGCCATCGATCATGTTGTTGAGGCCCCCGAACACCGCTGCGTCCTCTGTCATCGAGGAGGAGACCGCCGTGCAAGGCTCCTTGAAGTGGCGCGAGAGATGCGAGCGGAAATAGGCGGCGCAGCCCTGCGAGCCATGGACGAAGCTCATGGTCTTCTCGAAACCGGCGGCGGCGAACACGGCGCCGAGCGGCTGGCAGGCCTTGGCGGGATTGATGACCAGCGCCTCCCGGGCGAAGTTCTTTTCCCGGTAGTCCCACCCCTTGGTGTATTCGGACTGAAGGGCCGTGGCGTCGATGCCGGCGGCACCGTCGCAGGCCTTCTTGCGGGCGAACATCTCCTGGTATTCCGGTTCGCGGAACAGAGGACCATGGTCAAGGATCTTTTCGACTGACTGGGGCATTGTCTGACCTCATCGCCCGCGCCGCGCCATACGGCGGCAGACGGGCATGGGAGTATCGGTCACGCGCCAAAGGGCGTGGTGGACGTGTCAAGGCTGTCGGGAAGCCCACTCCCCTTCACGGGAGGGAGCGTCAGGTCATTCGGCGGCCGCGAGGAGTTCGCCGCCGTCCGTCCAGGGGGCGTCGAACAGATCCCAGACCGGGTTGTTGATGGCCAGATCCATGTCGCGGGCGAAGATGGCGAAGCCGTCGTAGCCGTGATAGGGGCCCGAATAATCCCAAGAGTGCATCTGGCGGAAGGGAATGCCCATCTTCTGGACGGGGTACTTTTCCTTGATGCCCGAGCCGACGAGATCGGGGCGGATCTTCTCGACGAACTTCTCCAACTCGTAGCCAGTGACATCGTCGTAGATCAGCGTGCCGGGCTTGGCATAGTGACCGGTGCGCTGGTAGTCGTCGTTGTGGGCGAACTCGTAGCCGGTTCCGGCAATCTCCATGCCGAGATCCTCGTAGGCGGTCATGACGTGACGCGGCCGGAGCCCGCCGACGTAGAGCATGACCTTCTTGCCCTTGAGGCGCGGGCCGTATTTCTCGACGATGCCATCAACCAGCGGCTTGTACCTGGCGATGACCTCCTCGGCCTTGGCCTCGATCTCGGGGCCGAAGTGCCTGGCGATCTTGCGCAGGCTGGCGGCGATCTGCGACGGGCCAAAGAAGTTGTACTCCATCCACGGAATGCCGTACTTCTCTTCCATGTGCCGGCAGATGTAGTTCATCGAGCGGTAGCAGTGGATGAGGTTGAGCTTGGCCTTCGGCGCCCGCTCCATTTCCGCCAGCGTCGCATCGCCCGACCAGTTGCCACAGATGCGCAGCCCCATTTCCTCGAGAAGACGGCGTGACGCCCAGGCGTCGCCGCCGATGTTGTAGTCGCCGACGATGTTGACGTCGTAGGGGCCGGCTTCCCATTCCGCCTCGGCGCTCTTGTCGAGCACCCAATCGCGGATGGCGTCGTTGGCGATGTGGTGGCCGAGCGACTGCGACACGCCACGGAAGCCCTCGCAGCGGACGGGGACGATGGTCTTGCCGATTTCCTTGCCCTTGCGACGGGAGACGGCCTCGATGTCGTCGCCGATGAGACCGATCGGGCACTCCGACTGCACCGAGATGCCGCCGTTGAGCGGGAACATCTGCTCGATCTCGTCGATCACCTTGTCGAGCTTCTTGTCGCCACCGAAGACGATGTCCTTCTCCTGGAAGTCGGAGGTGATCTGCATGGTGCCGAAGGCATCGATGCCGGTGGTGCCGACATAGTAGTTGCGGCGTTGCGACCATGAATACTGACCGCAGCCGACGGGGCCATGGCTGATGTGGACCATGTCCTTCACCGGCCCCCACACCACGCCCTTGGAGCCGGCGTAGGCGCAGCCGCGAATGGTCATGACGCCGGGGATCGACTTGATGTTCGACTTGACCTCGCACTCGGTGAGAAGCGGGCCCTCCTCGCCGACCGGCGCATCCGGTGCCGCCTCGGCCGCCTTGGCGACGGCCAGGTGCTTCTTGCGCCGCTTGGCGAACTTGTCGGGATATTGCGCAAGGACCTCGGTGATGTACTGCTCGTGGGCCTTGCCGTCGTTTTCGTAACTGTCGCTCATGGACTTGTCCTCGCGGAAGGGGCCGAAAAATGAACGCGAAAGCCGGGGTCAAGGCCCGGCCTCCGCCTCCTCCCGGAAATCAGGCGGGAACCGCGGCCTGGCGGGCGGCTTCCTTGGCGGCGAGTTCGGCGATCATCTGCTCGTCGGTCTTCATGATGCCGAAGGCCAGCAGCATGTCTTCCAGCTCTTCCATGGTGATCGGCGTGGGTATGGTGCCCTTGCCGCCGTTCTCATGGATCTTGGTGGCGAGCTGGCGGTACTCCTCGGCCTGCTTGCTGTCCGGGGCGTACTGGATGACCGTCTGCTTGCGCAGTTCGGCATGCTGGACGATGTTGTCGCGCGGCACGAAGTGGATCAGCTTGGTGTTGATGCGCTTGGCCAGCGCCTCGGCAAGATCGAGTTCGCGGTCGGTCTGGCGCTCGTTGCAGATCAGGCCGCCGAGGCGCACGCCACCGGTATTGGCGTATTTCAGGATGCCGCGCGAGATGTTGTTGGCGGCATAAAGTGCCATCATCTCGCCGGACATGACGATGTAGATTTCCTGCGCCTTGTTCTCGCGGATCGGCATGGCGAAGCCGCCGCACACCACGTCGCCAAGCACGTCGTAAGAGACGTAGTCGACGTCTTCATAGGCGCCGTTCTCCTCAAGGAAGTTGATGGAGGTGATGACGCCACGGCCGGCACAGCCGACGCCGGGCTCCGGACCACCAGATTCGACGCACTTGATGCCCTTGTAGCCGACCTTCAGAACGTCCTCGAGTTCGAGGTCCTCGACCGATCCGTGTTCGGCGGCGAGATGAAGGACGGTGTCCTGCGCCTTGGCGTTCAGGATGAGGCGCGTCGAGTCGGCCTTGGGGTCGCAGCCGACGATGAGAATCTTCTGCCCCATCTCGACGAGGGCGGCGAGCGTGTTCTGGGAGGTGGTCGACTTGCCGATGCCACCCTTGCCGTAAAAAGCGATCTGGCGGAGTGCTGCCATGGTCATGGTTCCTTGTCTTCACGAAAAGCATCGGGAGGTGGATGCGAATTCGGTCGGCAGCGACGGGCCGCCTCACAGCTCTCCAATTTCAAGGGTCGTGCCAACTGACGAAGAATCCATAAAATCATTTCAAATCATATATTTGCTCATCTTCTCGAGAGGCTACACCGGGCAACAGGCGCTGTCGCGGGTCCGACAAAAGTCGACAGTCGATGTCGGGAGATCGAGCATCCGAACAAAAAGGCCGCCCCGAGGGGCGACCAGAAGAGCGAACGAGGGGAGATGGGAAGGCCCGCCTGACAAGGTTCATCCGGCGAGGATCTGCGCAGCCTCGGCGAGTGGCAGGTCGAGCAACAGGATTCCCTCGGCGGCAAGGAAGCGTCGCTCGTTGACGGTCAGCGCGGACGCTTCCGCCACGCAAACGTGCGACCCGGCCGAGCGCTTCAGGATCTGCCGGGCATAGGTGCGCAGCATCTGGTCGTGGAAGCGGCATCCGAGGAACAGGAAGCCGCGCGTCGCCCGCCGCGTCCGCACCTCCTCCGGGATCGGCGTCTGAATGTCGATCTCGGTCAGCACCTCGACGTAATCGCTGTCGGATACCAGCACGTCACCGTCCGGCCTCATGCCGCCGTGCGGCCTGTAGAGCAGCGTGCGCGCCTTGTCCGGCTCGGTGGGATGTCCAAGGAGGTCGAAGGCCCGATGCCAGCGGCTTTCGCCGATGGCGGCGCGCGACTGTCCCTGAACGTCGACGACGTCGGTTCGTCCGGCCTCGGCCATGGCGGCGACCAGCACACCGTCATACCAACTGTCGACGACGAGACCGAGCGGCAGCTCGGCCAGAAAGCGATGGAAGGCGGAGGGTGTCGGTTCGACGGCAAAGACGTCCGCCATCAGCTTCTTCAGCGTCCGACGGTGACGATGGCTTTCGATGTATTGGGCGACGGCCCACATGTTGCCGCGGATGCGGCCGGGCACGGGAACGCGCTTCTGGAGAGCGGTGGCGATGTCTTCCGGCGAGGCCGGCACCGCCGCCGGCCCTTCGAGCGTCAGGAGGCCGGGGCCGAGATAGGGAACAAGGCGATCGGCGAGAAGCTCGGTTCGCTGGTGCGAGAGCGCGTCGCGGGCGGCCTCTCCAGAGAGAACGTCGAGGCGGCCGCCAGCAAGAAGCGCGCTCATTTCAGCCGTCCTCGCCGCGTCGGCGTGCGTTGACCGTCACCGGCAGGCGGGTTTCCAACGGCATGTCCGGCAGATCCAGCACCCAGCCGTTCTTCAACGTCACGGCGCCACCCCAGAGCTCATCCTTCTCCTGCGAGACGATGGGCTCCTCAAGGTCCTTTTTGGCAACGTAGGCCGACAAACCTTTTGCCGATTGGCGGATCATCACTTTCATCGCGGCTTGCGCTCCGTCGTCTCCCGGCCGTCGAGCGCGGTGAGTTCCCGCGCCCGCATGCCGACCAGAATGCCGCGATCGACCCACTCGACCGCGTAGATGTAGAACTGCTGCAGAAAGGTGCCGACGTCGCGTACGTAACCGACGTCGCCCTTGTGAACGAGACGCTCGCCGATGTCGCGCCCGGGATAGGTGCCGTCGTTCTTCACATTGAGGCGTGCGATCACCTTGTCGCCCGGCAGATGGCGCGGTGGACCGTCGATCTCGACCTCCGGCTCTCGTTCGGCAAACGCCATGTCAGGCCGCCCGCGAGATGGCGCCCGACGGACAGACGTCATCGCACTGCGGTGCATCGGCGACGCCCTGGCACTCGGTGCATTTGCTGGCGTCGATGAGGTAGGCGGCACCCTTCAGGCGAATGGCCTTGGAAGGGCATTCGCACTCGCAGGCACCGCAGGCGGTGCAATCGTCGGCGTTGATGGACATGGCCATGGCGATATCTCCGTTCGGAAACTCCGCCATTTGCTCCGCAAGCCCCATGCCACCCTAAAAACCGTTCCCCGCCAGATCGTTAGGTGGGAGGCTCCCCTGGACAGCCTTGATCCGACACGTCATTGTCGGACTTCCGACAGGTGGCGGTCAGAACCGCTTCAGCTCGACGCGGTGCTTCTTGAGCGCGTAGCCGATTTGGCGCGGGGTGAGGCCGAGGATGCGCGCCGCCTTGGCCTGCACCCAGCCGGATTTTTCCATGGCGTCGATCAGCCGCTCCTTCTCGCCGGCACGATGGCCGAGCGCGGGACAATCGGGGCCGGCGTGTTCGCAAAGCGGAGTTTCGGCTTGCGGTTCCGGGCAGGCGTCCGCCTCGGGCACTCCCGACACGGGAGCCGGCGGACGCAGGCCGGGCACCAGAAGCTCGCCACGCCTCAAGGCGGTCAGTTGCTCGTCGGCCGTGACATGGTGAGCGCCGGTCCACAGCGTCGCCGACAAGCATTCGCCGTGTGCGCAGGCAAAATCTTCCCGGCGGATGGTGTCGCCGCGCGCGAGCGTCGCGGTCCGGCGGACGCAATTCTCCAGCTCGCGCACGTTGCCGGGGAAATAGCACTTGCCGAGCAGATCCAACGCCCGATCGGTAATACTTAGCCGGCGTCCATTCTCGCGGTTGAAGCGGTCGAGAAACGCCCGGGCGAGCAGCTGAATGTCGCCCGGACGCTCGCGCAACGGCGGCAGGAACACCGGCACGACATTGATGCGGTAATAGAGATCGGCCCGGAAGTCGCCCTTCGCCACCGCCGCCTCAAGGTCGCGGTTGGTGGCACAGATCAGCCGGACGTCGACCTTCAGCGTCCGCGTACCGCCGACCCGCTCGAACTCGCCCTCCTGGAGGACGCGCAGCAGCTTGGATTGGAAGGCGGGTGAAATCTCGCCGATCTCGTCGAGCAGAAGCGTGCCGCCGTTGGCCAGTTCGAAGCGGCCCGGCTTCAGCGCAATGGCGCCGGTGAAGGCGCCCTTTTCGTGGCCGAATAGCTCGGATTCCAGCACGCTTTCGGAAACGGCGGCACAGTTGAGCTTGATGAAGGGTTTGGCTTTGCGGCTCGAAAGCTCATGAATGGCGCGGGCGAACAGTTCCTTGCCGGTGCCGCTTTCGCCGCGCAGCAGAACCGTGGTGTTGGACGGCGCGACGATGGAGATGGTCTCCATGACGCGGCGCACCGACGGGCTGTCGCCGACGATGCCGCCGGTCCCGACGCGGACGCGTGCCGGCTTGGGCTTTTCGTCGAGCGCCTTTTCCAGCCTCGACCGTTCGTCGATCAGACGTCGGCGATCGGCGGCGACGACACGATGGAGGCGCACCGCCTGCCCCACGAGATTGGCGACCATGGCGAGGAAGCGCAGGTCCTCGTCGATGCGGATGTCAGCCGATCCGTCCCAGACACGGTCGATGCTCAGAGTACCGATCACCTTGACATCGTCCTTGATGGGGACGCCAACGAAGGAGACGCGGCTCGGGTCATGGGCGGCGGGCGTACCGGCAAACAGCGGATCGGCAGCCGTGTCCTGAACGACAAGCGAGGTTTGTGTGGCGACGATGCGATCGATGACCGCCTGGGGCAGGCTGTCGATCGGCCGCCCCTTGACCTCGCCCGCCCAGCCGGCGGTGGCGACGATCTCCGGTTCGCCAGCCTCGTCGATGACGACGATCATGCCGCGCCGCATGGCGAGGAAGGACGTGAGGATGTTGACGACGCTCGCCAACATGCTCTCGAGGCGGACGGGCGCGTTGAGGATCTTCGATATCTCGTAAAGGCCGAACAGCGCCATTTCGGCACTCTGCCGGCTTTCGCGCCGAATGACGGGGGCCGTCTCGACGGGTGCGAGGCGAGGCGGTTGGCGGACTGCCACGATCATGCCATGGCTCCTCAGGGTCGGGGCCGGCAGGGAGGAGACCGGCTTCCCAAGTCTAAAGGGTCGAGGCAAATCCTGCTTTTGTCACGCACGAATTGCAGTCATTCCTGACACCACCATGCATAATACGAAAGCATATAAGTCTATATACTTAGAAAAATCGTCTGGAAGAACAGGCAGTTGCGGGGCGAGCGCTCCGCAAGTCCTTGTCTCGTCTTTCCTGCACAGCTCGGCAGCGACCGACGGCAGATGCGTCGCATATGAGCAGGTGGCGGCCTAATCGTCGTGGTGGTGATCTCCACCCGCCTGACCGCGCCGCCAATAGGAGGCAAGCCGCAAGCGGTCGCGCGACAGTCCCCAGATGTCGACTGCCCTGCGGTAGATGGCGCGGCGCGCAGCGTGCTCCATGCCACCCCACACGACGACATCGGGCTGCAGATCATCGGCGCCTATCGCGTCGACCATCGTTTCCAACCGGGCGCCATCCCGCCGATGCAGCCAGACGATGTCCGCCTCGGCCGCGCTTGGAAGATCCTGCCAGTCTTCCCGGCCTTCGACCTCCAGGATCGCGCGGACACGGCAACCGACCGGCATCTCGGCCAGCATGCGGGCGACCGCCGGCAATCCCGTCTCGTCGGCGAGGAACAGATAGTCGGAGGCCGCGGGCAGATCGCCGCCGCCAGGTCCCGTCATGCCGACCACGTCGCCCGGCCGCGCCCGCTCGGCGAAGGCGGCACCGGGCGCATCGCGATGACCGACGTGCAGCAGCATGTCGATCTCCACCTCGCCAGCGGCAACGTCGATGCGTCGCAAGGTGTAGACGCGCGCCGGCGGCGGATTGCCATCCGGCCACCAAGGGCGTCCGTCATCGCCGGTCACCGGCCAGCGCTGACGCACCCCCTCGGCCGGCAGCAGCAGGCGGACATGCAGCCCGCTTTCGGCGAAGCGACCGAGATCGTCACCCTTGAGCGTCAGGCGTCGGAAGCGACCGAACGTCGCAGCGCCGGTCACCGTCATCTGCCGAAAGAATGGCAGCGGCGAGCCGGCGGCGCCCACTCCCGTCCAATGAAGGGCAACGTCAGCCTCGCCGAAGTCCAGCACATGATTGGCCATGATCATCTTGATGTAGGCAAGACCGGCAGGATCGGCGCTTTCGGCGGTAATGCGCAAGGCGCCGGCTTCGAGCGCCAGCCGCGACCGGCCAAGCTCGCTCGACAGCACGACGTCGCCCGAGTCCGTCGTCACGCAGCTGGCATGGCGGCCGACGTGTTCAGCGAGCCGCGCGCGCAACGCCACTGGGTCCGGACTTGGAACGACAAGGGTGGCAACCAGCCGGACCGGCGCGTGCATGGTCATCGGGAGACGTCTCCGGGCAGATGTGGAAGGCGCAAAGTCATGGGCGCTCGAAGGCGGCGAGGAAGCCGTCGACGATCACTTGTTCGGCGCGCAGACCGGACCCCGTCAGGTACATACCGACCGGATCGAGATAAATGATCTGACCGGACTTGGCCGCCTGGGTGCGGTTCACCAACTCGTTGTCGAGCAGGGCACGGGCCGGCGTATCGGCCCGGCCGATGGCCGCGTCGCGGTCGATGACGATCAGCCAGTCCGGATTGACCTTGAGGATGTACTCCCATGAGATGACCTGACCGTGGGTAGTCGCATCGATAGTCGGATCGGCGGCGGCAAGGCCGTAGAGATCATGCACCTCGGAGAAGCGCGAGCCGGGACCGTAAGCACTGATCTTGCCGCCGGTGGTCAGCACCACGAGCCCCCTGCCCTTGTCGGCGGTCACCTCCTTCAACCGGGCCGTCGTGGCGTCGAGCTTCCGGAGCCGCTCGGCCACGTCCGCTTCCTTGCCGAACAGCTTGCCGACCGCTTCGGCGTTGCGCTTCACCGATGCGCGGAAATCGTTGTTGTCGGGCGTCAGGTCGAGCACCGGCGCGATCGCCGACAGCGCCGCGAAATGCTTCTGGCTGCGGCTGCCGATGACGATCAGTTCTGGTTCGAGCGCGGCCACCGCTTCGAAATCCGGCTCGAACAGCGAGCCGACCTTGGCGTAGGCGTCACTCCGATACTTCTCGAGCTCGCCGGACATCGCCCAGTTGGGTACGCCCTTCACCTCGACCCCAAGGGCATCGAGCGTATCCAGGGCGGCAAGATCGAAGACGACGACGGTCTTCGGATTGTCCGGAAACACCCGCGTTCCCTGCGCGTCGGTGATGGTGGCTGCGGCCGCCGAGCCGACGGGCAGGAGGAGCGACATCAGCAGGACGCCGAGGCGGCAGAGCCCGCCTCGCCCACTCCGGATCGGATGCGACCGGAACACCGAGAGAAGACCCATTTTGCTCGTCATTTGCCTCTATCCGACCACTATTTGCAATTGCAAGCCACTCGCATAAGGGATTTCCCTTAAACTTGACTAGTCATGTCAGGTATATAAACAAGGTGGTCGGAAGCTGTCGACGATCCGGGCTTCAGCGCAAACGTCGGTTTCTTTCTCGCAAACAGCCGAGCCCGTCGCGCGTGTTGTCGGACGGCGTCTTGGGTGGCATTGGGTGCGTTCATGGAACTGTCGCTGGCGACATCGGAAAACGACGGCATCTCGCTCGCCTGCCGGCTCACGCCCGTGATCGCCGGCCAACGCAGCGTGCGCGAGATTCCGCCGGGTTTTCGGCTGTTCATCTATCTCCGGGGCTGGCAGCGGTTCGAGATCGACGGACAGCGGTTCGACGTCTCCGCCGATGCCGGTCCGGTGGCATTGGCACTGTCGCTCGTCCGCCCCGCCCGTCTGGTCCAGCTCGCCTGGTCGGAAGACCGGATGAGCAAACTGATGATCACCGCCCCAAGCGACTGGACGGCGACGCTCGACCTTGATGGTGCGGGCCACGGCGACGCACTTGCGACCTTTCTCGCCGGGCATGGCAATCACCATCTCTGGCGCCTCGACGACGACAGCGTCCGCATCGCACGGCTGGCCGCCGAGCCGCCGGCCTGGGTGCCGCGAGAGGCGTTACCGCTCTATCGGCGCGCCCGCGCGCTCGATCTCGTTTGCCTCACCCTCAGCACGCTCGCCCTGCGCCGCGAGGAGAATACCCTGCCCCGCCCCGCGCAGTCGGTGTTGGGCGAACGCATCCGCATCTTCCTGCTCGATCACCTCAACGAACCGCTGACCATCGATGCGGTCGCCCAGGCCGTCGGGGCGTCGGTCAGCGTCGTGCAGCGGTGCTTCAAGGAACTCTACGGCATGACGGTGTTCGACTTCGTGCGCCGCCGTCGCCTCGATGCCGCCCGCGACGCACTGGACAATCGCGGCGTCAGCATCGCCTGCGCCGCCTTCATAGCGGGCTACTCGGCGCCGTCGAGCTTTGCCACCGCCTTCAAGAAGGCCTATGGCGTGCCGCCCAAACTGCGGCGCCGGCAGGCGATGCCGTTCCGCGAGGCGGCCGAGTGACCGTTCCACCTCGTCCGTTGCTGCTTGGCACCCTCCTGATCGCGACCGCCCTTCTTGCCGCAGCGAGCCTCCTCATCGGGGGTGGCTACGCATGGTCCGACGTGCTGACGCTGGAAGGCGATGGAGCGCTCATACTCGCCGCGAGCCGCGTGCCGCGCACCCTCGCACTGCTGCTGTCGGGCGCCGGGCTCGCCGTATCCGGCATCCTGATGCAGATGATCGCCCGCAACCGCTTCGTCGAGCCGTCAACGGCCGGCACGGTGGAATCGGCAAGCCTCGGCATTCTTCTGACGTTGCTCCTGATGCCCGGCGCCCCGGTGGTCGTGCGCATGCTGGTGGCAGCCCTGGTGGCGCTGGCCGGATCGGCCGTGTTCCTGATGCTGATCGCCCGGTTGCCGCTCGGGTCGGTGCTGATGGTTCCCCTGGTCGGCATCATGCTCGGCGGCATCTTCGACGCGGCGACCAGCTTTCTCGCCTATCGCTTCGACCTGCTGCAATCGCTCGGCGCCTTCGGCAGCGGCGATTTCTCCATCGTGCTGCGGGGGCGTTACGAGTTCCTGTGGATCATCGCCGGTCTGGTGGCCGTCGCCTATGCCACCGCCGCCCGTTTCACCATCCTCGGCATGGGCGAGGCCGTGGCGGTCGGCGTGGGCCTCGATTATCGGCGGCTCGTCATCTTTGGCCTGATCATCGTCTCGGTGGTCACCGCCGCCGTGGTGGTGACGGTCGGCGCCGTCCCGTTTGTTGGTCTCATCGTGCCCAATGTCGTCAGCCTGTTCCTGGGCGACGACCTGCGGCGCAGCCTGCCGGTGGTGGCGACGGGCGGCGCCGTGCTGGTCCTCGCGTCGGACGTCGTCGGCCGGATCGTCATCGCGCCCTATGAAATCCCGGTCGGGACCATCATGGGCGTCGTCGGCAGCCTCGGCTTCCTGACGCTCATCTTCTGGCGACGCGGCCATGCCGCCTGATCGCCCGCGGTCCGCCCGTCTCGTGCTGGTTGCCGTGACATCGCTCGCCATTCTGTCGGCGGTGGCCTTCATGACGCTCGATGCAAAGGGACCATGGAGTTTCATACTCACCCATCGCGGCGTCCGCCTCGCCGCCCTGATCACGGTCGCCTACGCCATCGCCGTATCGACCGTGCTGTTCCAGACGTTGACGGGCAATCGCATCCTGACGCCGGCGGTGATGGGCTTCGACGCATTGTTCCTGCTGCTGCAAACCTCGCTGGTGGCGGCCCTCGGCGGCGCCGGTGCCGGGACGATCGATCCGCGACTCCTCTTTGCGGTCGAATGCCTGGCCATGGTCGGTCTATCCGGCCTGCTCTTTCGTCTGCTGTTTCGGGGCGAAGGCCGAAACCTGCCGCTGGTCGTCCTGTCCGGCATGCTGTTCGGGGCACTGTTCCGCAGCCTGTCGAGCTTCCTGCAACGCGTCATGGACCCCAACGATTTCCTCGTGCTGCAAGGACGGGCCTTCGCCTCCTTCAACGTCGTCGATCCGGCATTGATCGGCGTTGCCGCGCTGCTGGCGGTGGCGGCGACGATCATCGTGCTGCCCCGCCTTGCGGAGCTTGACGTGCTCGTTCTGGGGCGCGACCGGGCAACGGGCCTTGGCGTCGACACGGCACGCCTGTCGGCCATCGTCTTCGCGGTCGTTGCCGTCCTGGTATCGGCGTCGACGGCGCTGGTCGGACCAACCACGTTCTTCGGCCTGCTGGTCGCCAACCTCGCCTATCTCCTGATCCCTTCGGCCCAGCACGCCAAGGTGCTGCCAGTCGCCATCGGCCTCGCCATCGTCACGCTGGTCGGTGGTCAGATGCTGCTGGAGCGGGTGCTGGGCTTCGGCACCGCGCTCTCCATCGTCATCGACTTCGTCGGTGGCGTCACGTTCCTTCTCATCCTGTTCAGGTCCGGCCGGCGATGATCGAAATCGACAAGGTCTGCAAACGCTACGGCGACACGCTGGTCGTCGACACCGTCAGCCTCGCCATTCCACGCGGCGGCGTGGTCGGAATCGTCGGCCCGAACGGCGCCGGCAAGTCGACACTTCTATCTGTCATTAGCCGGCTCATGAAGTCCGACTCGGGCCGCGTTCTCGTGGACGGCCTCGACGTGACGAAGACGCCCGGCCGCGAGCTGGCCCGTCGGCTGTCGGTGATGCGGCAGGAAAATCACGTCGCGGCGCGGCTGACGATCCGCGATCTCGTCGCCTTCGGCCGCTTTCCGCACAATCGGGGGCGCCCCAACCGCGACGACCAGGAGCGGGTGGCGGCGGCGATCGCTTTCGTCGGGCTGGATGCCATGGCCGATCGGTTTCTCGATCAGCTCTCCGGTGGCCAGCGGCAACGGGCGTTCGTCGCCATGGCTCTTGCCCAGGACGCCGACTATGCCCTGTTCGACGAGCCGCTCAACAACCTCGACATTCATCATGCCGTGTCGATGATGCGGCTTTTCCGCCGCATGGGCGACCAGCCGGGCAAGACGGTGGTGATCGTGCTGCACGATCTCAACATCGCCGCCACCTACGCCGACCGGATCATCGTCATGCAGAACGGCCGGGTGGTCGGCGACGGCGCCCCATCGGAGGTCATCAACGGGCGCCTGCTGTCGGAGGTGTTCCGCGTCGAAGGCGATGTCATCGAAATCGATGGCCGGCGGGTGGTCAGCGTAGCGCCGTGAGCCTCCGCTCCCGCTCAGGCCGTTTCGACGGCCCAGCGATCGTAGACGGCACTGACATCGCCGGAGAAATAATCGGGGTTGAGCTCGCGTATGGGCGCCAGGCTGATCCGAAGGCCGTCGAGATGGCGATGCATCGCCGCCGCAGCAGCCGCGTCGTCTCGACCGGCGATGGCCTCGACAATCGCCTCGTGTTCGGCGAGTGCGTGCTCCATGCGGTGCGGTTGCGGCAGGGTCAGGCGGCGATAGCGATCGAGCTGAACCTTGATCTGAACGATCATCGCCCACAGTCCCGGCAGCCTGCCGGCCTCGGCGATGGCCCGGTGCATGAGTTCGTCGGCGGCGTGAAAGCCGTCGATGTCGCCGGTGGCAAGCGCCTCGCGCTGCCGCTCCATGATCGCCCGGAGGCCCGCGACATCGGATCCCTTGGCGGTCTTGGCAGCCGCCCGCACGGTGACCGCCTCGAGAGCGGCGCGTGCGACGATGATCTCCGGCAGAATCTCGGCCGGAATGCGAGACACCATCGTTCCGGACTTGGGCACGATCTCGATCAGTTTCTCGTCGGCGAGGCGGAGCAGCGCCTCGCGGACGGGCGTCCTGCTGACGTGGGCTTCCAGAGCGATCTCCTTTTCGAAGATCACGTCGCCCGGACGACGACGCATGGAGACGATGTCATCCCGTAGCCGACGATGAACCAGTTGGGCGGCCGTTTCGCCGGCCGGGACACCGGCGGTCGAAGGTCGCCCGCTACCGCTCATGGTCCATGTCGTCATCGGGTTCGCTCCATGGGCTGCCCTTGTGATGGTCAGTTCCGTCGATTCTTCGAGGCTACCGACGGAAACGTGCCGTCAGCGCCCTTGGTCGCGGGAGGCTTTCGTCGTCGACACGAGTCCTGCCTCGTATTTCAGATATATAAAGTAGCCAGAGCGAGTTAGTGCCAAGCTCGCGGATCGGGATCGCTACGGATGCCCCCTCGGAGCGCAGGTCACGTCTCTCCAGCATAAACGGCCCCGCTTCAAGTGGAAACATGGTGACCGCTTCACCGCACCGTCAAAGCGACGCGGTTTCGCGATTCACCCCCACCATGATCCCGAACATATTTTTATGCTTATATCGACATATACCTTATATATCTTATATACAAGATTGTATTTATTACCCTATTCGCGACCCTTCATGAGTTATATATTTTCTCATTACGCTCTCTAGATGCGAGCAGATTTGTTTATTACTTATATTTAGACTTTGGTATCGCTGCAATTTCAAGCAGTTTGACGTGGAATAATGCGTATTGACTTAAAGGTCCCGGAAACAGATGCTCCAACCACTGCGAATGATCGCGAGACGCCGGATGGCTTCCGCCCAGATCGAGCAGCGACCGATCGGAGGATGACGTGACCCAGGATATCCGCGTGGCAGCCATCGGCGAGTGCATGGTCGAACTGCAGGAGCGGGCCGACGGCGGCATCACGCAATCCTTCGGTGGCGACACCTTCAACACGGCGGCCTACATGGCCCGGCTCGGCGAGGGCCTCGGCGGCTTCGTCGATTATGTCAGCGCCATCGGCGACGATCCGTTCAGCGATGCCATGTCGGCCTTCTGGCGCGCCCAAGGCGTCGGTGACCGCCTTGTGCTGCGTCGCCCGGGCCGTCGTCCCGGCCTTTACTTCATCAAGACCGACGCCGCCGGCGAGCGCCGCTTCTATTATTGGCGCGGCGAAGCCGCGGTGCGCGAAACCTTCGAGACCGACGGATCCGACACCATCCTCACGGCGCTCGCCGGCTACAGCAACATCTATCTCTCGGGCATCAGCCTCGCGGTGCTGAAGCCGCAAAGCCGCGCCCGCCTCATCGCCCGCCTCGGCGAACTCGCCAGAGATGGCATCGCCGTCGACTTCGACTGCAACTACCGGCCGCTCCTATGGGAGAGCGTCGCGATGACGCGCGCCGTCTACGAGGAGGTCATCGCCTTCGCAAGTCGCGTACTGGTGACGGTGGAAGAACTCGAGGTGCTCGGCATCGATCCGACGCCCACGGCCGGCGCCGACCATTTCGCGGCCATGCCGCGCCTCGAAGTGGTGATCAAGGACGGCGCCAAGCCCTGCACGCTGATCCACGGCGGCAAGGTCGAGACCGTGCCCGCAACAGCCGTCGACAAGGTGGTGGACACCACCGCCGCCGGCGACAGTTTCTCGGCCGCCTATCTGCTCGGCCGCAGCCTCGGCCTCCCGCCGACGGAAGCCGCCCATCGCGCCCACATCGTCGCAGGCGCCGTCGTGCAGCACCGTGGCGCCATCATTCCGAAAGACGCCACCCCCGACGTCTTCGCCTCCGAAATCGCCCGTCGTCGCTGACCCGCCGCACGCGCCAACACCAGCCGATACGCTCGAAACGACCGGATCATGAACATCAAGAGGACGATCGACAAAATCCCGGGAGGGTCGATGCTGACCGACGGGCCGATCGGCGGCACCAACGGCGCGGCCGGCCTCGCGGTTTCCTCGACCACCGGCGCCAATCCGATGATCATCGCCGAGCCGATCCTGACCGGCATCCCGGCCACACGCGTCGGACGCGTCGGCGCCGTCCCTCTTCCTGTCGAGAAGCTGCAAACCGCTGAATAGTCGCGGAGGGACGGCGTCAACGTCCCCTCGAACCGCCCCAGGAGAAGCCCCATGTATCTCAGCCATATCGCCACGCTCGATCGCGACGCCGCCAACCTGCCCGAAGACATTCGGCGCGGGCTCAAATTCCTGGCCGAAACCGACATCATCGCCCTGCCGGCCGGTCGAGTCGACATTGACGGCGACCGTCTGTTCGCGCTGATCCAGGACTACGAAACGGTCCCCAAAGCGGACAAGCGTCCCGAATCCCACGCCCACTACATCGACATCCAGTATGTGGCGAGCGGTCGCGAGAGGATCGGCTATGCGCCTCTCGCCGGCAACAATCCGGTGTCCGAGGACCTGCTCGAAAGCCGCGACGTGCAGTTCTTCGCCACGGTTGCCGACGAGACCGACCTCGTGCTGGGCACCGGTGCCTACGCCGTCTTCCATCCCACCGACATTCACCGGCCGGGTTGCGCCGCGGGCGCGCCGGCCAAGGTCCGCAAGGTCGTGGTCAAGATTCTGGCCTGACCTCCCGCATCTCTCACCATCGGAGACACCAATGGACATTCGCTATTCGGCCAATCAGAAGGACTTCAAGCGCTACACCACCGAGGAAACGCGCGCGGAGTTCCTGATCGAAAACCTCTACCTCAATGATGAGGTGGTCGCCGTCTACTCCCATGTCGACCGCATGGTGACGCTCGGCTGCAAGCCGGTCAACGAAGCGGTGCCGCTCGACAAGGGCATCGACTGCATGAAGAACTTCGGCACCGCCTACATGCTGGAGCGCCGCGAGATCGGCATCTTCAACATCGGCGGCACCGGCTCCATCGAAGCCGACGGCGAAACCTTCCAGCTCGGCTTCCAGGACTGCCTCTACATCACCAAAGGCACGAAGTCGGTCGTCTTCCGCAGCGACGACCCCAACGCGCCGGCCAAGTTCTACATGGTGTCGGCTCCGGCCCACAAAGCCTGCAAGACCACCTTCCTGTCCATCGCCGACGCCAAGAAGAAGCCGGTCGGCGACGAGGCCACCGCCAACAAGCGCGTCATCAACCAGTTCATCCATCCGGACGTGCTGGAGACCTGCCAGCTTTCCATGGGTCTCACCCAGCTCGCGCCGGGCAGCGTCTGGAACACCATGCCCGCCCACACCCACGAGCGCCGCATGGAGATCTACACCTATTTCAACATCCCCGAGGGGCAGGCCGTCTTCCACATGATGGGCGAAGGCAACCAGACCCGACACATCCTGGTGCAGAACGAGCAGGCGGTCATTTCGCCGTCCTGGTCGATCCACGCCGGCTGCGGCACCGCCGCCTACACCTTCATCTGGGCGATGGGCGGCGAGAACCAGACCTTCGACGACATGGATCACATCGCCATCGGCGACCTGCGCTAAGCAAACAAGGACAGACCGCAATGACCTACCCGAACGCATTCTCGCTTGAAGGCAAGGTGGCGCTCGTCACCGGCGCCTCCTACGGCATCGGTTTCGCGTTGGCGAGCGCTCTGGCCGAGGCCGGCGCCACCATCGCCTTCAACGACATCAACGCGGAGTTCCTCGAGAAGGGCCTTGCCGCCTACAAGGCTGCCGGCATCGACGCCCGGGGCTACATCGCCGACGTCACCGACGAGACCGCCGTGCAGAAGCTGGTGGCCGACATCGCGAAGGATCTCGGCTCCATCGACATCCTGGTCAACAATGCCGGCATCATCAAGCGCATCCCGATGCACGAGATGGACGTCAAGGACTTCCGCCAGGTGATCGACATCGACCTCACGGCGCCGTTCATCGTCGCCAAGGCGGTGATCCCGGGCATGATGAAGAAGGGCAGCGGCAAGATCATCAACATCTGCTCGATGATGTCCGAGCTCGGCCGCGAGACGGTTTCGGCCTACGCAGCCGCCAAGGGAGGCCTCAAGATGCTGACCCGCAACATCGCCTCCGAATACGGTGCCTTCAACATCCAGTGCAACGGCATCGGTCCCGGCTACGTCGAAACGCCGCAGACGGCGCCGCTACGTGCGCCCGGCCACCCGTTCGACGCCTTCATCCGCGCGAAGACGCCGGCCGGCCGCTGGGGCACCACCGACGACCTGAAGGGCCCGGCGGTCTTCCTCGCCTCCTCGGCGTCGGACTTCGTCAACGGCCACATCCTCTATGTCGATGGCGGCATTCTCGCCTACATCGGCAAACAGCCCTGATCGACCGATCTTGAGACCAAGGCGGCCGCGCTCCCCCGGGGGCGCGGCCGTTGCCTTTCCGGCCGAGAATTCCGTTTCATCCGGCGCGATCGGGGCCTATCCTGCCGCCGCCATGTACGAAATTCTCTCCGGCTTCCTTGCCCGCCCCGTTCCCTTTTCCATCTCCACCACCGAACTGCTGTGGACCGACCCGCACATTGCGAACGAGATGCTGCGCTTTCATCTCGACGGGAGCAACGATCTGGCCTCGCGGCGGACAACCACCATCGATGCCTTCGTCGACTGGCTGGACCGACGCTTCACCCTCGCCGGGCGTAGCGTGACCGACCTCGGATGCGGACCCGGCCTTTATGCGAACCGGTATGCTGGGCGCGGCGCAGTGGTGACGGGCCTCGACTTCTCGACCAACTCCCTTGCCCACGCGCGCAAGGCGGCCGAAGCGGCGGGACTTTCCGTCGACTACAGGCGCGCCGACTATCTCAGGGACGATCTCCCCGGCGGCCAGGACCTTGCCACCATGATCTATGGCGACTTCTGCGCCATGGCGCCCGACAAGCGCGCCGTCATCCTCGCCAAGATCAGGGCCATGCTGAAGCCGACCGGCAGCTTCGTGTTCGATGTGTTCTCGACGGGGATGTTCGCCGAGTTGCGCGAGGAGACGCTTTTCGAATCCCGCCTGATGAATGGCTTCTGGGCGGCCGGCGACTACGTCGGCTTCAAGACGACCCGACTTTACCCGGACGAGGCCATCGGGCTCGATCGCTATCTCATCGCAGCGCCCGATCGCACCTTTCAGGTCTTCAACTGGATGCAGTACTACACGCCGGACACCATCACGGCGGAGGTGCTGGCCGCCGGCTACTCGTCCGTGGACATCGTCTCCTTCGAGACCGGCGGTCCGTGGCCGGGCGGCGCCAGCGCCTTCGCGGTGATCGCCCGGCCCTGAGGATCAGCGATAGACGCGGTGGTAGCGGCGGCCAAGCGAGGTCAGCACCTCATAACCGATGGTGCCGGCAGAGCGCGCCAAGTCGTCGGCGCTCTGGTGCGGACCGATCAGTTCGAGAAGATCCCCCTCGGCGAGCGTGCCCGCCGGCAGGGCGCTGATGTCCACCGAGAAGCTGTCCATCGACACGCGGCCGACCGACGGCAGGCGCGTATCGCCATGGTAGGCGGCGCCGGCGCCGTTGGAGAAGCGGCGCCACCAACCGTCGGCATATCCCGTCGCCAGCGTGGCAAGGCGGGTCGTCCGGCTGGCGCGGAAGGTATAGCCATAGCCGACCGAGGTACCCGTCTCGATCTCGCGGATCTGGGCGACCTTCACCCTGAGGTCGACGACCGGCTTGACTCCCTCGGCCAGCGGACTGGTCTCGATGCCGTAGAGCGACGCGCCCGGGCGGGTGAGATCGAAATGGTAATCCGCTCCGAGGAAGATGCCGCTCGAGGCGGCGAGCGAGCCGGGAAGCCCCGGCAGGCGCTCGCGCGCGGCCCGGAAGGCGGCGAGCTGCTCGCCGCTCGCCGACTTGCTCGGCTCGTCGGCACAGGCAAGATGGCTCATGATGAGACGGGCGCCCGTGGCGGCGAGCAGCCCCGGATCGTCGGCAAGCATCTGCTGCTCGGCAGTGTCGAGGCCGAGACGCGACATGCCGGTATCGACTTGGATCACCGACGGGCGGTCGCCACGGCTGGCCTCGGCCCAGGCGCGGCATTGGGCGATCGAGTTCAGAACCGGCAGAATGCCATTGCCATAAGCCGCCGCCGTTCCGGGCAGCAGGCCGTTCAGCACGTAGATCGTCGCATCGGGCGGAAGCAGCGGTCGGAGCGCTTCAGCCTCCGAGAGCACGATCACGAAGAAGTCGCGACACCCCGCGTCGTAGAGCGGCCGCACCAACGGGGCGGCACCGAGACCGTAGGCATCGGCCTTGACGACGGCGGCCGTGCGAGCGGGCGCGACACGGGCAGCGAGGCTCTTCCAGTTGGCGACGACGGCGTCGACGCCGATGGTCAGGATGCCGCCGGCCGCGGCCGCGCTTGAAACGCCTTCGGAAGCCGACACTTTTCCCTCCACGCCTGATGGACTGCCTGGCACCGGCTTAGTCCGCCTTCTCAGCCGCCGCAAGCCGCACTGGCGAAGAACCGGCATCGGCAGGGTAAACAGAACCTTGAGATGATTGCGGAAAAGCCACGAGCCGATTGAACCGGCCTTTATCGCGAACCTGCTAGCTTGGGCGCACTTTAAGAGAGTGTCTCGATGCGCGCCAATTTCAAGGTCATGATCCTGCTTGCCATCGTTTGTGGCGGCGGAGCCATCTGGGCGGGCGGTCGTTGGCTCGACAACGCCTCGGCGGCCCGTCTCAAGGAGATCGAGGCGGCGCGACCTTCGGTGACCTTCGGAACCCTGGTGGTGGCGGCGGAACCGCTGAGGTTCGGCGCTCCGCTCTCTCGCCAGGCGGTCCGCGAGATTCCCTGGCCGGATGGCGATCTGCCGCCCGGCGCCTTTGCCACGACCGACGATCTGTTCAAGGACGGCGACCGCACCGTGCTGTATGCGCTGGAGCAGGGCGAGCCGCTGTTCGCCTCCAAGCTGACGGGCCCCGGCGAGCGGGCTGCCCTTTCCCGCCTTATTTCCGACGGCAATCGTGCCGTGACGCTGCGCGTCAACGACGTTGCCGGCGTTGGCGGCCTGGTCCTGCCGGGCGACCGGGTCGACGTGGTGCTCACCACCGCCGAGGTGGCCGAGGTCATTCTCCAGGACGTACGCATCCTGTCGATCGACCAGATGGCCGACGAGAAGAGCACCGAGCCGATGGTCGCGCATACCGCCACCGTGGAAGTATCGCCGGAAGCCGCGCAGAAACTAGTGCTGGCCCAGAGCGTCGGCAGCCTGTCGCTGGTGTTGCGACGGGCCGGTGAAGTGACCGCCGCCGCGTTCCGGCCGATTGGCGTTGCCGACCTCACCACCGCCCGCAAGACCGAAAACGCTGAAGCCGAGCCGCCGCCCACCCCACCGATGACCGACGCCACGGTATGGGTACGGCGTGCGACCGAGCTTACCCAGTACTCCGTTCCGGTGAGGGACGGCGGCCCCAGCCGCCTCGTGACGCCCCCGACCGCACCGACTGAGGCCGCTCCTCCATCGCCCGCATCGATCGCCGCCGGAGAACCGCAATGATCCCCTCGATGCGCGCGGCGCTTCGCCTCGTGGCGCTTCTCGTTTTCGCGCTGGCCGCCGCCGTGCCGGCCAATGCCGCCGCCCCCATCCGCATGACGGCGGCGACCTCTGGCCAGTCGTTCTCGATTGCCAAGGGCGTGCCGCAGATGATCGTGACGACCTCCGCCTTCTCGGAGATCGTGGTCGGCGATCCGGCGCTGGCCGATGCTTGGCCGCTCACGGACAAGTCGTTCATGGTGCTCGGCTCGAAGGGTGGCGTCACCGGCATCGTGCTGTTCGACAAGGAGCGAAACGTGGTCGGCGCCGCCGATTTCGAGATCGCCCTGCACACCGACCGGCTGCAGGCGGCCTTGGAGCGCAAGCTGCCCGACGCCCGGGTCGACGTTTCCTCGGCCAATGGATCGATCGTCCTGTCGGGGACGGCCGCCGACCAGAAGACCATCGACGAAGCCGGCGCCATCGCCAAGGAGTTCGGCGGCGACAAGGTGGTGAACACCGTCGATATCGGCGGCGGCAAGCAGGTGCAGCTCAAGGTTCGCTTCCTTGAGGCGACTCGCTCGGCCAGCCGCGAGCTGGGGCTGGGCTGGGCAGTTCAGACCGATGGCTTCTCCCTCGGCGTCGGGTCGTCGACGCTTGCCTCCGGTTCGACGCCGTTCGGCGAGATCGTCAGCCAGGTTCTGTCGGGTGGCCTGTCGGTCGACATGGTGGTGCAGGCGCTGGAAGCGCGCGGCCTCGCCCGATCACTGGCCGAGCCCAATCTTGTGGCGTTGTCCGGCCAAACCTCCAGTTTCCTTGCCGGCGGCGAATTTCCGGTGCCGGTGGCCAGCGACAACAACTCGGTTTCCGTCGAGTTCAAGAAGTTCGGCGTCGGCCTCGACTTCACGCCCACTATGGCGCCTAACGGTCTCATTCATCTCAACATCAAGCCGGAGGTGAGCGAGATCGACTATTCGGCGGCGGTCACCATCAACAGCATCACCATTCCCGGCCTCAAGGTGCGCCGCTCGGACTCGACGTTGGAGCTGCGCGACGGCCAGAGCTTCGTGATCGCCGGCCTGCTCACCAACTCGCGGTCCGTCTCGAACAATCGCGTGCCATGGCTCGGCTCGATGCCCGTGCTCGGCAACCTGTTCCGGTCCACCGCCTACAAACGGTCGGAAACCGACCTCGTGATCATCGTGACGCCGCACATCGTCGACCCGCTCGGCGCCGGCAACGCCATCGCGACGCCCTTCGACCGGGCGATGCCGGGCAGCGATCTCGATGCCTTCGCGCGTGGCAATGCCGAAGTGCCGCACGATGCCGCCGCCTATCTCGCCGCCAACGGCACATCGACCGGCGGCTACATCCTGGACCTGGTGCGGTGATGCCGATGGCCGAGACCTCGATCAACTTCGGAATCGTCCTCGTCGTCACCGCCGACAAGGATTTCGCCGTCCTGGTGGCCGATGCCCTCAGGGCATCCGGCGCCAACGTCGGCGACCTCAAGGTGCGGTCGCCCGACAAGCTGTCCGACGAACTCGCCGATCCGGCCTGCGGCCTCGTCGTCCCCGATCTCGATGCCTTCCCGGACGGACCGGTAGCCGGCCTTTCAGAGCTTTACCGACAGGCCGGTCCGTCGGTACGCTTCCTCCCGGTCACCGGCGTGTTCGATGCCGAGGTCGCCCGCGGGTTTCTGCGGCTGAGACTGCAGGACTTCCTGGTCAAGCCGGTGGCGCCTTCCGACCTCGCCCACACGCTGACCCGCCTCGGCCGCGACGATTCCGACCCCTATCCCGACTCGCGGATCTTTACCTTCCTGCCGGCGGCCGGCGGCGTCGGCAACACGACCCTGGCGCTTCAGGCGGCCGTGTTGTTGCATCAGGCGGCGGCGCGGCGCCACCAGACGACATGCGTCGTCGACCTGAACCTTCAGAGCGGCTCCTGCGCCGAGTATTTCGACCTCGAACCGCACTTCGACATCGCCGAGATCGAGAACCAGCCGGACCGGCTCGACCGCAAGCTGCTCGACGTCATGCTGAGTCGGCACAAGTCGGGCCTCGCCATCGTTTCGGCGCCACCCTGCCCATGGGAGATGCGCAGCTACCGCCCCGACCTCGTGGCGCGGCTGCTCGACCTCGTCGCCGGGCACTTCAACAACGTGGTGATCGATCTTCCTCGCACCTGGTTCCCCTGGACCGACTCGGTCCTCCAGGGATCCGACCATGTGTTCCTGACCACCGAAATGACGGTGCCGGCGCTGAGACAGGCACAAAGGCTTGCCCAGGCCGTCCGGGAACGCGTCCACAAGGATGCCCGTTTCGGCGTCATCATCAACCGCGTCGATGCCAAGGGCAGCCCCAGCGTATCGCTCTCCGAGGTCAAGGAGCTGTTCGGCGACGCCTTCGCCGGCTCCGTCGCCAACGACTACAAGGCCGTCCGCGAAGCGCTCGATCAAGGGCGCGCGCTTGGCGAGGTGGCGCCCAACTCTCGCGTCATCGCCGATCTCCGGGCGATCATCGCCGATCCGGCCGAGCTTGGCGGAACTTCCTGGGCCGCACCGCTGCGCGCCCTTCTCGCCCGGCTGAAGCGGTCCGATCCGGCGGCGGCGAGCAAGGGGAGGCGTCATGCGTAGCCGTTTCCTGAGTTTGCAATCGGGCGAAGCGCCGCCGACGATGCCTGCGGACCGGCCGGCCGTGTCGCTGATCCAGGTGGCGCCTTTGCGCGAAATGGAGCCGCTGCCGCTGCCCAAGCCGATCAACGAAAAGCTGATCGCCGCCAAGGACAAGCTGCACAAGCGCCTGATCGAAGACCTCAACCTCTCCCAGCTTGAGAAGCTGTCACCCGACGCCGTGATGCGCGAACTCTACGGCCAGGTCAGCGCCTTCGCCGCCGAGGAGCGACTGGCACTCAACGAGCAGGAATTCGGCGAGTTCGTCACCGCCGTCTACGATGAAATGATGGGGCTCGGACCGCTGGAAGCGGTGATGCGCGACCCCACGATCAACGACATTCTGATCAACGGCCACCAGAACTGTTTTGTCGAGCGCTTCGGCAAGCTCGAGCCGATCAACATTCCCTTCAAGGACGAGGCGCATCTTCTTCGCATCATCAACAAGATCGTCGCCGCCGTCGGCCGCCGCATCGACGAGAGCCACCCGACCTGCGACGCCCGCATGCTCGACGGCTCGCGCTTCAACGCGGCGATCCGGCCGATCGCCGTCGACGGCCCCCTGGTCTCCATCCGCAAGTTCGCCAAGAAGAAGCTGTCGCTCGACCGCCTGATCGACGTCGGCGCGTTGGGCAAGCCGATGGGCGAACTGATGGCCGCGGCCGTCAACGCCCGCGTGACGACGCTGATTTCGGGCGGCACCGGCACCGGCAAGACGACCATGCTCAACGCCCTCTCGGCCTTCATCTCGCCGGACGAGCGCCTGATCACCATTGAGGACGCGGCCGAGCTGCAACTGCAGCAACCGCATGTCGCCCGTATGGAAACCCGTCCCGCCAACACCGAGGGCCACGGCGAGATCCGCCAGCGCGACCTCGTCAAGAACGCGCTGCGCATGCGGCCCGACCGCGTCATCCTCGGCGAGTGCCGTGGCGAGGAAGCCTTCGACATGCTGCAGGCCATGAACACCGGCCACGAGGGATCGATGGCGACGATCCACGCCAACACGCCGCGCGATGCCATTGCCCGCCTCGAACAAATGCTGGGCATGACCGGCATGCCGATGACCGTCGCCTCCATCCGCTCGCAGATCGCCTCGGCCATCCGGCTGATCCTGCAGCTGACGCGCCTGTCTGACGGCAAGCGACGCGTCACCTCCATTTCCGAGATCACCGGAATGGAAGGGGACATCATCCAGATGCAGGAGATCTTCCGCTTCAACCGCCTGCGCACCGAGGCGGATGGAACGGTGGTCGGCGAGTTCCGCGCCACGGGCATTCGGCCGCGTTTCCTCGACGATCTCGTCGCCAAGGGCATCACCGTGCCCAGCGCCTATTTCGATCCCACCAAGCCACTCGTTTGAGGCCGACATGAACGAGATGCACCTGTTCTACGCCTTTGCCGGCTTTGCCGCCGCCTTTCTGGGCGAGGCAGTGTATCTCCTGACCGTGAATGCCAGCGCCGACCGCCGTCAGATCAACCGCCGGCTTCGCGTGTCGGCGCCGGACGCCAACCGGCAGGAGGTCATGGTGCTGCTCAGGCGCGAACGCGGCCTGACAGCGTCGGGCGGCATGCCGCGCCACCTCGCCTGGCTCGGCCGACTGATCGTGCAGTGCGGCATCACCATCGGCCTCACCAAGCTGATGCTGGTGTTCGTCGCCACCGGCCTCATCATCGCCGGGCTCGTCTTCAACTTCACCGACCACGACATCGTCAAGACCGCGATCGCATTGCCGCTTGGCGGTTTCGTGCTTCCCGTCATGGTGCTGCGGATGCGGCGAAACCGAAGGCAGGAGAAGTTCGCCCTGCAATTCCCGGAGGCGATCGAGCTGATCGTCCGCAGCCTCAAGGCCGGGCATCCGGTGCCGGTCGCCATGTCGATGGTGGCGCGCGAAATGCCCGATCCCATCGGCACCGAGTTCGGCCTGATGACCGACGAGGTGACCTACGGCGCCGATCTCGTGACGGCGCTCGCCAACATGCAGGCCCGTGTCGGCCAGGAGGACTTGCCGCTGTTCGTCACGGCGGTGTCGATCCAGTCGTCGACGGGCGGCAACCTGCGCGAAATCCTGCAAAACCTCACCGACGTGATCCGCCAGCGCATCAAGATGCGGCGAAAGATCCGTTCGATTTCGGCCGAGGGGAGAATATCCGCCGTCTTCCTCACCGCCATGCCGGTCCTGCTGTTCGCGGCCCTCAACTTCATGTCGCCCGACTACTACGGGTCGGTGTGGGGCAAGCCGATGACCACGTGGGGTCTCCTCGGCGCCGTCGCATGGCTCGGCGTCGGCAACCTGATGATGAAGAAGATGATCAGTTTCCGCTTCTGAGGCCCAAATGCCCGACGTTGCCCGCTCACTTCTCGATTTCGCGACAGCCCGACCGGACCTCGTTGCGCTCGTCGCCTTCATGGCCATGCTGACCAGCATCGCCGTGACGGCAGTGAGTTCGCTTGCACGCCGTCGTCGTCTCAGGCGCCGCCTGAAGGTCGATCTGCCGGTACCGAAGCGAGACGCGACGAGAGACGAACCCGGCGAGGATCCGCTGTCGACGCTTGGCCTCGGGCCGGAGGGCAGCCGCCTGTCGCCGACGCTCGAACGGTTCGTCATCCAGGCCAACGGCATCGTCAGCAGCGGTGATGCCGGCAAGATGAAGCTGGCCCGGCAGCGGATGATCCGGGCCGGCCTGTTCTCTCCCTACGCCGTTGCCCTGTTCTTTGTTGCCCGCCTCGCGGGCGCTGCCGGATTGCCCCTCGTCGCGCTGCTGTTTCTTGCCTTTACCGGCTTCGAACCGGTCATGACGAAGCTGCTCCTCATCCTGATGGTGTCGGCCATTGTCGGCTATCTCGGCCCGAGCCTTTACGTCGACCGGCGCGCCAAAGCGGTGCTGCGGCAGAACCGCATTGCCTTCCCCGATTTCATGGACCTGATGGGCGTCTGCGCCAACGCCGGGCTTTCCATGGAGGCCAGCCTGGAGCGCGTGACCCAGGAACTGGCGCCGATGTACCCCGCGCTCGGCGTCAATCTTCAGGTGCTTTGCCTTGAGGTACGAGCCGGGCGCTCGATGGAACTGGCGCTGCAGACCCTGGCCGATCATGTCGGCGTACCTGAGGTCCGCGCCTTCGCAACACTGCTTCAGCAGTCGCGCGAGCTGGGGTCGAGCCTTTCGGATGCGCTGCGCGTCTTCGCCGAGGACATGCGCCATCAGCGTCTCGCCGCTGCCGAAGAAAAGGCCTACGCTTTGCCGGCCAAGCTGTCGGTACCGGTCACCGCCTGCATCCTGCCAGTGGTCCTGTTCATCGCCATCTGGCCGGTGGTGGTGAAGTTCAACAGCTGATCAGGCCGCGGCGACGTCGTCGAGGAAACTTCGCACTCGCTGGCGCAGCTCCGCGGTCTTCTCCGTCACGTCGGCCGAGGTCGAGAACACCGATCCGGCAGCCGCGCGTGATTTTTCCGCCGACGACGACACGCCGTCCACGCTGTGCGTCAGATCGGCGGCGCTCGACGACACCGCACCGATGTTGGCGGCTATGGTGCCGGTGACGACGCCCTGCTCCTCGATGGCGGCCGAAATGGTGGTGGTGTAGGAGCGCACCTCGTTCATCACGACGCCGATCGAGCGGATCGCTTCGACGGTGTCGCCGGTCGACGACTGAATGCTCGCGATCTTTTCGGAAATGGTGCTGGTCGCCTGGGCCGTCTGGGCGGCCAGCGACTTCACCTCGCTCGCGACCACGGCAAAGCCCTTGCCGGCCTCGCCGGCGCGGGCAGCCTCGATCGTGGCATTCAGCGCGAGAAGATTGGTCTGGGCGGCTATGCTGTCGATGAGGGTGACCACCTCGCCGATGGCATCGGCCAGTTCCGCCAGCTCGCCGACGCGCTTGTTCGCCCCGTCGACCATCTCGGCAGCGCGCAAGGTCACCTCGGAGGTTCTGGAAATCTGCTCGGAGATTTCGGAAATGGCGCCGCGCAGTTCGTCGGACGCGGAGGCGACCGCCGACGCGCTGGTGGCCGATTGCTCGGCCCCTTGCGCCGCCTTGCTGGCCAGCCGTTCGGTCTCCTCGCCGGCCGTCGAGAGATCGCCGGCCAAACGGTCGAGACCGGTCATTTCGGCGATGACGGCATCGAGCCGACGCCCGACATCGCTCCCAAAGCTGGAAATCAATCCTTCGACCGCCTCGCGTCGACGCTGGCGGTCCTGGTCGGCGCGCTCCTGCTCGGCGCGCAGGGCGTTCCGCTCCTCGGCATTGCGACGGAAGACGTCGACGACGCGTGCCATTTCACCGACCTCGTCGCTGCGCTCAAGGCCGGCAACCTCAACTGGGCGCCCTTCGGCAATGTCGGCCATCGAGGCGCGCAGAGCGCGCATCGGCAGGGTAATGGTGCGGGTGAGCCAGCTCGCGACAAGCACCAGAAGCGCGGCGATCACCAGGGTGGAAACCGCCGCCCAGATGGCCGACGAACGGTTCTCGGCGGCAATGTCGTCGACATAGACGCCCGTTCCGATCGCCCAGCCCCAGGATGGGAAAGGCAGCACGTAGCTGGTCTTGGGCACCGGCTGCTCGGCGCCCGGTCGCGGCCAGAGATAGCTGTAGTAGCCGCCGCCGTTCTTGGCGAGCCGGGCCATATCCTTGAACAGAGTTGCACCGGCAGGATCGGTGGATGCAGAGAGATCCTTGCCGTCGAGTTCCGGCTTGATCGGATGCATGACCATGTGTGCGTCGAAATCGATGACGAAGAAGTACTCCTGACCGTCGTAGCGCATGGACGAAAGGGCCGCGAGCGCTTCTCTTTTCGCCGTGTCCTCGTCAAGCGCACCGCTCTTTGCGAGGTTCGCGAAATGGCCGACCGACGACAGAGCCGTGTCCGTGAGGGAACGCAACGTCTCGGTGCGATGGGTTCTGTTCGAGGCCGTGAGCTGGTAGGTCGACAATCCGGCAACACCGGCCACCGCGAGGACGGCCAAGATTATGAGAGCATGGAATCGTCCGGCAATGCTGTTGAGCCTGATCATTCTTCTTCCACCCCTCGCGCTATACAGCACTCCCGCCGGATGATTGATGAAGCGTGTGAACAGCTCATTAATGAAGTAAGGACAGCGACATGCATGCGGACAATTATTTCGGCGCACCTTCTTCATAAAATTGAACAGGAATTCTTGACGCAGATTTATGGTGCATTCACTAGAGTTCGATGAGCCACCAAGGTATGCACCATGGATCGACTCTTTTTCCTACCAGCCATTGTTCTTCTCGTCTCGCTACCACTCGGTGCGTGCAGTACAGCCTTCGAAGACGGGCTTATTGACGGCGGCCCCGAGTATTCGCAGTTCGCGACCCAGCAGGCGGCGTTGCGCGATCGCGCCAAGGCGGCCTTTCGGCAGAGCGACTTCGCCGGGGCCGAGCGTACCTTCCGGGCAGCGTTGGCCAAGGATCCGCTCGATCCGGAAGCCTGGCTCGGTTTCGCGGCCGCTTCCGATCGGCTCGGGCGGTTCGAGGTCGCCGACAAGGCTTACGCACAGGTGATCGCCATCGCCGGCCGTCGCGGCGAAGTGGTGAACAACATGGGTTGGTCACAGTGGCTCAGGGGCAACCGCGAGGCGGCGAAGCTTCTCTTCGCCGAAGCGCTGACGCTCGCCCCCGGAAATCCGGTGATCGCCGCCAACGCATCGGTCAAGAGCGCCGAAAGCTGACTATAGCCGGATCGGCCCCTTGAAGATGAAAAACGCGCCAAGACCGATGAAGGCAAAGCCGACGAGGTGATTGAGCGTAATCGGCTGCTTCAGATAGACGGCCGAGAAGACCATGAAGATGACGAGGGTGATCACCTCTTGCATGGTTTTCAGCTCGGCCGCCGAATAGACGCGGAAGCCGTAGCGGTTGGCCGGAACCGCGAGACAGTATTCGACGAGGGCGATCGTCCAAGAAATCAGGATGACGGCCCATAGGGGCTTGTTCGGGTACTTGAGGTGACCGTACCAGGCGAAGGTCATGAACAGGTTGGAGGCGACGAGCAGGACGACGGGGAGGAGCGCCGACGGGATGAAGGACATTAGAGCCATTCCGGTGGGAAGAATTCCGGAGTCTTGATTCCAGAATTTTGGCGGCATGACGGCAGCCTTGATTTCGACATGCCTGCGGCGCATCGACCCGCCGTCCGCGTGCCAGGAGTCGAGCGATGCGATTGTCCCTTCTTGTTCCCTTCCTCGCCCTGATGGCCTCTCCCGCCCTTGCCGGCGATATCGAACCGCGCCTGACGCTGCCAGCGGGCATCCATGCCGTGGCGCTCACCTTCGACGCCTGCTCGGGCGCCGTCGACGAGCGAATCCTCGACGAACTGATCGCCGATCGCGTTCCCGCCACACTGTTCGTCACCCACCGATGGCTGAAGCGCAACGCCGCCGCCACGGCTCTGCTTCTTGCGCATGCCGACCTGTTCGAAATCGAAAATCACGGCGAGAATCACGTGCCGGCCATCACCGATCGGCCCACGGTGTTCGGTCTGGCTACGGCGGGGTCGCTCGCAGCGGTGTCGGAAGAAGTGTTGGGAGGCGCGGCTGCGGTGACCGCCGCCTTCGGGCGGAGCCCCGTCTGGTATCGCGATGCCTCGGCGCGCTACAGCCGTGACGCGGCCCATTTGATCGGCGAACTCGGATACCGCATTGCCGGCTACTCGCTCAACGCCGACGTCGGCGCCTCACTGCCGGCGGATACCGTGAGCAAGCGAATTCGAGCGGCACGGCCGGGCGACGTGATCATCGCCCACATCAATCACCCGGAGCGGCCGTCGGGGGCCGGCGTCGTCGAGGGTATCAAGGCTCTCCTGGCAAAAGGCGTCCGGTTCGAACGGCTCGACGCCGCCTTCTCGCTTCCGACCGGCTGAGGCGTTCACAGCGAACCGAAATCGCCCTTGATGGACGGATCGGCGGGGCGGCCCGGAGCGATCTTCGACACCGCGCCACTCTTCGGCGGGGCAAGCATGCCACAGGCGACCGTCAGCCCCGTACCGTCGGCGAGATCTAGATCGACGCTGCGGTTCGGCGTCACATCGAGCTGGGACCACGCTGGAGAGCCGTCGCCGGAGCCGAGGCCCACGAGACAGACCGACAGCGCCGGAGGCGCAGCAGAGGAAGCTTCGACGGCGAAGGCGGGGGACGCGATCTCGAACAGCGCTGCGATGGTCATCGACAGGAAAGCCGGTTTGCCAGGGATGCACACCATGATCGTCTCTCCAGAAGGACAGGCCGGCCGCCACCCGTCGCGGCAAAGCGGGCCTTTGTGGGTCCTATAACGCGGAGTAAGGCAAAGAGTTTCAGCTCGCAGGCACGCGAATGGGTCAGGACGCCGCCTTCTCGCCCGGCTTGGCCTGCCAGATATTCTGGCGGTTGCGAATTTCACGCGGGGCGGGACCGAAGTAGGTCGGGGTCTTCACGAAATCGCGCGGAGCCAGCACCACCGACTGGATGCGCTGGTAGAGCGACTTGGCCGAAATCGGCTTGCACAACAGCTCGTGAATGCCAAGCCTGCGCGCCTCGATGATCCGGCTGCGCTCGGTATGGCCCGTGACCATGATGATCGGAATGTAGGCGAAGGGGTTGGACGGTACGCGAATCATTCGCACCATGTCGGCGCCGTCGAGGATCGGCATCACCCAATCGAGGATCAGAATATCCGGGTTGGCGCGGTCCATCGCCTCCAGGCCGGACGCGCCATCTTCCGCCTCCACGATGCGGCGCGCGCCGAAGCCCTGCAGCATCGTCCTGAGGATCGTGCGCATGTAGGCGCTATCTTCCACGACCAGAAAGGTCAGGGATGACAGATCAAGCTGCACCGGCATACTCCTTCGACTCTCTCCCTATCAGCCAAAGGTGAAAAAGCAGTTAGGCGCCGCCGCAGCAGCGGCAGCGGACGCAAAGCCTTCGACCAAAGGCCAAACACGGCGCCCGACCGCATCGCCGCCGTCCGTTTCCTGGCGCGAGAAGAACGAAACCGCTTGAGACTTCACCCATGCCGTGCTTTAGTTTCAGACAGATGCGTCGGGTTTTTGGACCCGTTCAAAAAGCTGTGACCACGCAAGGACATCGGGGATCCCCACCGTCTTTTCGCCAACCCTATTGATCAAGACTGTCCACGATTTGATCGTGATCAAAGGCGTTTCGCGGCAATGTGCGTAGGTTATCGTAGGTGGAAAGACGACGGACCGTCGGCCGAAGCAAGGCGATCCGTTCACGGAAAGACGCTCAGTCCGCCGGGCGTCGGAGGGATTGGATCGATCATGAACTATGATGCCGTGTTCGAGAGTGCCGTCCAGGCGCTGCAGGACGAGAAGCGCTATCGCGTGTTCGCGGAACTGGAGCGAATGGCCGGGCGGTTCCCAACCGCTCTCTGGCATCAGGGCGGCGGAACGCGCGAGATCACCGTCTGGTGCTCCAACGACTATCTCGGCATGGGCCAGCACCCCAAGGTGATCGGCGCCATGACGACTGCCGCCGAGACGATGGGCGCCGGTGCCGGCGGCACGCGCAACATTTCCGGCACCAATCATCCGCTGGTCCAGCTTGAGAACGAACTCGCCGACCTGCACGGCAAGGAAGCGGCGCTGGTGTTCACCTCCGGCTACGTTTCCAACGAGGCGGCGATCTCGACCATTGCCAAGCTGCTGCCGAACTGCCTGATCCTGTCCGACGCGCTCAATCACGCCTCGATGATTCACGGCGTGCGCTCGTCGGGCGTCTCCAAGCAGATCTGGCGGCACAACGACCTCGGCCATCTTGAGGAGCTGCTGATCGCCGCGGGTTCGGATCGCGCCAAGCTGATCGTCTTCGAGAGCGTCTATTCGATGGACGGCGATGTTGCGCCGATCGAGCAGATCGCCGATCTCGCCGACAAATACAACGCCTTCACCTATATCGACGAGGTGCACGCCGTCGGCATGTACGGCAACCGCGGCGCCGGCATCTGCGAGCGTGACGGCGTCATGGACCGAATGGACGTCATCGAGGGCACGCTCGCCAAGGGCTTCGGCGTGATGGGGGGCTATATCACCGGCAAGAAGTCGCTGGTGGATGCCGTACGCTCCTATGCTCCGGGCTTCATCTTCACGACGGCTCTGCCGCCCGGCCTCTGCGCCGCCGCCACCGCCTCGATCCGCCATCTCAAGGAAAGCCGCAGCGAGCGCGAAGCGCACCAGCGGCAGGCTGCCCGCACCAAGGCGGTGCTGAGGGCCGCCGGCCTGCCGGTGATGCCGTCGGTGACGCATATCGTGCCGGTGCTGGTCGCCAATGCCGACCTTTGCAAGAAGGCGACCGACATTCTGCTCGAAAAGCACGGCATCTACATCCAGCCGATCAACTACCCGACGGTGCCGCGCGGCACCGAGCGGCTGAGGATCACGCCGACGCCGTTCCACAACGACGCGCTGATCGAGCACCTGCGCGACGCGCTGGTCGACGTGTGGGAGACGCTCAGCCTTCCCTTCTCCGAGCCGAGCGTGCCGGAGACGGAAAAGACCGTTCGCCAGCAGATCTTCAGCGCCGCCGGCGGCTGACCGAAACCTGCCCGAAAACGATGAACGGGACCGACGGCGTCGGTCCCGTTTTCTTTTTGCCGTGATGCTGGCGTCGCTCACCCCCTGCGACGTTCCTCGCCTTCGGGAACCCGTCCACGCACGCCCTCGGGGAGAGCTTCGGGTACATCCTCGACGTCGTCGTCCTCAAGGATGCGCCAGGCGGCACCTTCAAGATCCTCGTACTGGCCGGTCTTCAACGACCACATGAATCCGGCGAGGCCAAGGAGACCAAGCGCCAAGGCCGCCGGCACCAGAAAAACGAGAACGCTCATATCTGCACCTTGGCTTGCTCTCCAGCCAGCTCGTCACGGGCGGCCGCCACCGCCGCCGGAGGCCGTTCGGCGGGTGGCATCGCCACACGGCGCAAGCGCAACGCGTTGAGCGTCACGATCAGGGACGAGCCGGACATGGCCGCAGCGGCGATCAGCGGCGTGACGTATCCTAGAACGGCGATCGGCACGGCGATCAGATTGTAGACAACCGCCGTCCAGAGGTTCTGTTTCATCAGGCGGTAGGCGGCGCGCGACACGTCGAGTGCGGTGACCACCGGCTTGAGACGGTCGCCGAGGAAGACGGCATCGGACGCCGCCTGGGCAAGGTGGGCAGCCGAAACCGGCGACAGCGACACATGAGCGGCTGCAAGCGAAGGGGCGTCGTTGAGGCCATCGCCGACCATCAACACCCGCCGCCCTTCGGCCTTCAAGGCATCGAGCCGGGCGATCTTGCCGGCCGGGTCGACCTCGGCCTGCCATTCGGCGATGCCGAGCGTTTCGGCCACGATCGCGACCGCCGCCGCGCGATCACCCGACAGGATGATCAGGCGACACCCCTTGGCGCGGAGCTCGGCCGCCACCTCGACGGCATCCACCTTGAGGCGCTGGGCGAAGGCGAACACCGCCTTCCGCTCGCCATCGGAGAAAGCGATGAGCGAGGCATCGGGATGGGCGGAGCGCACCGGCTCCGCGAGATCCTCACCGATCTTGCAGAAGGCGAGCGATCCAAGCCGCAGGGTCCGCCCCGCCAGCTCAACCGTCACGCCCTCGCCCGTCACTTCGCGAGCGCCGTCGATGGTGCCTCCGGCGCCGGAGGCTCGCGCCAGCGCCTCGGCCAGGGGATGCCGGCTGGAGCGGGCAAGACGGCCGGCGAGCTCGAGAAGATCGTCGGATATGGAAGCCCGATTGGCGAGAAGCGGTTCGGGGCTGGTCAACGTTCCCGTCTTGTCGAAGACCACGGTATCGACGCGGGCGAGGCGTTCGATGGCGTCGCCGGCATTGAGCAGGATGCCATTGCGGAAGAAGCGGCCGGCCGCCGTCACCTGTACCGCAGGCACGGCAAGCGCCAGCGCGCAAGGACAGGTGATGATCAGAACGGCAATGGCGTTGACGAGAGCGGTGTGCCAGCCGGCGCCATAGAGCAGCCAGCCGATGGCCGTCAGCAAGGCCGATGAGTGGACCACCGGCGCATAGGCGCGCGCGGCGCGGTCGGCCAAGCGCAGCGCTCCGGATTTTGCCGTCTGCGCCTCGCCGATCAGCCGCTCGATCTCGGCCATCAGCGTGCCCTCGACGGCGGCGGTCACCACCACGGTGAGGAGACCGGCGCCGTTCAGGGTACCGGCGTGAACGACATCGCCTGGGGCGACCGGCACGGGAAGCGTTTCGCCTGTGACGAGACTGCGATCGACGTCGGACTGCCCGGAGAGAACCTCGCCATCGACGGGCACCCGTTCACCGGGCCGCACCACCACAATATCCCCGGGGCGCACCGCGCTGAGCGGCACGCGCACCAGATCGCCGTCGCTGCCGCGTTTCAATGCCGAGTCGGCACGGAGCGTTGCCAGCGTTTCCGCTTCCACCGCCGTGCGGCGGCGCATGTTCTCGTCGAGGAAACGGCCGAGCAGCAGGAAGAACAGCAGCATCAGCGCGCTGTCGAAATAGGCCTCGAGCGCGTGATTCAACGTGTTGAAGATGGAAAGGCCCATGGCCAGGCAGACGCCGAGCGAAATGGGCACGTCCATGTTGAGCGACCGGCGGCGAATGGCGGCAAACGCGCTGCGGATGAACGGCCGGGCAGCATAGGCCACCGTCGGAATGGCGATCAGAGCGCTCATGAAGTGGAAGAAGTCGCGCGTTTCCGGCGTGATGTCGGTGACATTGCCGGACCAGACCGAGACCGACATCAGCATGACGTTCATGGCGCCGAAGCCGGCGACGCCCATGCATTTCAGGAGCTCCCGCGCCTCGGCCGAGCGATTGTCGCGTCGCATCGCCGGATCGAAGGGCTGAGCCGGATAGCCGATCGCCGCCATCCGCTCCAGCACGGCGTCGGGGGTCAGCTTGTCGGGCGAGAAGACGACGGAGGTGCGGCGATTGCCGACGTTCACCCGGGCACTCACCACGCCCGGAAGGCGACGAAGGCCTCGCTCGATGTCGGTGAGGCAGGCGGCGCAGGTTATGCCGTCGACGGCGAGCTCGATGCGGCGGGCGCCATCGCGATCGGCGACGGTATAGGCGTCCCAATCGTGCCCGACGGACCGCCCCGAGGGATCGTCTTCCAGACCGCCGGCATCCACCGCTATGTTCACGGCCTCTCCCTTCGTCAGCGGACGAGGCGAAGCTGGTTGCGGCTCATGAAAAGTCGCTCGTCGCCTCGGTAGGCCTCGATCGTCAGACTCCACATGCCGGCCTTCACGCCTTGCAGCTCCGTTCGATAGGTGCCGCTCTCCACTTCGGGCAGCGTGGCCGAGTGGTCATGGTTCGGATCGACGGCATGAATCAGGCGGACGCGCACGTCGAGGCCGTGCAGATCGGCGCCAGACTTGTCACGAAAGTGAACTTCGACGGCAGCGTCGTCACCCACCGGCTTGACGGCGGCGTCCACCGTCCAGCCGCGCTCGGCCTGGGCTCGACCGGCGGCGATCTCACCTTCGAATTCCTGGCCAGCCTTGTAGCTCGAAGCCACCTCGACGCCTGGGAACGTCGAAACCGCGAAGTAAATGAAGGCGCCATTCACCGCGAAGGTGACGCCGAAGAAGGCAAAGAGCCAGAGGAGAACGCCCCGCCCGGTCAGGCGACGGCCGCGATCGGCTTCCTCGGTGGTAGCGGTCATTCGGTTACTCCCTCGCCATGTCCAAGCATCTGCCTTTTGCCAGCCGTTCGCAACCTTTCGGGCACGGTTCGGCCGGCATGGCTCAGTTCGGCGGCGCAGCCTTGAAGAAGTCGGAAGCGGAGGCCTTCTCTCCGTTGTCGGTATCGACGATGTAGAAGTCGATCGGCGTCGACTCCGGCAGAGACAACCCGCCTGGAACCATGACCAGCACGCGCAGCTCACGCGTCGTATCGGCCGGCACCTCGATCACCGGCTTGCCGCCGGCCGAGGCCACGCCTTGGGCTTCGACGATGAAGCCTTCCGGCAGGCCGGATACGGTGAGGGCGAAATGCCGCTCGTGGGCGCGCTTGTTGATGAGGCGCACGGTGTAGCCGTTGCGGGTGCCGCCGTCGGACAGGTTGACGTAGAGCGGATTGCGGTCGTGCAATACGCTGACGCCCTGGAAGGCACGGGTGGCCAGGGCGTAGGTCATGATGCCGCCGATGATGACGATCAACGCCGCGTAGAGCACGGTGCGTGGCCGCACGATGCGGAAGATCGGCGGCTTGCCCTCACTGCGCCGGGCGATGTTCATATCAGTATCGTAGCCGATCAGGCCGGGCTCGCGGCCGACCTTCTTCATCACCGTGTCGCAGGCATCGATGCAGAGGCCGCACTGGATACATCCGAGCTGCAGGCCCTCGCGAATGTCGACGCCGGTGGGACAGACCTGGACGCAGGCCTTGCAGTCGATGCAGTCGCCGACCTGGGCACCGGCCGCCTTCGCGCGCGCGCCGGTCCGGACCGACATGCGCGGCTCGCCGCGATCGGTGCGATAGGTGACGTTGAGCGCCCATTCGTCGGTCAGCGCCGCCTGGATGCGTGGCCAGGGGCACATGTAAAGGCAGACCTGCTCGCGCATGAAACCGGCGAGCGAGTAGGTCGTAAAGGTCAGGATGCCGATCCAGATGTAGACGATCGATGCGGCATTGCCGGTGAAGATGTCCCGGATGATCGTCGGCGCATCGCCGAAGTAGAGCACCCATGCGCCACCGGTGCCGACGGCGATCAAAAGCCAGACAAGATGCTTCGCCGCCTTGCGCGTGAGCTTGCCGACGCTCAGCGGAGCGCGATCCATCAGGATACGGTCGCGGCGATCACCCTCGAACCAGCGCTCGACTGCGAAATAGAGATCGGTCCAGACGGTCTGCGGGCAGAGATAGCCGCACCAGACGCGACCGGCCACCGCGTTCATCAGGAACAGGGCGATGGAAGCGAGCACGAGAAGGCCCGTAAGGTAGTAGACCTCCTGCGGCCAGATCTCCACGCCGAAGAAGTAGGCCTTGCGGCCGGCCATGTCGATCAGCACAGCTTGGCCAGGCGCATCGGGCCCGCGATCCCAGCGGATGAAGGGCAGGAAATAGTAGATGCCAAGCGTGATGATCAGCACCGACCACTTGATGGTCCTCAGCCGGCCACTGACCGATGCCGGGTAGTTCTTCTTGGCGGCGACATAGTAGCTGTCGCCTCCCGTCGTGACGTCCTCGTCAACCCGCATGGTGCCTTCATCTCCCGGCGGCCGCCTTGCCGTCCCGGCAGCTCGCTTCTAAGTAATCGCCACTATTATTAGCACATTAGCACAAACGAGAACTGGCGACGACCGGCGATTTGGTCGCTGCCGCCCATGCTACCGCTGCAAAAGGCAGCGGCGGGGATCGCTCCCCGCCGCCCCGGTTTGACGAATGGGGCAGATCAGGTGCCGCCGCCCAGGTCGTGGACGTAGATCGCCAGTGACTTGATGGTCACCGGATCGAGCTTGCCACCCCAGGTCGGCATGACGCCACGGTGAGCATGGGTGATGGTGTAGATCACCGACTCCTCGTCGCCGCCATAGAGCCAGATCTTGTCGGTCAGGTTCGGCGCGCCCAGTTCGTGGCTACCCTTGGCGTCCTCGCCATGGCAGCTCGTGCAGTTCTCGGCGAAGATCTGCTTGCCGGCGTCGACGTCGGCACCCCGAACCGAGTTGCCCGACAGCGACAGCACGTAGCCGGCCACATTGCGGACCTGCTTGGCGTCGAGCAGGCCGTCGGCGCCGAAGCGCGGCATGTCGTTCATCCGCGTGTCCGGGCTGGTCGAGCGCACGCCGACCGTGATGGTGTGCTCGATGTCTTCAAGCGTGCCGCCCCACAGCCAATCGTCGTCCTGCAGGTTGGGATATCCCTTGGAACCCGTCGCACCCGAGCCGTGGCAGGGAGCGCAGTTGTCGCCGAAGGCGGCGCGCCCCTGAGCCATGGCGAACTCCAGCATCTTGGGATCGTTCTTGATCTCCTCGAGACTGGCGTTGGCGAGGTTCTGGCCCACCTCGTTGCGCTCGACACGGCCCGCCTCGGTCTCGGCGAGCGCCGAAGCGCGTTGCGAGTGGCCGAGCAGACCCTTGGTGTAGGTCGAGACGAGCGGCACCGCGGGGTAGACGAAGACGTAGCCGATCGAGAAGACGATACAGGCGTAGAACACCCAGAGCCACCAGCGCGGCAGCGGGTTGTTCAGTTCCTTGATACCGTCCCACTCGTGGCCGGTCGTCGACACGCCGGTGACCTTGTCGATTTCCTCATGAGCCATGGCTCAATCCTCCTCAAGCGGGATCTGCGCGGCTTGGTCGAACTTCGCCTTGTTCTTCGGCCAGAGCGCGTAGACGCAAATGGCGGAGAAGATCAGGAAGAAGTACAGAAGCCCGCTCTGTTGGGCGAAGGCGGCAACCTGTTCGTAGCTGAAGTCCATGGCTGTTCCTCAACGCAGGTTGGCTTTGTCGTCGTAGGTCGAGAAATCGACCAACGTGCCGAGCATCTGGAGATAGGCGATGAGCGCGTCCATCTCGGAGAGCTTGTTCGGGTTGCCGTCGAAGTCGCGCACCACCGTCTTGGGATAGCGGGCGACCAGACCTTCGATCGTGCCGTCCGGATTCACCTGGGCCTTGAGGTCGGCCACGGCGTTGGCGATGTCCTCGTCAGTGTAGGGCACGCCTTCGAGCCGCAGCGCCTTCATGTCCTCGGCGATGAGGTCACCCTTGAGCGGCGTCTCCTTCAGGAAGGGATAGGCCGGCATGACCGAAGCCGGCACCACCGAACGCGGATCGACGAGATGGGCGACGTGCCAGTCGTCGGAATACTTGCCGCCGACGCGAGCGAGATCGGGACCCGTCCGCTTCGATCCCCACTGGAAGGGATGGTCATACTGGCTTTCGGCCGCCAGCGAGAAATGGCCGTAGCGCTCGATCTCGTCGCGCATCGGGCGGATCATCTGGCTGTGGCAGAGATAGCAGCCCTCGCGCACGAAGATGTTGCGGCCGGCCAGTTCCAGTGGCGAGTAGGGACGCATCCCCGTCACCGTCTCGATCGTGCTCTTGAGGTAGAACAGCGGCACGATCTCGACCAGGCCGCCGATGGCGACCACGATCAGGATGCCGATCAGGAGAACGATGGAGTTCCGCTCGAACACCGCATGCTTTTGCATGAGACTCATCAGTCGTCTCCTTACTCGGCCGGAGCCAAGGCCACGTCAGCAGCCGGCTTTTCGGCCTCGCCGTGGCGAATGGTGAGATAGAGGTTGACCGCCATGATCACCGCGCCGGTCAGGAAGAGGATGCCGCCCAACGCACGGATGACGTAGTAGGGATGCATCGCCTCGACAGTTTCGACGAAGGAGTACTGCAGGAAGCCGAGCTCGGTGTAGGCGCGCCACATAAGACCCTGCATGATGCCCGACACCCACATGGAGGTGATGTAGAGCACGATGCCCAGCGTCGAGATCCAGAAGTGCCAGTCGACGAGCTTCAGCGAGTAGACGTCGCGTTTGCCCCAGATCCAGGGGACCATGCAGTAGAGGGCGCCGAAGGAAACGTAGCCCACCCATCCGAGCGCGCCGGAATGCACGTGACCGATGGTCCAGTCGGTATAGTGGCTGAGGGAGTTGACCGCCTTCACCGACATCAGCGGGCCTTCGAAGGTCGACATGCCGTAGAAGGCCACCGACACGACAAGGAGACGCAGCACCGGATCGGTCCGGAGCTTGTCCCAAGCGCCCGACAGCGTCATCAGGCCGTTGATCATGCCACCCCAGGACGGCATCCACAGCATGACCGAGAACACCATGCCGAGCGTCGAGGCCCATTCGGGCAGCGCGGTGTAGTGGAGGTGGTGCGGGCCGGCCCAGATGTAGAGGAAGATCAGCGCCCAGAAATGGATGATCGACAGCCGGTATGAGTAAACCGGCCGGTTGGCCCGCTTCGGCACGAAGTAGTACATGATGGCCAGGAAGCCGGCGGTCAGGAAGAAGCCCACCGCGTTGTGGCCGTACCACCACTGCACCATGGCGTCCTGCACGCCGGCCCAGACGACGTAGGACTTGGAACCGAAGAAGCTGACCGGCACCGCCGCGTTGTTGACGATATGCAACATGGCGATGGTGACGATGAAGGCCAGATAGAACCAGTTGGCCACATAGATATGTGGCTCCTTGCGCCGCCACAGCGTCGCCAGGAAGATCAGCAGGTAGGCGACCCAGACGATGGTCAGCCACAGATCGGCATACCACTCGGGTTCGGCGTATTCCTTGCCCTGCCCGACGCCGAGCAGGTAGCCCGTGCCGGCGAGGACGATGAACACGTTGTAGCCGAGGATGACGAACCACGGCGTGACGAGACCCGGCATGCGAGCCCGGCTGGTGCGCTGCACGACGTAGAAGGACGTCGCCAGAAGCACGTTGCCACCGAACGCGAAGATCACCGCCGACGTGTGGAGTGGGCGAAGGCGTCCGAAGGTGGTCCACGGAAGACCGAGGTTGAGGGCCGGATAGGCCAGCTCGAGAGCGATCCAGATACCGACGGAAAAGCCGGCGATGCCCCAGAACATGGCGGCAATCGAGGCGAACTTGACCGGACCGAGATTGTAGTTCGGCTTGCCGTTGATCTCGGCGGGCTCGACGCGCCCGTCGCGGTCGATGAACGACCGGACGATCAGGAAGACGCCTGCCGCCGACGCGATCGCGCCGATGGTGGCATGAAAGGCAAAGACCGGATCAACCGCCTTGCCGGCGGCCAGAACGCAGTAGAGAAAAAGAAGCCCCAGGAAAACCGAGTATGCAGTTTCCTCGAGCGACATCAGAGGTTTGGCCCTCAATGCCGTCATGTTCGTCGCCCCGTGTCTGTCGGAGATCGCCCGCCGTCGCCAACGAACGCCTCGCCTCGCCCGCTTGCCGACCCCATGGAGTCCCCCGCCCCGGACCTTCGCGTCCGAAGCACGGGAAACAACCTAGTGGGGTCTACGCATACCAACCTTGATAAAGGTCAAGGCCGATCCCGGAATGGAGGGGGTTTAGCGCAGTTCTAGACGTTTTGCCTATATCAAAATGGACTAATTATAATGAGCGTCACGGTTTGGATCGTCGCCGTTGCAAGCGAGACGGATCGAGAGGCAGATACCTGTCCGCCAAAATGGCCAGGACCGACTGATTCGGTCCAATGCCGCCGCGTTTGACGCCGGTCAATGTATTCACCGGCCAGCGGCGCCTAGGATTGCGCATGACACAACTGGACGAAGCCGTTTCCCTCGAGACCCTCATTCGCGCCACCGTGCCGCGCTACACCTCCTATCCGACGGCGCCGCACTTCTCGGCTGACGTCGGCGCGGACGCCTATGGCGGCTTTCTCGACGGGGCAGCGGCGGAGGACGGTCCCGTCTCGCTCTACGTCCACATCCCGTTCTGCAACTCCATCTGCCACTACTGCGGCTGCACCACCAAGGCGACGCGGCGTTATGCGCCGATCGAGGCTTATGTCGAGGTGCTCAGGTCGGAAATCGCCATGGTCGCGGCGCGGATCGGCCGGCGGACGGTGTCGCATATCCATTGGGGTGGCGGCACGCCCAACCTGCTCTCCGCCGAAGCCTTCGAGGCCATCGTGGGCGATTTCCATCGCTTCTTCGGCATCGGACCGGATACCGAGCACGCGATCGAGCTCGATCCGCGCCATCTGGGCAAGGAGCGGGCACGCCTGCTTCGAGCCATCGGCGTCAACCGCGCCAGTCTGGGCGTGCAGGACTTCGATCCGGCGGTCCAGGCGGCCATCGGGCGAATCCAGCCCGCCGAGACGGTGGCGGCGGCCGCTGAGCATCTGAGAGAGGCCGGCATCACCTCGCTGAGCTTCGACCTCATCTATGGACTGCCAGAGCAGACGGTTTCGTCCATCCGGCGCACGGTGGAGACGGCCATCGCGCTCGCACCCGATCGGATCTCCCTGTTCGGCTACGCCCACGTTCCCTGGTTCCGCGTCAACCAGAAGCTCATCGACACATCGAAGCTTCCAGGTAGCGAGCAACGCCTCGAACTCGAACGAACGGCCCATGGCTCCATCGGGGCGGCGGGCTACGTGCCGATCGGCATCGACCATTTCGCGCGGCCGGGCGATTCCATGGCCGAGGCCTTGTCGACGCGAACGCTGCGGCGCAATTTCCAGGGTTACACCACCGATCGCGCCGAAACGCTGATCGGCTTCGGCGCCTCGTCGATCGCCCGAACCTCCAGGGGATACGCGCAGAATGTCACCGACACCGGCAACTGGCGCGAGCGCATCGTCGACGGTCGTTTCGCAACCGAGCGGGGGCGGGAGTTGACGGCGGAGGATCGCCTCAGGGCCGATGTGATCGAGCAGCTTCTCTGCTTCTTCGACGTGGACCTGCCGGCCACCGCCGCTCGCCACGACGCCGAGGTCGGGTTGTTCTCGGCCGACCTAGAGAAGCTGGCGCCACTCGTCCGCGCCGGCTGGGTGGTCGCCGACGGCGGTCGGGTAGCCATCGTCCAGCACGGCGCCGAGCTGGCGCGCCTTGTCGCGTCCGCCTTCGACGCCTATCTCGGCACGGGCGGACGCCACTCGGTAGCGGTGTAGCCGGCGACGAAACTCAATGGATGCCGGTCATCTTGCAGACGCGGCAGACATCGACGAGGCGGATGCGGTCGTTGCGCTCGATGGCGATGAAGCCGCGCCGCTTGAGGTCGGACAGCACGCGACTCACCGTCTCGATGGTCAGGCCGAGGAAATCGGCGATCTCCTGCCGCGTCATCTTCAGCACCACGAGCTCGGTGTCGGCGCTGTGCCGCTCCGGTCCCGCACAGCCGACCACGCCGCGTCCAGGCACGAAACGCATCAGGAAACTGGCCACCCGCTCGGTAGCCGACTTGCGGCCGAGCAACACGGCGTGGCTGTGCAACGCTTCGATGCGCGTCAGCAGGCATCGATTGACATGGGCGAGCAACTCGACGGACTGGTCGATGTCGCGACGATCCAGCGTCCGCACCTCGGCGGAGGTCAGCGCCTCGGCGGTGCAATCGTAGAGACCGGTGAGCGAATGGCCGCAAAGGTCCCCCTCCCCGAGGATATCGACAACTTGGCGGCGGCCGTCGCCGAGCAGGCGATAGAGCATGATCTGGCCACTGACCACCTCGTAGAGATGGCTCGCCGCATCGTCCTCACGAAACAGCACGGAATGGGCGTCGTGGCGATCGAGCCGGGCCCGGGGCGAAGCGCGGTAATGCGTCCACGCACTGTCGTCGACCGGCGCACGAACCCTCGTGCCAGCGTAGCGGCTGCGGTGGCGTCCATCGTCGAAACCGCCGGCAACGAACCCTTCGGCGAATGACGTCTTTTTCTCTACGAACATCGATCCCTCCTCGATGACTTGCTCGATGACACGTGGTCGGCAGGCCACCGGAGGATCGATCCGGCCATCCGTCCATGGCCATCTCTTCTCCGTAGGCTCGACCGAAACCCGTCCGCTTCGGCCGCACCACTATCGATACTGACACAATATGGACATTCGCGCCCTGCGGTAATTCGTTTGGTTACTTAACCATCGCAAGAAGGGTTGCCGCACGCCACGGCAGTGGACACGGCAAAGCGGGGCGGAAACATGCGTTTCCACCCTCCCCTCAAGACAATCCCAGGGAAATGTCACCCCCGACAAAACGGGCGCGAACATGGACAATACCGCCGTGCGACGCCTTTCTCTCCCGAAAAGAAAGACAAAAAAACCCGGCGAACCGGGGCACCAGCGCACCGTTCCAAACGAAAGATCAGGCGGTGATCGCCTCCAGCCAGTCGGCCGCCGGCGGCTTGCGAAGAATCTTCACATCGGCCAAGCCTTCCGTCTCGCGGGCAATCGTCCGCGACGACTTGCCAGAAATGGCAATGACCTTGGGGGTGGCGCCGGCCTTTTCCAGATGGCGAACGAGTTCGCCGCCGCTCATGCCCGGCAGACCCAGGTCGACAATCATCGTATCCTCGGGCGCCAGTGAAGCGGAGTGGATGAATTCCTCGGCGGTGGCAAAAACACGCACCTGCAATCCCGCTCCGGAGAGCAGGGATTCCAGTGCGTCGGCGACCGAAGGGTCGTCCTCAACAATTATGTACATCGGCAACACTCTAAAACCGCGAGACGCAAACCAGTCGCAGGAAAAAGTAGTGTGCCTCGATCATCCGGCAATGTTTATCCGTGATCCCCCGTATGCGCAGTCAGCACGATACGCACGAGATCGGCCGCATTGCGCGCTCCGAGCTTTTCCATGATGCGCGCACGGTGCACTTCGATGGTGCGCGGGGAGATGCCCAAGCGACGACCGGCTTCCTTGTTGGAGGCGCCACCGGTGATTTCCTGAAGAACGTCGCGCTCGCGCGGCGTCAGGTGCTCGGCACCGGGGAAGCTGAGGCCAGGCGTGCCGCCGCTGGCATGACGGCCGTAGGAGGCAATCGCCTCGCGAACGCGCGTCACCACGGTGTCGGCATCGAACGGCTTCTCGATGAAGTCGGTGGCGCCGGCCTTGATGGCGCTCACCGCCATGGGAATGTCGCCCTGACCCGAAATGATGAACACCGGAGACGGGAAGGTGCCGACATCGATCGAACGGAGAATGTCGAGACCGGACTTGCCCGGCATGTGGACGTCGAGCAGCACGCAGGCCGGCTTGTCCGTCTTGAGGGCCGTCAGAAACTGGTCGCCGTCGGCGAACACCCTGACGCCATAACCTTCCATCTCGAAGATGACCGACAGCGCGTCACGCACCGATGCATCATCGTCGACAACGAAGATTTTTCCTTCTGTTTCAGCCATGTCACCCTTCCTCGATCTGAGGATCCCTGAAGACCGCCAGGGTCCCGCCCGGCTAGCCAAGTCCATGGATCGCGTCCGCTCCTCGCGCTTTGCGGCTTCCCGCCCGGGGGCGGTCTCCGCAAAGCTCGCGGCGGACTTTGTTGATTTACGTATTTATACGGCGAAACCTCCCGCCGCGCCAGTTGCCGCTCTTGTGGCGGCCGTATTGTTTTTGCCCTTCCCTCCGGCGCCAGCCGCGCCGCTCTTTACTCCCACGCGTCCTCTTCCGTCTCGTCCGACTGGTGCATCGGCAACATCAGGGTGAACGTTGCCCCCTGTCCGTTGCCGCCGGGGTCGGCCATCAGGTCTCCACCATGGTTCTGGGCGATCGCCCGGGAAATGGCGAGCCCCAACCCCATGCCGGTTTTCTTGGTCGTGCTGAACGTTCTGAACAGCGACTTGCCGACATCCTCGGAGAAACCGGGACCGCTGTCGGTCACCGAGACGAAGGCCGACCGATCGTCGGAGCCGATCGACACCTTCACCCAGCGCTCCTCGCTCTCCTTGGCCACCTCCAAGGCGTTGCGCAGGAGATTCAGAATGATCTGCTGGATCTGCGTCGCGTCGGCGTCCACCTGAATCGGGGTCATGCCGAAGACGCGGCGAATCGTAACGGTGGCGCCCTGCGCCACGAACTCGCTGAGGTCGAGCGCTTCGTTGACCACCTCGCGCAGGTCGATGGTTGCCCGCTCCGGATCGCGCTTTTCCACCATCTGACGCATGCGCTGGACGATGTGACTGGCCCGCTCGGCCTCGAGCACCGCCTTGTCGAGCACGTCGAGCATCTTGTCGCTCGGTGGCTTGGCGTCCGCGTGGCAGGACTTGACCTGACGAGCAACGGCCTGGAGGTAGAGCAGAAGCGCGGTGAGCGGCTGATTGAGTTCGTGCGCCATGGCGGCGCCCATCTCATCCATGGCGGAGAGGCGCGTCATGTGCACCACCTGCGCCTGGAGCTGCGACACGCGCTGTTCCACGGTCCGTCGGGGCCGCAAATCGCGCAACACACCGATATACTGCCGCCCATCCGCCGTCTTGGCTTCGCCGACAGAGAGTTCAAGCGGGAAGACCGTACCGTCACGGTGCATGCCGGACACTTCACGCCCGATGCCGATGATCCGTCTCTCGCCCGTGCGGTGATAATTGTTCATGAAGCGATCGTGGGAGGTCGAAAACTCCGGCGGCATGATCAGCGACACGTTCTGGCCAATCGCCTCCTGGGCGGTATAGCCGAACAGCCGTTCGCAGATCTTGTTGAAGACCAGCATGCGACCAGTCTCGTCGATGACGATGATGCCATCGGCGGCGGTGTCGAGAAGACTCTCGAAACGAGCTTCCGAAACCGCGGTCCTGCGGTCCTCGAGTTCTCCCATATCTGCCTCGCTCTCCCCTTCATCCAGACGGGGCCACAACCTTGCCCCGAAATCTGTCAAATCAGGAACAGCCCTTCAGTGCAAGTCCGGATGTAACATGCACGACTTCTACGGAAAAGGAACTGTTCCAGATCAAATTCAAACGCAAATGTCCGTAAAAAATCACTAAACGGCTGCTGCCACCTGTCGGCGCGTGGCGAGCCAGGCCGAAAGACGGCCGAGCGCGATGGTGATTTCCTGCGGGTCGCCTGCGAAACAAAGGCGCATGAATCGCTCGCCGCCACGGCCGAACGCGGTGCCCGGCGCGATTCCGACGCCCGCCTCACGCACCATGTCGAGGCAGAGCTGGCGCGTGTCGGGCTCGCCCTCCACGGAGAAGAACAGATAGAAGGCGCCGTCGGGCGGGGAGACGGTCACACCGCCGGCAGCGGCGAGCGCGGCGAGAACGGCCGCCCTGTTGTCGCGTGCGCGGGCCGCCTGAAAGGCCAGGAATTCCTCGCCATTGTCGAGCGCCTCGACGGCGGCTCGCTGCATGAAGACCGCCGTGCCCGAGCTCGTATACTGCACAAGATTCTGGACGGTGGCGTTGAGGGAGGCCGGCACTTCGATCCAGCCGATGCGCCAGCCGGTCATCGCCCAGTTCTTGGAGAAGGTGTTGACGAAGATAAGCCTATCCTCGGGTTCTGCCATCGTATGGAACGAAGGCGCCACGGCCGCGCCGTCGAGATAGCAGAAGCGGCCATAGACCTCGTCGGCGACGATCCAGAGTCCATGGCGGCGGGCGATGTCGAGAATGGAGGCCAGCCGGTCGCGGTTCGCGACCCAGCCGGTCGGATTGCCGGGCGAGTTGACGAAGATGGCCCGGGTACGCGCCGTGATCGCCGCCTCGAGATCGTCGGGGTCAAGATCCCAACCGGCCGAGCCGAAGCGCATCGGCACTTCACGCACCGCGGCACCGCAGAGCGCGGCGGCGGCCGGAGCGTTCGGCCAGGCCGGCGTCGGCACGATCACCTCGTCGCCGGCGCCGGCGACCAGCGTTGCCGCCATCTGGATGGCATGCATGCCGGACGCGGTGACGATGAAGCGGCTCACGTCGGCGGGGCGACCGCCGAACGGCCCGTAGATTCGGTCGTGATAACGACAAAGAGCCTCCCTCAACTCCGGCAATCCAGCCTGATGAGTGTAGAAGGTCTCTCCGGCCAACAGCGAACGAACCGCCGCGTCACGGATGTTGGAAGGCGTCGGCAGGCTGCCTTCGCCAACCCAGAGCTTGGCCGTCCCCGGCCGCTTCAGTCCTTCGAGATGGACTTCGACGATGCCGCTTGGCGGCGCATTTCGGGCCGCCGGTCGGATGGTATCGAGAAAGCGTGCAGCAACGTCGGGTGTCATGGGCATACCCTGCTCGGATGGTCGGCGAGAATCGCCGCCACTCGGGGGAATATCAGGGCCTCAAAAACGAATCAAAAGGCAAGACGAGGAAGAGGCGGCCACAGCCCCGGAGAGCATGACCGCTTTTCCCGTCAGCCCTTCTTGAGGAGGTCGCGAATCTCGGTGAGCAAGGCGACGTCGGCCGGAACTTCCGGCGGCGCTTCCACCGCCGGTTCGGAGGCCTTCTTCATGCGGTTCATCACCTTGACCACCAGGAACAGAACAAAGGCGATGATCAGGAAATTGATCACGAGGGTTACGAAGTTGCCGTAAGCGATCGTTGCCCCAGCCTTGCGGGCGGCTTCGAGATCGCTTGCCACCGGTGCGCCAGACAGCTGGACGTAGAGATTGGTGAAATCGATGCCGCCGGTGATGAGTCCGATGACTGGCATCAACAGGTCGGCGACGATCGAGTTGACGAGGCCGCCGAAGGCTCCGCCGATGATCACGCCGATGGCGAGGTCGACCATGTTGCCACGCAACGCGAATTCCTTGAATTCCTTCAGCATGTTTCCATCTCCCAGCGTTTATCAAAGGTAAACGCGATCATGCAGCAGCGTTCGCCGCGCTGCCATGCCCCCAAGCGCACTCGGCTCGCATTTCTACTGATAAACTTGTGGATTTCCGGTGCGAAACCCGGGAGCCGCTAGATTGGCGCCCTCTCCCGCTCGCGCAGCCGCTCGACCAGATCGAAGAAATGACGAAACATGCGGTCACCGAGGTCGAAGAATTCCTGCAAACGTCGTTCGTCGTCCCCGCCGAGCAGCGGCGCGGCGTGCTCCTCCGCCTTGAGGGCGGCAAGCTGCTTGGCGAGACGCTCGTTCTCGGCCTCCAGCTCGACAATGCGATCCTCATAGGCCCTGCGGTCGTCGGCGATCAGTTGGCAGGACCAGGCATCGCCACGCGGCGTGCAAAGGGAAACGTCGCCGGTCCGGCGGTCGATCTTGAGATAGTTGCCGGTGGCGGGCTGCAGGCTGTAGCCCTCGTCGGGCGTCGGACTCTGCGCCGAAGCGGGTGAAAGGACGAGGATGGTGCCGAACGCAAGAAGGGCGGCCAGGATCGCGCGCATCGTGGATCTCCCGGTTGGTCACTCGCCGACAGGATACCCCATCGTGTCCACGACGGCTCGTTCATATTTTCCGCCGCAAACTCAGGCCCGGCCTCTCGTCTCAGCCCTTACGCGTGCCGGCTTCCTTTTCCTCTTTTTCCTTCAAGAGGCCACTGACAACCGCCGTGGTCCGGCGCAGTTCCATCAGGGCCTGCTCGATTTCCTTTTTCTGCTTTTCAAGGATGGCGATCCGATCGTTGAACCGGTCGAGCGCAACCTTGAGCTGGGCCACCTGACCGTCACGCAGGTCATAGAGGTCGAGCATGCCCTTGATCTCGGTCAGCGAGAACCCGACGCGCTTTCCCATCAGCACCAGCTTGAGGCGGGCTCGATCGCGACGGGAGTAAAGCCTGTTGAGTCCCTCGCGGCGCGGACTGACGAGCCCCTTGTCCTCGTAGAAGCGCAGGGTGCGAAGGGTGACGTCGAACTCGCGGGCCAGATCGCCGATGGAAAACAACGATCCACGGGGATGCAGCCCATCGTCGTCCTCGAGCTTGTCGGCAATGACGGCCCCGATTTGAGCCTCGGCGGCCGGCTCGTCGCTTTCGGTCACCCCTGATCCCTCCATACCGAGCCGTGCCGGGACGGCTCCGCTACCCATCGGTCAAACTGCGCACAAGCTTCCCTTTACGTCAAGGTCGGGCAGAAATGACACTGATGGCGTCAGTTTTCGGAGCGGCACGGTAAGGTTCCGTTCAGAGCGCTTAAAAAGTGGCGAAGAAGGACTGCATAGTTAACCGGGTGTTTACCCTGTTTTTGCAAATTGCCCAATGAATGCATCCTGGCGGCGATCCGTCCCGGCGGCCCTTGCCGCGAGGACGGCGTTGCAAACGGGGAGAACAGTCATGGCGTCGCGGGCTACGTCTCGTTTGAGCGGCGGAATGGGCGGAGCGAGCCAGTACGATCGGGAGCCGACCGGCTACGGATCGGAAAGCGACCGGCAGGGCAGCGACCCCGTCGACCGCATCCTCACATCGCTCGATCGCCTCGGGGAGCGCATTCGCACGCTGTCCCCGGTCGAGGAGCGACGGGCGGCAAGGCCCGCGCCACGTACGCCGGAACCCGATGACCTTCAGCGGGCCATCGAGCAGATTTCGCGCAAGCGCGACTCTGTCGATCCCGGCCGGCTCGGCCGCCGCGACGGCGCCGATGTTGCCGAACTCGGCGCCCGCGTCCGTGCCCTCAGCCAGGAAATGAATGCCGACCGGCGGCGGACGTCCTCGCACGGCGACGGCCTGGCGATGGAAGTGGCCGACCTTCGAGCTCAGGTCGAACGACTGGTCGAAGCAAGTTCCGGGCGGTCCCTTGAGAGCGCCTTCGATACACTGGTGGCACGGCTCGACGACATCCACACCTCCGTCGACAACCCGCGCCTCGTGGACGACCTCGTGCAGCGTCTTGCCGAGATCCGCCGGCTGATCGCCACGCTGCCGTCGGGCGATCAGGTCGGGGTCATCACCGCCCGTCTCGACCGTCTTGCCGAACGACTCGATCAGGGGCTCGGTGACCAGCGCGTGCTCGGCGACTTCGGACGCAGCCTTTCGGATCTCGCCGCCGCCGTCGCCCAGCTCGACAAGCGCGAAGTGATCGCGGCCATCGAACGGCGCCTGGATGACGTCGCCGGCAGCATCCGCTCCATCGAGCGCGACGTCGGCGACTTTTCGCTTTGGAAGGATGGGCTCGATCGGCAGAACGCGACACTGTCGCAGGTCGCCCAGCGCTCCGAGCAGTTGCCGCGCTTTGCGCATGAACTGGAGCGGCAGTCGGCATCCATAGAGCGCATTGCCCGCTCGACCGAGGGGTTGCCGCGCCTTGCCGAGGAGATCGACGGCCTGCGCCTGTCTCTGGATCGTCCTGGCGTGGCGCTCGACGCCGCCGCCATCCGGGCGCTCGACGAGCGGTTCACCGAACTCGGCCGCTCGCTGGAAGCGCAGCTCCGTCCGGCGTCCAGCGGACTGCCGGACGACCTTGCCGCCGCCCTCTCCCGCATCGAATCCAAGCTCGCCGAGCCGGTGCCAACGGGTCGAATTTCGGAAATCGAAGACCGCATCGCCGTTCTGACGCGGTCGGTCGCCGACATCGACTTCGCCACCGGCAAGGATGTTTCCGCGCTCGAAAGAGCCGTCGAGAGCCTCAGGGAAGACGTGCTGACCGCAGCCGGCCGGCCCGACGCCGGCCTCGCGTCCGATGTGCGGACGCTGGTCGAACGTCTCGATCGGCTGGATGCTCCATCGATCGGCGCCGTCGCCTTCGAACGGCTGGAAAGCCGGATCGCCGATATTGCCAGCCGCCTCGAAACCCGACCGAACGAAATCGCCGCGCTGGCCGAAGCGCTCGAGCGGCTCGACGCCACCATGTCGAGTTCGCTGTCCGTGGAGGCCATTGCCGATCGCGTGGCGGCGGTGGCGGGGCGGAACGGAGACGACGCCCCAGCGCGTCTCGCCAGCGTCGAAGCCGGCATCACGCGCCTCGGCGAAGATCTGAGGGCTGGCGCCGAACGCGACCGCGGCTTGCTGCTGGCCATCGGTCAGACTGTGGAGCGCTTGGCGCTGCGCGAGGTTGGCGAGGACGGTCCCCGCCTCGACGCGGCCGAGCCGAAGCCGGTGCGTGCCAGGAAGGACAACTGGGAAGAGATCGAGCAGGCGCTCACCCGGCGGACGCCGCCGATCCCCGAAGCCGAGGAAAACGACGACCTGCCACGCATCTTCGGCCGCAAGCCGGCATCCGCGCCGCGCGTCGAGCCTCAGCTCGGCAAGCCGGAGCCTGCGGAGGCCAATGAGCCCCTGCTGCCGCCCGGCTTCGACGTCAACAAGCCGCTCGAGCCCGGCTCGGGCAAGCCGCGCCTGCCGAAATCGGCGCCGGTGGCCGAGAAGCCCGCCGCCGATGCGACGCGCACGCCAACCAAGGCGGACTTCATCGCCGCGGCCCGACGGGCTGCTCAGGCGGCCGGCACCGGCTCGCCCGACGAGGCGCGCAAGGAAGAGGCACCCGCACGCGGGAAGCCTCGCTTCGCCTTGCCAAAGATCGGATTCAACCTGCGCAAGATGGCCATGGCCGCCGCCGTGGTATTGATCGCGCTCGGCGTCGCCAAGATCGCCATCGACACGCTAAGTCGCGGCGCGACGCCCGACGAGGCGCCAGCGGCGACCCCCGCTTCGCAGGAGCCAACGGCGTCGACCGCGCCGGCTCCAGAGGCATCCCCCGTTGAAACGCCGGCTCCGATGGCGCCGATCGTTCAGACTCCCGAGACCCAGCCGGCCGGACCGACCTCCGAGATCGAAGGGGCGCCGACGGCGCCGACCAGTCTCGAAATTCCTCCCGCTCCGCAGGTCACGCCGCCGCCGGGCGGCTTCTCCCAGATCCCCTCGGCACTCCCGACCGATGGCTTCGTGCCGCCGGCCGCATCACCCGAAACTGCGGTGGAGGCATCGGCGGCTCCGATTGCCAAAGCCGCACCCACCCTGCCGGAAGCCGTGGGCTCCAAGGCCCTGCGCGACGCGGCAGCCGGCGGCGACCCGCTGGCCGCCTTCGAAGTCGCCTCCCGCTTTGCCGACGGGCGAGGCGTGCCGCAGGATCTCTCGGCCGCCATCGACTGGTACCGCCGTGCCGCCGAAGCGGGCCTTGCGCCGGCTCAGTATCGGCTTGGGAGCCTTTACGAGAAGGGCGTCGGTACGGCGCGCGACGCCAAGACGGCCACCGAATGGTACACCAAGGCCGCCGCTCTTGGTAACGCCAAGGCCATGCACAACCTCGCGGTGATCAACGCCGAAGGCAGCCTCGGTTCGCCCGACTATGCCATGGCCGCCAAGTGGTTCCAGGGCGCCGCAGAGCACGGCATTCGCGACAGCCAGTTCAACCTCGGCATCCTCTACGCTCGAGGCCTCGGTGTGCCGCGTGACCTCGCCACGTCCTACAAGTGGTTCGCGCTGGCCGCCACCGGCGGCGACGCCGACAGCGCCAAGAAGCGCGACGACATCGCCCAGGTGCTTTCCAAGGAAGACCTTGCCCGCGCCCGTCTCGCTGTCGAGACATGGGTGGCCAAGCCGCTTGATCCCAAGGCCGAGGATGTGCCTCCGGCCGATCCGGCCTGGGCCGTTCCTGCCGAACACACAGCGTCGGTCGACACCTCCCGGACGATCGCCCGAACCCAGGCCGTGCTCACGAGCCTCGGCTTCGACGCCGGCCAGCCCGACGGCAAGATGGGCCGCAAGACCCGTGACGCCATCGCCGCCTTCCAGACATCGAAGGGAATGCCGGCGACGGGCGAGATCGACAAGGCTTTGATCGAAGCGCTCGGCATGCCGACCATTTGATAACCGTTCCGCTTGATCTGGACTCATCCAGCTCAAGCGGGCCTTACCGGCCGGCGCCCAGGCAGGCGCTTCCGCGTCCTTCAGGTTCCGCCCCGAGGATCAAAACCCGGCGGAAGCGGTCCGACGGAAGCGGTATGAGTTGCCGCAGACTGCTATCCCCGAAGCTTCGGCTCCGGGGGTTTCTTTTTGCCACATCAATGCGCTTTTTCGCCGGAAAGGCGTGGCACAAGCTGTTCCGTTGCACTTTTGCAAGGGGTTAGGAGCTAATACTGGCCGCCAACCGCCTTTGAACGGATGACGGGTCGTGGATCTTTACTTGCCGATCGCCGAAATGCCGATGAATCTCTTCCTGTTGCTGGGGATGGGCGCGGCGGTCGGCTTCCTGTCCGGCATGTTCGGCGTGGGCGGCGGCTTCTTGCTGACACCGCTCCTCATCTTCTCCGGCATATCGCCGGCCGTTGCCGTCGCATCGGTCTCATCGCAGATCGTCGCCAACTCGGCCTCGGGGGTCCTCGCCTATCTGCGCAAGAAGACGGTCGACCTGAAGCTCGGCCTCTACCTCACGCTGTCCGGCATCATCGGTTCGGCGATCGGCGTCTTGGTCTACGGGGCCTTGCGCGGCATCGGCCAGCTCGATGTGGTCATCGCCCTTTGCTATGTCGCCTTTCTCGGCACCATCGGCATGCTGATGGCCGTCGAGGCCATCAGGGCAATCCTTGCCAAGCGACGCGGCACGCCCCTGCCCATCCGCCGTCCGGGCCAGCACAGCTGGATCGCCGGCCTGCCGCTCCGGGTGCGCTTCCATCGGTCGCGCCTCTATATCTCGGCCCTGCCGGTCATCGCGCTCGGCGCGTCCATCGGTTTTCTGGGCGCGCTGCTCGGCATCGGCGGCGGCTTCATCATGGTACCGGCGCTGATCTACCTGCTGAGGGTACCGACCACCATCGTCATCGGCACGACGCTCTTGCAGACGCTCGGGACCATGGCCTTCACCACCTTCATGCAATCGGCCACGAACCAGACAGTGGACGTCATCCTCGGTCTGGCCCTGATGGTCGGCGGCGTTGTCGGGGCGCAGTTCGGAGCCCGCGTCGGCCAGTCGCTGCGCGGCGAGACCTTGCGTCTGCTGCTCGGCCTTCTCGTGCTGTCGGTGGGCCTCAGGTTTGCCGTCGATCTGGTGGCGAGACCGGACGAGCTCTACTCGATCAGTCGGATGGGAGGAGGATGACATGATCGTCCGCGCCCTTCTCGCCGCCGCGACGCTCGCTTTCGCCTCATCGCACCTGCACGCCGAAACCCTGGTGACGGCGCTCTCCACCGAACGCGTGTCCATCGAATCCAACTTCACGGGTTCGGGTGTCGTCATCTTCGGCACCGTGGAGCGCGACCGACAGACGGTGGCCCGTGCCGATCCCTATGAGATCGTCGTGACGCTGACCGGTCCGTTGCGTTCCATGGTGGCCCGCCGCAAGGAACGGGTGGCCGGCATCTGGATCAATCGGGCGTCGAGCGAGCTGCCGCGCGTTCCATCCTTCCTGGCCATCGCCACCACGGCGCCGATGGCCGATGTGGCCGGCAACCGCGTAAGAGCCGGCCAGGGCCTCGGCTTCGACATGTTGCCGACGCGCGGCCTGCCGGATGCCTTGCCGCCGGTCAGAACCGAGTTCGACGCCGCCTTCCTGCGGCTGATGCAGAAGGAAGGCCTGTTCACCCTTAACGAAGGGCGAGTCGAGTTCCTGTCGCCTCAGTTGTTCCGGGCGCCGATCGACCTGCCGGCCAACGTGCCGATCGGCTGGTACACGGCCACCGTCTACCTGTTCTCCGGAGGCGTGCTCCTCGCCAAGACGACGCAGGATTTCTCGATCCTGAAGGGGGGCTTCGAGCAGACGATCACCGACCTCGCCCATCGCCAGCCGGCCGTCTACGGCCTTGCGACCGTGATTGTAGCCTGCTTCACCGGATGGCTGGCAGGCGTGGCGTTCCGCAGGGACTGAGTTCGCCTTCCTTGCCGCCCGATGGCTAGTCGGGAAGGAACTCAGACGAACGCACCGGATAGACGCGCCCGTCCGACAACATCCAGGCGATGAGGCGGGACCGCTCGAACAGCCCCTTGAAAGCCGCATCCATGACATTGAGTCCGCCGGTGTAGGCACCGAAGGCGGGCAGCAGACAGCGGCTGCCATCGCACACGAAGGCGCGACGACGGACCGAGCGGGTTCGCCCGACCTTGGCCGCCGGATGAAGGTGACCGGCCACCTCGCCGACCGAACGGCCGACGCGCGGTTCGTGCCGGAAGACGAGAGGACCGACGACGATCTCGGCGACCGGCCTGCCGCCCAGGCCGGCCGGCGGCGACGGATCGTGGTTGCCCGCCACCCACGTCCAGTCGACGGATCCAACCAGCGCCGAGAGGTTTTCAAGATCGACGGGAGCCAGGCGCCCCTCGGCCTCAGTGTCGTGGAAACTGTCGCCAAGCGCGATCACGCGCTCCGGCCGAAGACGGCCGATGGCCTCCGCCAGGGCTCGGAGCGTCGCTCGGGTGTCGTAGGGAGGCACAAAACGGCCGCGCGAGCCGTGAGAGGACCCCTTTTCGAGGTGCAGATCGGCAACGACCAGCAGTCGTTCCTCGGGCCAGTGGAGCACACCGGACGCATCGAAACGCACGGCGGCGCCGTTGAGGTTAACAAGGCCGCCCGCTGTCAGCACGTCGTCGTCTCCCTGTCTCTTGCTCAGCGCCGTCAAGCCATGGCCTCCCGGATGATCTCGTCGGCCGCCTCACGCAGGACGTCCTCGTCGGCCTCGCCGGCAACGCGCTCGCCGCCGATCTCAAGCATGATCGGCACGGCGAGGGGCGAAATGCGGTCGAGCCGCTTATGAACGATGCGGCCGCCGATTCGCGACAGCATATCCGAGAGACGGCCGAGGTCCAGAAGCCCCGTCGAGGCATCGGCCCAGGCCGCTTCGAGCAGGATGTGGTCCGGTTGATGCTCGCGCAGCACGTCGTAGATGAGGTCGGTGGAAACCGTCACCTGCCGTCCCGTCTTCTGCGCGCCGATGGCATTCTTCTCGACGAGGCCGGCGATCGTGGCGCAGGACTTGAACATGCGCTTCAGGAGATAGCTCTCGGCCATCCAGGCTTCGAGATCGTCTCCCAGCATGTCCGGCTCCAGGAGGCGCGACAGCGTCGGCTGCCCCTGGGCGAAGGCGCTTCCAACGTCGGTCGCGCACCAGACGCCGATCACGTAGTCCGTGGCGATGAAGCCGAGCGGCTTGAGGCCGAAGCGTTCGAGCCGGCGCGTCAACAGCATGCCGAGGGTCTGGTGGGCGAGCCTTCCCTCGAACGGATAGAGCGCCAGGAAGTGGCGACCCCGGTGGGGAAAGGTCTCGACCAGGAGTTCGTCGGGCTGGGGAAGCAGGGAATGGTCCCGCTGCAGCTCGAGCCAGTCGCGCACCGGCGCCGGCAGCCTGCCCCATGACGAGGGATCTGAGAGCATCTTGCGGACGCTGGCCGCTAGGAAGGTGGAGAGCGGGAACTTTCCACCGGCGTAAACCGGAATGCGGGGGTCGCTCGACCGCGCGCGGGAGACGATCACCTCCGTCTCGCGCATACCCTCGAAACGCAAAACTTCGCCGGCAAACAAAAAGGTGTCGCCCACCTTCATCTGCTCGCAGAAATACTCCTCCACCTCGCCGAGCAGGCGGCCGCCCATCACCGGACCGCGGCCGCGCGCCTTGCCGCCGAGCCGGACCTTCAGCATCGGGCTTTCGATGATGGTGCCGACATTGAGCCGATAGGCCTGCGCGAAGCGCGGATGAGTCAGGCGCCATGTGCCGTCGGCGGTCAGCTTGATCTTGGCGTAGCGCTCGTAGGCGCGCAGCGCGTAGCCGCCGGTGGCGACGAGATCGACCACCCGATCGAACCGTTCGCGGTCGAGATGGCGATAGGCATAGGCGGAGACGACCTCGGCATGGAAATCGTCGGCGCGAAACGGACCGGCCACGGCCCGGCCGAGCACGTGCTGGGCCAGCACGTCGAGCGCGCCGTCGCGGATCGGCGGCGTGTCCTGGGCACCGACATAGTTGGCATCGAGCGCCGCCTGGCATTCCAGCACCTCGAAGCGGTTGGCCGGCACCAGAAGCGCCGTCGACGGCTCGTCCATGCGATGGTTGGCGCGACCGACCCGCTGGGCGAGCCGGCTGGCGCCCTTCGGAGCACCGACGTGGATGACGAGATCGATATCGCCCCAGTCGATGCCGAGATCGAGGGTCGAGGTGGCGACCACAGCTCTCAGACGACCATCGGCCATCGCCGCTTCCACCTTGCGCCGCTGGCCGACGTCGAGCGAACCGTGATGAAGGGCGATGGGCAGGTTGGCGTCGTTGAGGCGCCAGAGCTCGGAAAACACCATTTCCGCCTGGCTGCGCGTGTTGACGAAGATGAGGGTCATGCGGCGGCGATCGATTTCCGCCAGCAACCCTTCATAGGCATAGCGGGCGGAATGCCCAGCCCAGGGGATGGTCTCGTCGGCCTCGAAAATGCGGATGTCGGGCCGGGCGCCGCCCGCGACGGTGACGATCTCGGAGAGAGCGAGCGGCATGCCCGGGGCCTGCGGCACCAGCCAGGCCCGCAGTTCGTCGGGATCGGCAACGGTGGCCGACAGGCCGACGGTGCGGATGGCCGGCGCGATGGCACGCAGCCGGGACAGACCGAGCGCCAGCAGGTCGCCGCGCTTGCTCGTGACCAGCGCATGCAGTTCGTCGAGAATGACCGTCTTGAGGTCTTCGAAGAAGGTTTCAGCGTCACGACCGGCGAGCAGCAGCGCCAACTGTTCCGGCGTTGTGAGCAAAATGTCGGGCGGAATCAGCTTCTGCCGCTGGCGGCGGGACGCGGACGTGTCGCCGGTGCGCGTCTCGATGGCAACGTCGAGGCCGATTCCGGCGACAGGGGTCTCAAGGTTGCGCTCGATATCGACGGCAAGCGCCTTGAGGGGCGAGATGTAAAGCGTATGAATGCCGCGCCGTCGCGTCCCCGGCCGCCACTTTGGCCGGGATGCGAGATCGACAAGCGACGGCAAGAAGCCCGCCAGCGTCTTGCCGGCGCCGGTCGGGGCGATCAGCAGCACCGAACGGCCGGCAAGGCCGTGTTCGAGCAGCGCGAGCTGGTGAGCACGCGGGCTCCAGCCGCGCGACGCGAACCAGGCTTCGAACTTGGGGGGCAGAAGATTCGTCTCGGTCACGGCGGGAGTAAGCCCGATTTCCGCGAACAAGTGAAGAACATTTGCTCGGCAGCCGCTATCGCGCGAGCCGAGCCACCACGATCAGCCCCCGGATCGGCGCGCCACGGTCGAACCGCAGCGTGCCGCGCGTGAGCTCCACGACCTCAAGGTCCGCCTCGGCAATGGTCCGGCGGATGTAGGATTCACCGTGGGCGTAGCGCAAGCTGTCGCGAAGCACGAGATCGCCGTCGAAGGATTCCTCGACACTGAATGCAAAAAGGCCGTCCGGTGCGAGACGGACGGCCACATGCCGAAACAGACTGTCAAGCGCGCCGACGTAGACGAGGACGTCCGCGGCGGTGACGAGATCCAGGGTTTGAGTGCGCTCCGACAGGAAGGTCGCAGCCTCGGCGACGACGACCGACTGATAGCGCTCGCCGGCCTCGGCACGGGCGATCATCTCCGGCGACAGGTCGCAGCCCGTGAAGTGATCGACACGCCCCGCCAGCGCCTCGGCCATCAGCCCCGTGCCGCAGCCGAGGTCCAGCCCTCGCGAAAAACGCCCGCCGGGCCGGACTGTTTCGATGAGATCGGCGATGAGCCAGGGCGCCCGATAGCCGAGGTCCTCCACCAGCGCCGTCTCGAAGCGGTCGGCATAATCGTCGAAGAGACCACGAACATAGGCGGCGGGCGGAGCGTCGGGAACCTCGGCAAAGCCCAAGGCGGCGAGCCTCAGCGATGCGCCGAACAGCCCGTCGTGGTCGCGCTTCGCCGCTTCGCGCAGCAGCGGCTCGGCTTCCGCCGGGCGGCCGTCGGCGGCCAAGGCATCGGCGGCGCCGACAAGGGCCGGCAGCCAGCCCGGAGCGCGTTCGAGGGTCTGCAGAAAGAGATCGGCTGCCGCTGCGGCATCCTCGGCCTCAAGATAGGCGCGGGCATACTCGTAGCGGCGGTCGGCGAGAAGGTCCCCGGAAGAGGAAACATGCAAGATGGCGGCACTCGGCGGAAAGGGCGCCGGGTCATCTCGCTAAAGCGGGCCGCCGTCAAGATGGATTCCAACGAGAGGCGTCAACCTTACCCCAACTTGCGATAGCGAACGCGGGCCGAGTGCTCGATGGCGGCGACGGCCAGCTTGTCGAGCGCGAAACGGTCCTCCAGCATCTGCAGGAACACCAATTCCTCCTGCTTGACGTCGACATCGGAGGCGGCAACCTCGACGGCGAGCGCGTAGGCCGTCTCATAGAGACGCTCCGGCAGGGACATCGCCACCCGATCGAGGATGTGATCGATGCCGTTCACCGACTTCAGGTTGGCAGAGCAGGCATCGGCGATTTCGCCGACCGAGCCCTCGAACCCCTGGAACACCGGCAGGAAGCCGATCAGCCGCTCGAACTGGTTGAGTTCGCGCTCGGTCATGTTGCGGTCGGCGATGGCGGTGGTGACCATCACCCAGATCAGCGATTCCTGGGCGGACAACGGCTTGTGCATGGATTCCTCGGCCAAAGGTCAAACGGGACCCTATTTGGGACGCCACCTCAAAAAGCGCAAGCATCCTCTCGGCGGAATCGACGCAAAGCACCCCCATGTCCTTGACCTTTCGGGGCCTCGTCCCTACTGTCCCGCGCGCCCCGGAAACTCCGGGTTTTCTCGAATAGAGGCAACCGATGGCAACCGTTTTTTCCGCCCTGCTCTCCGATCCCGCGCTTCTCGCCGCGGCCGGCCGCTCCAAGGCCTGGCCCTTCGAGGAAGCCAAGAAGATCGTGGCGCGGATCGAGAAACGGAAAGATGCATCGAAGCCGGTGATCTTCGAGACCGGCTACGGCCCGTCCGGTCTGCCGCATATCGGCACCTTCGGCGAAGTGGCGCGCACCACCATGGTGCGCCACGCCTTTCGCGTGCTGACCGGCGACAGCGTGCCGACGCGCCTTCTCTGCTTCTCGGACGACATGGACGGCATGCGCAAGGTGCCGGACAACGTGCCGAATCCCGAGCTGCTCAGGGCCAATCTCGGCAAGGCGCTGACCAACGTGCCGAACCCGTTCGACAACGGCTATCCGAGCTTCGGCCACAACAACAATGCCAAGCTCCGGCAGTTTCTCGACGCCTTCGGCTTCGACTACGAGTTCATGTCGGCCACGGAGGAGTACAAGAAGGGCACTTTCGACGACATGCTGCTGCGCATGCTCGCCAAGTACGATGCGGTGATGGAGATCATGCTGCCCGTTCTCCGCGAGGAACGGCGCAAGACATACTCGCCCTTCCTGCCGGTGCATCCGAAGACGGAAGTCGTCATGCAAGTGCCGGTCGAGGAGCGCAACGTCGAGAAGGGCACCATCGTCTGGACCGACCCGGCGACCGGCGAGCGCTTCGAGACCCTGGTGACCGGCGGCCACGCCAAGTGCCAGTGGAAGCCGGACTGGGCGCTTCGCTGGGCAGCGCTCGGCGTCGACTACGAAATGAGCGGCAAGGACCACATCGACAACGTCAAGACCTCGTCGCGGATCTGCAAGGTGCTGGGCGGCAACCCGCCGGACGGCTTCAATTTCGAGCTGTTCCTCGACGAGAACGGCGAGAAGATCTCCAAGTCGAAGGGCAACGGCCTGACCATCGACCAGTGGCTGACCTACGCCTCGCCGGACAGTCTCGCCCTTTACATGTTCCAGAAGCCGAAGACGGCCAAGCGACTGTTCTTCGACGTGATCCCGCGCGCCGTCGACGAATATTTCGCCTATCTCGAGAAATATCCGGCGATGGATGCCGACCAGCAGCTCACCAACCCGGTCTGGCATATCCACTCGGGCAACGTGCCGGTGACCCCGGTGCCGGTCAGCTTCTCGATGTTGCTGAATCTGGTGTCGGCCAGCCATGCCCACGACAAGGGCGCGCTCTGGGCCTATATCGGCCGGCATTCGCCGGGCGTGACGCCAGAGACGCATCCGAAGCTCGACGAACTCTGCGGCTATGCGCTGGCCTACTATCGGGACCGGGTGAAGCCCTTCGTCACCTTCCGCACGCCGGACGACGAGGAGCGGCAGGCGCTCGCCAAGCTGCGCGACGCGCTCGACGCACTGCCCGCCACCACCAGCGGCGAGGCCATCCAGGACACCGTGCTGGCGGTCGGCCGCTCGTTCCCGCGCTTCCAGGACCCGTCCAAGAAGAGCCCCGACGGTGGACCGGGCGTCAGCCTCGAATGGTTCGCGACGCTCTATCAGGTGCTGCTCGGCCAGGAGAAGGGGCCGCGCTTCGGTTCCTTCGTCGAGCTCTACGGCCTGAAGGAAACCGTGGCCATGATCGACGCGGCGCTTGCCGGCACGCTCGGCCAAGCCTGACGAACGAAACCAAAAGACGATCGGAGGCCGGCACTCGCGCCGGCCTTTGTCATTCGTCCGGCGGCTGCAGGCTGCCATCGCCGTAACGACCGAGCTTCTCCTCCTTCGCCTTGGCGGCGTAGGGAGCCAGCAGCGGATCGGCGGGGTCGACCGGTTCGGCCCATCCCCGGCTCACCATGAACAGCGACAGGTTGCGGCTGCCGACCCAGCAGTCGGAGGTGCTCTCGCCATCCTCTCCCTGCGCCACGATGCCGACGCAGCCCACCGAGCGCGGTCCGATCAGGCGAGCAAGATCGGCGCGGGCGCGGGCGCCGCAGTTCCAGCGGCCGGCGGTTCCATCGCAGGAATCGGAAAAGGCAAGCCCGGCGATGCCCTTCAGATGAAGGACCTGCGTCTCGCGGTCGCGGATGGCACGGAAGCGGGTGGCATCGAGCACGGTGACGCGCGAGAACAGCGCCTCGAAGCTGTCCGGAGGCGGCGGAGGCGACGGCATCTCCCGAGGACGCGTCTCTGACGCCGCCGAACCCAGGGCGACTTCCACCGGAGGAGGCTCCCGGGCGGCAAGCGGCTGCCTCAAGGCGGGGGGCGACGGCAAGCGACCGAAATCGATCATGGTGGGCCGAACCTTCGCCAGGTCCTCACGCTCGGCGTCTTGCGACAGCCAGAGCAGCGCCGCAGCGGTCAAGGCCGAGCCGGCTATCAGCGGCGCCATGCAACCCAAGAGAAAACCGTGCCGCTTCGTCTGCTTCGCCATCGTCTGAACGGCTTCCCCGCTTGATTGCATGCCATGGAAAATGCTGGATTCTCGCCATGGGGGCAAGCGGCCCGGCGATGGAACCAAACCGAGCGGGGAATTGAACCCGGCGGGGTGGTGTCGGGCGGCCGGATGCTCTAGAGCAGGGCCGCAGCCTTTCGGAGTCCCGCACATGGATCGTCTCGTCTACAAGATCGCACCGCGCGCATTGTGGGAAGCCGCCGAAGCGACCGGCGTGTTTGCCGGCGCATCCGTCGACTTCGAGGACGGGTTCATTCACCTTTCCTCGGCCGCGCAGGTGAGGGAAACGGCGCGGCTCTACTTCGCCGGACAGGGCGACCTTCTGCTGATCGGCGTCGGGACGGCAGCGCTCGGCGAAGCGTTGAAATGGGAGCCGTCGCGCGGCGGCGATCTCTTCCCGCACCTCTATGCGCCGCTGGAGTTCTCGGCCGTGGACTTCGTCGTCCCGCTGCCGCTCGGGCCGGACGGTGTCCACCAGTTTCCCGATCTGGAGACCGGCCGATGACGCTTTCCGAACTGATCGGCTCATCCAGCGCGGCCATGCTTCGGCGCTTCGATCCGGAAGTCTCCCACACGCTGGCCGTCACGGCCATGCGTCTCAACCTCGTGCCCGGCCTGCCGAAGGTGGTGGACGACCGGCTGGCCATCGGCTTCTTCGACATGCGGCTCGACCATCCGGTCGGGTTGGCTGCCGGTTTCGACAAGAACGCCGAGATCGCCGACACGCTGCTGAAGCAGGGCTTTTCCCATGTCGAGGTCGGCACGGTGACGCCACGGCCGCAGCCGGGAAATCCCAAGCCGCGCATCTTCCGCCTGCCCGAGGCGAACGCGGTGATCAATCGTTGCGGCTTCAACGGCAAGGGGCATGCCCACGCCCTGAAACAACTGGAGCGACGCGGCGGACGGCCCGGCGTCATTGGGGTCAACGTCGGCGCCAACAAGGACAGCGTCGACCGGGCAGCCGATTACGTGGCCGGCATCAAGGCGTTCGCCGGACTTGCCTCCTATTTCACCGTCAACATTTCCTCGCCCAACACGCCTGGCCTCCGCGACTTGCAGGCGAGCGCGGCGCTGTCCGACCTGATCGCCCGCGTCATCGAGGCGCGCGATGAAACGGCCGCCGCCGTCGGTCGGAAGACGCCGGTGCTGGTGAAGATCGCTCCCGACCTCGACGAGGCGGCGCTCGACGACATCGCCGCCGTCATCGCGGCGCGGGGGGCCGATGGCCTCGTCGTCTCCAACACCACGCTGTCGCGGAGCGGCGTGTTCGGTCCGACGGCGACCGAACCGGGCGGTCTTTCCGGCAAGCCGCTGTTCGAACGGTCGACGATCGTGCTCGCCAAGATGCGCGAACGGGTCGGACGCGCACTGCCGATCGTCGGCGTGGGCGGCGTGATGACCGGCGAGGATGCCTATCTGAAGATGGCCGCCGGCGCCAATCTGGTGCAGGTCTACACCGCGTTCATCTATGGCGGCGGCAATGCCGTCAACGCCATCACAACGGATCTGCTCGGCCGCATCGAACGAAGCGGCATCGGTTCGGCGCGCGCGCTCGCCGGCTCGGACAGCCGGGCCTGGGCCAGCCGGCCGATTCCAGCCTGAGTTCAGAGGGTGTTGAGAACGCCGCCATCGACGCGCAAGGCGGCGCCGGTGGTGGCCGACGCCTGCGGCGAGCAGGTATAGACCACCATGTTCGCCACCTCCTCGACGCTGGCCGCGCGCTGGATGATCGACGAGGAACGGTGAGCCATGACGAAGTCGGCGGCGACTTGCTCGACCGTCTTGCCGCTGCGCTTCACTTCGCCGGACAGCATGTCGGCGAACCCTTCCGATAGCGTCGGGCCGGGCAGCACCGAGTTGACCGTAACCCCTGTCCCGGCCATCCGCTTGGCCAGACCGCGAGCGAGCGACACCAGCGCCGTCTTGGAGACGCCATAGTGGACCATGTCCTCGGGGATGTTGAGGGCGGATTCCGAGGAGATGAACACCACCCTTCCCCAGTTCCGCTTCGCCATGCCCGGCAACCAGGCCCGCGACAGGCGGACGCCCGACATCACGTTGACATCGAAGTAGCGGGTCCATTCGTCGTCAGGCGTCTCGAAGAAATCGCGTGGGCCGAAGATGCCGAGATTGTTGACGAGGACGTCGCAATCGGGATGAGCAGCGACGATCGCCGCGCAGCCGTCCGCCGTGCCGAGATCGCCGGCATGGCCGATGAAGCGACCTTCCGGCACAGCCGCCTTGGCGGATGCGATCGCCTTGTCGACAGCCGCCTGGGTGCGGCCGTTGACGACGACGGTGGCGCCGCACTCGGCGAGGCCCTTGGCGATGGCAAGTCCGATGCCCGCCGTCGATCCGGTCACGATGGCGGCTTTGCCCGAAAGGTCGATCCTCATGTCTGTCTCCTCGGCGATTACTGGCCGGCTGCCCGGCGCAGTCCTTCGAGATTGGCGGCAATGCTGGCGCCAGCCTTGAAGACGGCGCTGCCGCTGACGATGATATCCGGCCGGAAGCCGGCGGCAATGCCGATGGTCGCCTCGGTGATGCCGCCATCGATGGCGATCAGCGGATCGGCGCCGGCCTCGGTGGCAAGCCGCCTCAGCCGCTCGATCTTGCGACCAAGCGCGGCGTCGGGCACGCCGCCGCTCCAGCCGGGATCGACGGCGAGCAACGTCACCATGTCGACCTCATGGAGGACGGGCACGAGAAGGTCGACCGACGTTGCCGGATTGAGCGCAACGGCACGCAACACGCGACGGCCCGGCTGTCCCGCCACATCCACATCGAGCATGGCGAGCGCCCGATGGAGGTGCACAAGCCCCTCGGGGTGAACGTGAACGATGTCGGCCCCGGCCTTCAGGACCGCCGGAATGATCGCGATCGGATCGGCCACCATCAGATGGACGTCCTTCAGCATCTTCGTCTTCGACGCCGCGACAAGTGGCGGCCCGGCGGTGAAAGCTGGACAGAAGACGCCATCCATGACGTCGAAATGCAGGAGCGCGGTGCCTGCCGCCTCAAGTTCGGCGATGGTCGCGCCATATGCCATGGCGTCGGCGGCCAGAAGGCCGACGCTGAGGGAGGGCGTGGCATGGCGCAGGAACGTCTTCAGCGAATCGCGCGTCGCAAGATCATCGGGAGTGGGGAGCATGGCGGCCTCGTCAGTCGCGCGGCATGACGCCGACGAACACCTTGTGGCTGCGCGGCCCGGTCATGATGTCCTCGAGCTCGGCCTTCACCTTGAGATAGTGCGGCGTGGTCTTGTGGAACTTCACTGCCGCCTCGTCGACGAACGCCTCGTAGATGGTGAAGCGGGTGGGCTCCGCCGGATCCTGCAACACGTCGAAGCGGCGGCAGCCGGGCTCGGCAATGGTGCCCTCACGGTTGGCGGCGAAGACGCGCAGGAAATCATCGATCCGTTCGGGCTTGACGTTGATCTCGACGAGCGTGACGTGCATGGAGGGACCTCCGGATTGAGTGCAAGAAAAGGATGGCCGGCCGCCGATGGATGGCGGCCGGCTCTCCGAAATCCCGCGCGGCCTCAATGGGGGGATGGCCGACGGGGGAGAAGCGGACGGCAGACGGGAGGGACCGCCGTCTCGCAGAGTTGGGATCGACCCGATCAGAAGTCGAAGTTGTCGATGTTGTCCTTGGTGAACACCTGACGCTCCGGCAGCAGGATGATGCCGTTGTCGTCGGCTTCATAGCTGTAACCCTGGACGCTGTTCGGGCTGACTTCGACGGTGCCGATCTCGGGAATGTCGAGCTTGTCGCCGACCTTCATGGCGCCGTTCTTGATGAGGTGATCGGCAACATAGATCGAGATGGCGCCCTGCTTGGTGACGTCCCAGAGGCCGAAGGCCTTGACGGTGTCACGCTTGACGTAGGGGCGCATCACGTTCGGCGTCGAGAAGCCGACGATGGTCACCTGACCGGCGCGGCCGACGTTCTCGGCAGCCTGGGCGGCGGCCGGAAGCGCGTTGGCGTCGGGGGCGATGATGATGTCGACGTCCTTGTAGGCCTTCAGGATGCTCTCGCCGGTCTGCAGCGACTTCTGGGCATCGTTATATCCATACTGGGTGGTGACGACCTCCCAGCCCGGCTTGTCCTTGGCGATGATCGCCTTGGCCTGCTCGACCCACTGGTTCTGGTCGGTCACGGTCGGGCTGGAATAGAAGAAGGCGACCTTCGCCTTCTCGGCCGGGTGCTGCTCGGACGCCATGTCGACCAGGAGCTTGCCGAGCTGGGCCGGCGTGCCCTGGTTGACATAGTAGCTGCGGCACTCGGGATTGACGTCGCTATCCCAGGTCAGAACCTTGATGCCACGCTGCATGGCGCGCTTCAGCGCCGGGCAGAGACCGTCGGGCGACACGGCGGAGACGACGATGGCGTTGAAGCCCTGGTTGGCGAAGGTGTTGATATACTGCACCTGGCCTGACACCGACGGTTCGGTCGGGCCGTCATAGGTCACTTCGACGCCGAGCTTCTTGCCGGCTTCGACGGCGCCCTTGCCGCCGGAGGTGAAGAAGCCGACGCCCACCAGCTTCGGGATGAAGGCGATGCGGGTGCTGTCGGCGGCGACCGAAGGACCGGCGAAGGTCGCAGCGGCGGTCACGGCAAGCGCGAGGGAAACGGTACCGAATTTCATTGTACTCTCCTTCCAAGACATGGCCCCCGAGGCTGAACACCCCGCTTTTCCGGGCCCTCCTCCTCAAACGTCAGACCGTCATTCGGCCGCAACGTTTCTCAAGACGCGACGATGCTGGAACCAGACGCGTCCCATTTCCGAGAGGCTGCGCAAGGCAACCACGATGACCAACAGACCACCCGACAGGGCGCTCGAGACGTGGCTCGACACGCCAACCAGTTGAAGACCGGTTTGCAGATAGCCGACCAGCAGAGCGGCCAGCGCCGTACCCAGGATGGTGCCCGAACCGCCGTAGATCGACGTGCCGCCGAGCACGACGGCGGTGATCGCCGGCATCAGGGCCGTCGTGCCGAAGTCCGAACGGGCGGAGCCGAAGTAGGACGCCAGGATCAGGCCGGACAGCGCCGCCATCAGACTGGTCAGGGCGTAGGCAACCACCAGCGTGCGGAACACAGGCGTGCCGGCATAGGCAGCGGCGCGCGGGTTCTGGCCGATCAGGTAGACATAGCGGCCGAAGCGGGTGCGATGCAGCAGCGCCATGAAGCCGGCGGTCAGCGCAAGGAACAGGGCGAAAGGCAGCGGCAGACCGAGAACCTCGAGATTGGCGAGGTTGACGAAGGCCGGATCGAAGTTGCTGATGCCTTCATAGCCCGTCGCACCGGCGAGCCCCGACAGGACCAGCGCGGCTCCACCGAACAGGAAGCCGGTGCCGAGCGTGATCACCAACGGATTGACCTTGGACAGGTGAATGGCGACGGCATTGAAGATGCCGCCGAGCGTGCCGACCCCGAGCGCGGCCACGGCCGCCACCCAGATGTCCACACCACCCACCCAGAGGATGCCCAGGGTGATGGCCGAGAGGCCCATCACCGAGCCGAGCGACAGGTCGATGCCACCGGTGATGATGACCAGCGTCAGCGCCAGCGCCGTGATGCCGACGTGGATGAAGTCGGAGGTGGCGTAGAGCAGCATCGACGGCTGCAGGAACACCGGGTTGATGGCGCCGAATAACAGGATCTCGGCGATCAGGAGCAGTGCGAGCACGCTCTCCCAGCGCTTGAGGGCAGGATGAAGCTTCATTTGCGCGCCTCCGAGGTCTCAAGCGTCGTCTTGAGCGGCCGCGTCGCGGCCTTGGCGGCGTCGCCGTGCTGGCCGGCCGCCTGCGGATCGATGAACTTGCGGTACTTCTGGTAGCGGAGGAGACGATCGACGGCCTCGCGGATCTTGCCGTCGGTGATCAGAACCACCAGCAGGATGGCGCCGGCGATGATGTCGTTCCAGTAGGCCTCAAGGCGCAGCAGCACGAGAACGCTGTCGATCGAGGTCATGAAGTAGGCGCCGAGCGCCGCGCCGAGCACGGTCCCCGTGCCCCCCAGGAGACTGACGCCACCGAGCACGCTCGATGCGATGGCCCGCATCTCCATGCCGGTGCCGGCGGTGTTGGGAATGAAGCCGATCTGAGAGGCGAAGATGACGCCGGCCAGCGCGGCCAGGAGGCCGTTGAGACCGTAGGCGACGATCTGCACCTCGTTGACGCGGATACCGATGAGGCGAGCGCCCTCGCGGTTGTCACCGACGGCGAACATGGAGCGGCCGAAGGCGGTGTAGCGCAGGCAGAGATGGGCGACGATCAGCAGGACCAGCACCAGCCAGGCCACCGGCGACAGGCCGAGCGAACCGGCCTTGGTCAGCGCCTTGAAATTCTCCGGCAGGCCTTCGATCCAGCTGCCACCGGAGAGGAGATACACAAAGCCGCGATAGAGGCCCAGTGTGCCGAGCGTGGCGACGATCGCCGACACCTTCAGCCACGACACCAGTACGCCGTTGAACAGGCCGCAGAGGAGACCGACCAGAAGCGCGACGCCGATGGAAGCGGGAAGCCCCCAGCCGGCATTCATCAAGAGGCCGGCAACCACCGCCGCAAGCCCCATGATCGAACCGACGGACACGTCGAGGCCGTGCGTCGCCATCACCATGGTGGCGCCGATCGCCAGGACGAACAGGATGAGGCTGTTGCCGTAAACGAGGAGCACCGTATCCAGGGACAGGTAGCTGTGATCGACGAGGCCGAGGACCGCGAACAGGAAGACGATGATCAGCGCGACCGAAGCTTCGCGGTGGCGCTGCAGGAAGCGGATGATCATTGCGCAGCGTCCAATTTGGCGCCGACCCCGAAGGAGAGGCGGGCAATGGCATTGATGGTGATGTCGGAGCCTTCGAGCAGGCCGCCCGGATAACCGTGGTTCATCACCAGTACGCGGTGACTGAGGCGCTCGATCTCCTCGTGGTCGGAGGAGATCAGGAGGATGGCGAGCCCTTCGCCGGCCAGCCGGTCGATCAGCCGGTAGATGTCGGCGCGCACGGCCACGTCGACGCCGCGCGTCGGCTCGTCGAGGATCAGGACGCGCGGGCCGGCGGCAAGGCACTTGGCAAGCAGCACCTTCTGCTGGTTGCCGCCCGACAGCGTGCGAACCGGCTGGTCGGCATTGGCGCAGACGATGCCCAGAAGCTTGACCTGCTCGGAGAAATCGACCCGTTCCCTGGCCAGCGGCAGCCACTCCCGGCCCCGGTGCAACACCAGTGCCGACGCATTCCAGACGAGCGGCGCGTTGACGAACAGGCCGGAGACCTGACGGTCCTCGGGCAGGTAGACGACGCCGGCATCGAGGCTCTGGCGTGGCCCATGGCCGGACAACGGCTTGCCGTCGACGAGAATGCGGCCACGAGCGGCGGGGCGAATGCCGTAAATGGTTTCGGCAAGCTCGGTACGGCCGGAGCCGACGACGCCGGCAAGCCCGAGGATCTCGCCCGAATGCAGCGAGAAGGTCACGTCGGCAAAGCCTTCGCCGGCAAGCCCCTCGACGAGCAACCGTTCAGGCCCGCGCTCGGCGGGAGCTGCGACACGACCGAGCGTGAAGCCCTCCTTGCCCTCGACATGGGTCATCGCCGCGACGATCTCGGCGTCGGTGAACGACTTCGGCGGACCGGCCAGCACGACCTGGCCGTCACGCAGGATGGAGACGATGTCGGCTATCTCGCGGATCTCGCCGAGCTTGTGGGAGATGAAGAAGATGCCGACGCCCTGGGCCGTGAGCGCGCGGATGCGCTCGAACAGCTTGCCCACCTCGCGCGGCGTCAGGGCCGAGGTCGGTTCGTCGAGAATGAGGATGCGGGCGTCGCGGATGAGACCGCGCAGAATTTCGACCATTTGCTGGTCGGCAACCTCGAGCTGCCCGGCCTGGGTGGACAGCGTCATGCCGGCGCCGATCTCGGAGATCATGGTCTCGAGGCGCGCGCGCAGTTCCTTGCGATTGCCGGGAACGTGCATCAGCACGTTCTCCTCGACCGAAAGGCTCGGGAACAGCATCGGTTCCTGCGGGACCAGATGGATGCCCGCCTGCCGGGCGGTGACCGGCGTCATGGCCGAGGCATCTTCGCCGCAAACCAGGAGTTCGCCCCGGTCGACGCGATGCAGACCGGCGATCATCTTCATCAGCGTCGACTTGCCGGCACCATTGCCGCCGAGCAGCGCATGCACTTCGCCCGGACGAAGCGTCAGGTCGACACCTCGCAGCACGGCGATCGAGCCGAAGAATTTCCAGATTTGCCTGGCTTCGACCAGCGGCGGCGGCTGGTCGGACGGCGAGGTTCCCGCCATATTGACAGTCTCCCAACATTATTCTTGGAAGCGCGGGGGTTGCCCGCGTTTCGGCGCCCTCCTCCGGGCGATCCGCCGGACCTCCCCTTGAGGAGCCCGGCGGCACGGTTCGCGAACTTCCTGTGGCTCAGGCCGCCTTGGCCTTGCCGGCCTTGTAGATGTCGTAGGCCTTGTCGACGCTCTCGCCGTCGTGCACCACGGCCCGCACGGCCGAGATCATCGCCACGGGGCAATCGGACTGGAAGATGTTGCGGCCCATGTCGACGCCGGCAGCGCCCTGATCGATGGCGCGCCAGGCCATCTCGAGCGCGTCGCGCTCGGGCAGCTTCTTGCCTCCGGCGATGACGATCGGAACCGGGCAACCGGCCACGACCTTCTCGAAGCCGTCGTCGATATAGTAGGACTTGACGATGTGCGCGCCGAGTTCCGCGCAGATGCGGGTCGCGAGACCGAAATAGCGGGCGTCGCGTGCCATGTCCTTGCCGACGCCGGTCACCGCCATGGTCGGAATGCCGTAGCGATTGCCGGTGTCGATCAGCTTGACGAGGTTGGCGAGCGACTGGTGCTCGTACTCGGCGCCGACGTAGACGTTGGTGGTGATCGCCGAGGCGTTGAGACGGATGGCGTCCTCGATGTCGACCGCCACCAGCTCGCGCGACAGTTCGGTCAGAACGCTCATGCCGCCCGAGCAACGCAGAACCACCGGTTTGCGGCTGTCGGCCGGCATGGTCTGACGCAGGCCGCCGCGCGTACACATCAGCACGTCCGTGTAGGGAACGAGCGGGCGAATGGTGAGATCAAGCCGCTCCAGACCGGTAGCCGGCCCCTGGAAATAGCCATGGTCAAAGGCCAGCATGACGGTGCGACCGCTGTTGGGCTGGAAGATACGCGCCAGGCGGTCCTGCATGCCCCAATCGAGCGAGACGGAACCACGCACAGGGAACGCCTTGACCTCCACCGGCTGATCCAATCCGAAATCCTTGCCTTCTCTCACGTCGTCCAAATCGGCCATGGGGTCCTCCAATGGGCGGCGGGGTCTGCAACCAGCAGCACCAGTCGTTCAAATGAACACCGCCTTATCAATTGCACACCGGACTATCCGCCGAGCGGCCCATATCGTCAACCCAGATTCTGCACATAAGTGATAACGACAGCCAAACGAACCACCCTGCAAACTTGAGGCAATACGACGTCATTCTTGCAAGCTATTGATTTATAACAATTTCGAAAAATCTGACAATTGGCGCTATGCGACTTAATGATGATCAAGAACATCACGTCTTGCGCTTATGTGCGCATCGTGATCATATGATCGTCACCAACGGTGCTCGGGACCTCTGGCGGGAGCACCCGTGCAAATGTCACGAAGGTGAATAACGTGAACGAAGCTTATGACGAGCTGGCATTCGAGCCGCACGAGGAAGAGCTGCTGAGCCGCGTGGCATGGCATTACTATCATGACGGCCTGACGCAGAGCGAAATCGGCGAGCGGCTCAACCTGTCGCGCATCAAGGTGTCGCGCATGCTCGACCGCGGCCGGAAGATGGGGCTCATTCACGTCCACATCAATTCGAGCTATGGCGGCTGCTTCGCCCTAGAGGCCCGCCTCCAGGAGCTTTACGGCCTCGATGAGGCGCGCGTCATTCCCGCGCAGGAGACGGGCAACATCAACGACCGGTTGGCCGAAGCGGCCAGCCAGTACCTGATGGGCCGCCTCAAGGACCAGGAAATGCTGGCCGTCGGCTGGGGCGCCACGGTCATGGGCACGCTGCAGCGGCTCGCCCGCACGCTCTCCTACAAGGATATCTCCCTGGTCAGCCTGACCGGCGGCGTCTCCGCCTACATCGAGGGCGTTGCCTCGGGTCGATCGTCGCAGAACGTCCACCTCATTCCGGCGCCCCTCGTCGTGTCGCAGGAGAGTATCGCCGAGGCGATCCGGGCCGAACGGCACGTCGTCGAGGTGATGAGCATGGCCCGCACCGCCAACTATGCCCTGGTCGGCATCGGCGCAGTTGCCGACGAGGCGACGCTGATCGCCTCCGGCTACGCCAGCCGGTCCCAGTTCGAGATCTTCCGTCGTCAGGGCGCGGTCGGCGACATCATCGGCATTTTCTACGACCAGAACGGCGCACCGCTCGACCTTCCCTTCCACAAGATGCTGGTCGGCCTCGATTTCGACGCCCTGTCGGCCATTCCGCAGGTCATCGCTGCCGCCGGTGGTTCCAAGAAAGTGGATGCCATCCGAGCCGCCGCACGCGGCGGCCGCATCAACGTGCTGATCACCGACGAGCCGACCGCCGAAGCCATCCTTGAGAAAGACCCAGCATGATCCTCCCGCACGTTCTCGCCATCGATGCCGGCACCGGCAGCGGCCGCGCCGTGATCTTCGACAAGGCCGGCCGACAGGTCGCCGTCGCACAGGAAGAATGGACGCATCTCAGCGATCCCCGTTACCCCGGATCGATGGAGTTCGACTGCGCCGCCAACTGGGCGCTGCTTGCCGGCTGCGTACGCCGCGCGCTCGCAGCCGCCAACCTGCCGGCGTCGGCCATCCGAGCCGTCAGCGCCACCTCGATGCGTGAAGGCATCGTGTTGTGGGACCGCGACGGGCGCGAGCTCTGGGCCTGCGCCAACGTCGACTCGCGCGCGTCCGACGAGACCAAGGCCCTCAAGGCCGCCATGCCGGACTTCGAGCGAGACGCCTATGCCGTGACCGGGCAGACGTTCGCGCTCGGCGCCATTCCGCGCCTCAAGTGGATCGAACGCCACCTACCGGACGTTTATGCCCGCACGGCACGCATGTGCATGCTGTCCGACTGGATCGTTGCCCGCCTCTCGGGCGAGATCGCCTGCGATCCCTCGAACGGCGGCACCAGCGGCCTGCTTGCCCTCGACAGTCGCACCTGGGATGCCGATATCGCCCGCCGCGCCGGCATCGATCCCGCCATCCTGCCGCCCGTCCATGAGACGGGTACCGCCATCGGCCGCGTGACGGCAGCCGCCGCAGCCGACACGGGCCTCGCCGTGGGAACGCCGGTGGTGGTCGGCGGCGGCGACGTGCAGCTTGGCGCGCTCGGCCTCGGCGTCGGTCGCGCTGGCGAAGCGGCCGTGCTGGGTGGCACGTTCTGGCAGGAAGTGGTCAACATGCCCAGGCCGACGGCCGATCCGGCCATGCGGGTGCGCGTCAATCCGCATGTCGTGCCGGGTCTCAGCCAGGCCGAGGGCATCGCCTTCATGGTCGGCATGACCACCCGCTGGTTCCGCGATGCCTTCTGCGACGAGGAGAAGCGCATCGCTGCCGAACGAGGCATCGACGTCTACGCGCTCCTTGAGGAGAAATCGGCCGCCGTGGCGCCCGGCGCCAATGGCATTCTTCCGATCTTCTCGGACGTGATGAACTGCGGCGCCTGGTACCACGCCGCGCCGTCGCTTCTGAACCTGTCGCTTGACGCCAGCGTTTGCGGCAAGCCCCAGATCTTCCGCGCCATCCAGGAGAACGCCGCGATCGTCGCGTCGGAGAATCTCCAGCTTGCGGCGAACCTCGCAGGCGTGACGCTGACCGATCTGGTTTTCGCCGGGGGCGCCTCCAAGGGCGCTCTCTGGGGCCAGATCCTGTCCGACGTGACCGGCCTGCCTGTGAAAGTGCCGGAGGTGACCGAGGCGACGGCGCTGGCCGCGGGCCTCGCCGCCTGGGTCGGCATCGGCGAATACGCATCACTGCCGGAAGCGGCCGACGCCGTGGTTCGCTGGCGTCGTCGCTACGAGCCGGATGCCAGTCGTCATTCTTTCTACCGGGAGGTCGCCGAGCGTTGGCGCGAAGCTTATGCCGCCCAACGCCGCCTCGTCGACGCCGGCATCACCCGGTCGATGTGGAAGGCCCCCGGCCTCTGACGCCTGCCGCAACGAAGCGGCAGCACCGACTTTCAATTGCAAGCAAGAACCGCCGTCCGGACGGGGACAGCGGCGGAGGAACAATGTTCAAAACAAAAGAAGACGAGCACGAATATCGCTTCGGCGATCATGGCCCCAAATACCTGCTGCGTGGTCCGCGCGTCGACATCGGCGTCGTCACACTGCTGCCGGGCCAGCATTTCAACACGCACAAGCATCAGCACATCGAGGAAAACTTCCTGACGATCGCCGGTGAGGTTCACATGTACGTCGACGGCGAGCTGCATGTGCTCGGGGTCGGCGACTTCCTGCGTTGCGAGCCCGGCGAGGGGCATCACGTCGTCAATCGTGGCGACACGCCGTGGAAGGCGGTCTTCGTCAAGGCGCCCTACGACCCCAAGGACAGCGTCCCGATCGCCTGGTCGCCCGAAGACTAGTCGTCAACTCGCCCTGCCACGGCATCCGCGGCAAGTGCCGCCACGGCGATGGCAAGTGCCGCACCGAGGAGGCCAACCGGCCCCAGGGGGAGCAGCAAGAGCACGCACCCCGCCGCGGCGGCCGCGATGCGCGGGGCTACGCCGCGAAGGCCGAGGCCGTACCGGAACAGGGCTGTTCCGGCGAAGTAGAGGACGAGCCCGAGACCGAGCCAGAAGGACAAGTTGGCATCTCCGCTCTCAGCCCCGAAATGTTCCTTGAGCCCGACCGACAGGCAAAGCACGCCGCCGATCATCACCAGGAAGGCGAACCAGTAGGCGATCAGCGCCGCCCGGCCACGTTCGGCCGGGGTCAGATCGGATAGTCGTCGCTCGGCCCGCCGATCGTCACCGGCAAAATAGGCGGACCACAACGCAATGATGATGGCCAGCGACAGGCCCGCCTCGATCAGGCCCGTCACCATGCCGCCGGCAGAGAGCGAGATGCCGATCGAGATGACGCTCTCCCCGAACACGATGAGAAGCAGCAGGCCATGCCGCTCGACAAAATGGTCGGGAGCGAGCGTGAAGGCGCGCGCCGTGTAGAACAGCGCCATGCCGACCAGGATGATGATCACCAACGCCTGAGCCATGCTGCCCGCAAGCCCCGGCAGATAGCCGGATATGCCCAACAGGAGCGCGGTGCCGACGTTGACGACGCCGAAGCGCAAGGTCGGGCCGACAAGGCCGCCAAGCGTTGCGAAGGCCAGGGTATGAACCGCCACGACGAACAGCGCGCCCCCGCCAACAACGGCGGTGCTGTGCTCGTGGAGGCCAGGAATGCCGATCGCGAGAAAGAACGTGCCGGCCATGGCGACCAGCATGACCGCCGTCAGGGCTCGATGCGAAGCGATGTGGCTCGCCAGCCAGACATAGCCGCCGTACATCCACCAGAGGAACGTCAGCACCGACAGGGCGCCGACAAGATCGGCCGGCGTGTGCGCCGCCTTCAAGAGGTGGGTGATCTGGGTAATCGCAAAGACGAAAGTGAGGTCGAAGAGAAGTTCGACCGTCGCCGCGCGACGTTCGCCCGCCCCCTGCGCTGCTGAAATCATCGAGGCCCCCGCCCGAAAGAAGCTGAAATGTACGTCGACAACAATGATTGGAAGAGTAGTCGATTTAGGGGGTCGCGCAACCAGCGACGGCGAGGCGCGGAACATTCCCGTCGACGAACGGTTTAGGCGGGACATATCCGCAGTAAGGAGACGTTCCATGCCCCGTGGAGATAAATCCGCCTATACCGAAAAGCAGAAGCGCAAGGCCGAACATATCGAGGAAGGCTACGAGTCACGCGGCGTTTCCGAAGATGAAGCGGAGCGGCGTGCCTGGGCGACCGTGAACAAGGAAAGCGGTGGCGGCAACAAGTCCGGTTCCGGACGCGGCCGCCCGGACACCACCGTTTCCTCCGAGAAAGGGGGACGGAAAGGCGGCGCCGCCTCGGCCTCCCGCTCGAAGGAAGAGCGATCCGCCTCGGCCAAGAAGGCGGCCGCCTCTCGATCGCGGGAAGATCGTTCGGCATCGGCCAAAAAGGCCGCCGCGACGCGCAAGCGCAACAAGGAACGAGCCGCCTGACGTCCGGCGCTGGAGCGACTGAAGGATCGAACCCTCTCGCCGAGTTCCGGCATATCGATAGCGGCGAGTGCGCTTGGCTGGCCCTTAGCCACTAGCCGAGTGGGTCAACCCGGGCAAAGTGACCTAGCTTGTCGAGGACTCTCGACGCACAAGTATACGTACCATTCCGCACCATGTTTTCGCCCCTTTGGGGCTAAATCGATTTCTAATCATTTAGATTCCACTTTACCGCGCTCAGGACTCGAAGTGCAATTTCACTAGTCTTTCCATAGGTATAATCCGATATTGCCCGCCACCGGATAATTTCTAGAGTTCTTCTGTCAAGTTTGATGGAAGGAAAGAAAAATGCGTGGCTTCGCAATGCTGGGTATCGGTCGGACCGGGTGGATCGAGAAGGAGACGCCCAAATGCGGACCGATGGACGCAATCTGCCGCCCAATTGCGCTAGCCCCTTGCACGTCGGATACGCACACCGTCTGGGAAGGAGCGCTGGGAGACCGCCACAATCTCATTCTTGGTCATGAAGCGGTCGGTGAAGTGGTCGAGGTCGGATCGCTGGTGAAGAGCTTCAAGCCAGGGGACAAGGTGCTTGTTCCGGCGATCACCCCGGATTGGAACTCGCTTGAGGCGCAGGCTGGCTATTCGATGCACTCCGGCGGAATGCTGGGGGGATGGAAGTTCTCGAACAGCAAGGATGGCGTCTTCGCCGAGTTCTTCCACGTCAATGACCCGGACGGCAACCTGGCCCATCTCCCCGAAGGCATCGAGCCGGCGGTCGGGACGTTGCTCGCCGACATGATGCCGACAGGCTTCCACGGCGTCGAACTGGCGGACGTGAAGTTCGGCGACAGCGTCGCGGTGATCGGAATCGGGCCGGTTGGCCTGATGAGCGTGGCCGCGGCAGCCATCGGCGGCGCCTCTCGCATTTTCGCCGTCGGCTCCCGCCAAAGAACCATGGACATCGCCATTGAGTATGGCGCCACCGACTGCATCAACTACCGGGATGGCGACATTGGCGAGCAGATTCTTGAGAAAACCGCCGGAAAGGGCGTCGACAAGGTAATCGTAGCCGGCGGCGACGTCGACTCGTTCATCCCGGCGACCAACATGATGAAGCCGGGCGGCACGATCGGCAACGTCAACTACCTTGGCTCCGGTGACTATATCAAACTACCGCGCTCCGGCTGCGGTTGTGGCATGGGTCACAAGAACTTCCGAGGCGGTTTGATGCCCGGCGGGCGGCTTAGGATGGAAAAGCTCGCCGCGCTGATCACGTCGGGCCGCATCGATCCAAGCAAGCTCATCACCCACAGGTATGAGGGGTTGGAGCACGCCGAAACGGCGCTGATGCTGATGAAGGACAAGCCGGCCGATCTGATCAAGCCGGTCGTCACCATCAACTGGTAGTGCAAGCATAACCTTAGGCACCGGAGGCCATCCGCTACATTGCGGGTGGCTTCTCGCGGCACGCCGGCAACGCACACCACAACAAAAACGACCAACCTTTAAAGCCGAGGCGATGGGCTGGAGCAAAGCCGCAGGATCGCGAGGGCAAGAGTCGTAGCCAGGTCGCCGAAAGGCGAGTGACACGGCAGTGACACGAGTGACACGGCAGCGAAAACTAAAGCTTTAAAATATTGATTTTATTGGAGAAATTGGAGCGGGTGAAGGGAATCGAACCCTCGTATTCAGCTTGGGAAGCTGCTGCTCTACCATTGAGCTACACCCGCGACGCGCCCTAGATCGCAGTCTCGCCCGGCGCTGTCAAGAGGCGCTTTGGGGGCGGAAATGCTTGGAGAGCTTCAGCCCCTGGGCCTGATAGTTCGACCCCATGCCCTGCCCATAGAGCGTGGCCGGCACCTCGACCATACGCTCGTAGACGAGGCGGCCGATGGTCTGCCCATGATCGAGAATGAACGGCACGTCGTGGCTTCGCACCTCGAGCACCGCGCGAGCACCCTTGCCACCGGCCGGCGCATGCCCGAAGCCGGGGTCGAAGAAACCGGCATAGTGAACGCGGAACTCGCCGACCAAGGGATCGATCGCCACCATTTCGGCGGCCGTTTCGGGCGGCACCTGCACGGCCTCGCGCGAGACGAGGATGTAGAACTCATCCGGATCGAGAATCAGCGACGTACGGCCGCGCGCCTTGATCGGCTCCCAGAAGTCGTCGATCTCCTGCGCCGCCTTGACGTCGACGTCGAGAACACTGGTATGCCGGCGGGCACGATAGCCGATCAGCGCGCCCTCTCCCGCTCCGGCAAGGTCGATGGACAGGGTCAGGCCATGCTCGAAGCGCGGCTCCCGGTCGACCAGGGGAAAGCGGGCATGAAGCGACGCCAGCGCCGCATCATCGAGACGCGCGTCGCCACGGCGGAAGCGAACCTGGCTGAGGCGCGAGCCCGTCCGGACCTTGATCGGGAAGGTGCGGGGCGAAATTTCGACCCACAGCCGCCCGTGATAACCGGCGGCGATCTGGTCGAAGGCGACGCCACGATCGGTGATGAGGCGGGTGAAGACATCGATGCGGCCGGTCGAACTCTTGGGGTTGGCCGAAGCGGACACCGCATCAGGCAGGGCGAGGGACTCCAGAACCGGAACGAGATAGACGCCGCCAGTCTCCAGAACCGCGCCGGCACTGAGATCGAGTTCGTGCAGGGCGAGATAGTCGAGCTTGTCCTCGACCGTGGAGCCGCCGCCCGGCAGAAAGCTAGCCCGAAGCCGGTAGGCGACCGGCCCCAGGCGCAGATCGAGACTGGCCGGCTGGATCTGGTCGGCATCCAGCGGTCGTGTCGACGCGATGGCGCCAGCGTCGAACAGGTCGCGGATGCGATGGGCAGGAAGAATGCCGGCGATCTCGGTCATGGGCGTGCAAAGCGTCCGGAAAGCAACATACGAGGCCGACGCAGGAAGGCGCGGCCGGACTTTTCGAAGCTCTAGCCTGTTTTGATGTCTATGGAAACTCGAAGAGGTATGGGAAGCGAAGAATGGCGCTCAGATGCCGACGGCGGGAGCCATTGCCCAGTCGCTCGGAACCGTCTCGGCATGCATGCTCTTGCGGTAGAACCGAACCCGCCCCTTGCCGCCCTGCTTGGCAGCGTAGAGCGCGGCATCGGCCTTGTGCAACAGGGCCGCGACATTGAGGCCATGCTCCGGCGCCAAGGCAATGCCGATGCTGACCCCGACGACCAGGGGACGCCCGTTGTAGTGATAGGGGCTGCTCAACGCAGCCAGCATAGCTTCTGCCCGCTCCTCGACCAGTTGGCGATCGTTCATCGGAATGACCATCACGAACTCGTCGCCGCCGAGCCGGGCCACGGTATCCTCCGTCCGGCAGAACTCGCTCAGCCGGCGCGCCACCCCCACCAGCACGGCATCGCCAGCGGCATGACCGGCGCTGTCGTTGACGTCCTTGAAGCCATCGAGATCGAGGTAGAATACCGCCGCCCTTGCCTCCTCACCGCGCTTCGCCGCGAGCAGGTGCTTCATGCGATCGAGCAGAAGCAACCGGTTGGGCAGACCGGTGAGCGGATCGTGCAATGCCTTTTCCTCGCTGTCGCTGATCAGCCGGACGGCACGGCGCGCAAAGAGCAGTACCACGGCGGTAAGGACGAGATAGGCCGCGAAGACCAACACGAGTCCCGGTCCGATGGCCTTGATGATTTGATCGCCGGGCAGGATGGGGTCCCAGACCAAGGCATCGGACATGGTTCCGTCCTGGCCCATCAGACGCAGGCGGCCGGGGCCGTCGCTCGTCTGGCCGAAGCCCGGTTCGAAGCTGAGGTTGGGCAGCATGAAGGTCTCGGAGAGGTGCCTGAGGCTGGCACGGTCGACGCGCCGGCCGATCGCCAGGACATAGCCGTTGTCGGCCAGCTCGTTCCGGTCCGCGATCTTGTGGATGCCGGTGACCGCGAACAGCACCGGCGTACCGTCCACCGCCATGAGCTGAGTGACGGTATCGCTGATGTGGCCGGCCCGCCAGCGCGCGATCAGCTGCCCGAAGGTAGGGGGCAGAACGCTGCGCGCCTCCACCGCCACGTCCCGGCCGCCGATACGAGAAAACAGCGTACGGTCGTCAGGATCGAGAACGAACAGGAAGGCGTCGGCCTGTTCCGCCGTCAAATGTTCGGCGAGCCAACCGGCATCGAAGGCGTCGATGACATGGGTCGCCGTCTCGTCCCGGCCAGCCATGCCGGACGCCATCTCGGACAGTTCGTCTGCGAAATAGCGCAGCGCGTTCTTCGCCGTGCGGTGCTGGAACTCCGTCGACAGGTAGTTTTGCTTGGACGACAGCATGAGCACGCCGGCAATGGCGCCAGCGAGCAGAATGGCAATCAGGCCGAACATCGGCAGGATCACACGCAAAAGAAATCGGCGATCAAGGCTGGCCGTCGGGTTCATCGGACCTCCGGAAACGCGGTCGCATGAACAATATCTTGAGCCCCATCAACCAATAATCAGTGGAGGTACGAGAATTATCTCGGTATGACAAACACGACCTTACGGGAATGAGCAGTTTCGCCGTGGCCGTTTGCGGCTTGCGGCGGCGCTGCGGCCGACTCTGCAACGCACCGCATCGGTTGCCGGCTTGACCTTTGTCCACGCATCCCATAGCGTTACAGGGATCGTGGTTCTTTGAGCCGACCGGCTTGCCGCCACGTTAAACAAGGCTGCTAAAAGGTCGGGACGGACATGTCGATTGTTGACACCCGGCTCGCCTCTGCGCAGCCGGGTTTGTTTTTTTCCGGTCTCCGATATCGAAGGACGAAGACATGACCAAGGTCAACTGGCATCCCGACACTGCCCTCGTGCATGGTGGCAGCCTGCGCTCGCAATGGGGCGAGACGTCCGAGTCGATGTTCGTGACGCAGGGCTTCGTCTATGACAGCGCCGAGCAGGCGGAAGCGCGCTTTCTCAATCTCGATCCGGGCTTCCAGTACAGCCGCTTCTCCAACCCCACGGTCGCCATGTTCGAAGAGCGCATGGCCCTGCTCGAAGGCGCCCCGGTGGCGCGGGCCACGGCGACCGGCATGGCGGCGGTGACGGCGGCCATCCTGTCGCAGGTTTCGGCCGGCGACCACATCGTCGCGGCGCGGGCGCTGTTCGGGTCCTGTCGCTACATCGTCGAAGACCTGGCGCCGCGCTTCGGCATTGCCTGTACGCTGGTCGACGGTCGCGACCTTGACCAGTGGCGGGCAGCGGTGCGGCCCAACACGCGCGTCTTCTTCTTCGAAAGCCCGACCAACCCGACGCTGGAGGTGGTCGATATCGCCGCCGTGGCCGAGATCGCCCACGCGGCCGGCGCGCGCCTCGTCGTCGACAACGTCTTCGCCACCGCGCTCTATCAGAAGCCGCTCGAACTCGGTGCCGACGTGGTGGCCTATTCGGCCACCAAGCACATCGACGGCCAGGGCCGCTGCATGGGCGGCGTCGTCCTGTGCGACGAGGAGTTCCTCGAGAAGTACCTGCAGGTGTTCCTGCGCCAGACCGGCCCGACCATGAGCCCGTTCAATGCCTGGGTGATGCTGAAGGCCCTCGAAACCTTCTCGCTCCGCGTAAGCCGACAGGCCGAGAGCGCCGCGAAGATCGCCGCCTTCCTTGAGGGACACCCCAAGATCGAACAGGTGATCTATCCGGGTTCGGCGAGCCACCCCCAGGCCGACATCTGCCGCAAGCAGATGACCGGCGGCTCGACCATGATCGCCATCGAGGTGAAGGGTGGCCGCGAAGGTGCCTTCGCCGCCGTGAACAAGCTGGGCATCATCAAGATTTCCAACAATCTCGGCGACGCCAAGAGCCTGATCACCCACCCTTCGACGACGACGCACCAGCGCTTCACCGAAGAGGTGCGGCAGGAACTCGGCATCCGCCAGGGTCTGTTGCGCCTGTCGGTCGGCCTCGAACATGCCGACGACCTGATCGCCGATCTGGAACAGGCGCTCGGCTGATCGTTCGATAATAACGCCTCCGAAACGAGTTCGGTGTAGACAGGGCGCATGCCGATCGACATGCGCCCCGCTCAGGCCCTCAGACTTTGGCACGATGTCTCGCTCGCCACCGTGCGCGAGAACGGCGCCGACCTGTCGCCGCGCCAGATCACCGTGCTGCTCACCGTCTATCTCGAGCCGCCGCCGCACACGGTGCGCGGCCTCGCCGAAAAGCTCGGCGTCACCAAACCGGCGATCACGCGTGCGCTCGACACCATGGGCGAACTGAAGCTTCTGGGCCGCAAGCGCGACGAGACCGACAGGCGCAACGTCATCGTTCATCGCACGGTGGAAGGGGCGCTGTTCCTCGAACGCCTTGCCGATATCATCGTGGACAAAGCCAGGGAGCTGCCGCGTTGACCACCGACCGCCGCACCACGTTCGCCCGCCCCGACCTCGCCGACGCCGCGCTTGCCGGTCACGTGGCGGCCGAGCGATATGCCGAGCCACGGCCGGCCCGGATCATTTCGCCGATCGCCGGTCTCCGGCGCGAGCCGCGCTTCGATTGCCCGCTCGACAGCGAGGCGATCCATGGCGAGGCGATCAACGTGCTCGATGTCGACGGCGAAGGCTGGGCCTTTGTCCGGATCGGGCGAGACGGCTATGTCGGTTACATGCCGGCCGAGGCAGTGTCCTTCTCGACGCCCGAGCCGACGCATGCAGTGTCGCAGGTGCGCTCCTTCGCCTTCTCGGGGTCCGACCTCAAGCTGCCCGTCGCCTACACGCTGGTTCAGGGGGCGCTCGTCACGGTCACGGGCGAAGTTGAGCGACGCAACCTCGTTTACGCGCTGCTCTCCGACGGTACGGCCACGGTGATGAAGCACCTCCGGCCGGTCGGATCGCCGCCGGCCGGCGATTTCGTCGCCGTTGCCGCCACCTATGTCGGCACGCCCTATCTCTGGGGCGGTTCGTCGAGCCTCGGCATCGACTGCTCGGGGCTCGTCCAGCGCGCCCTCGCCGAAACCGGCGTCGCCGCTCCCCGCGACACCGACCAGCAGGAGACCGGCGCCGGCGAGCCGGTCGACTGGAATGGCGATCCCGACGCGCTCGAGCGCGGCGATCTCGTGTTCTGGAAGGGGCATGTCGGCATCGTCGCGGGTCCGGACCAGCTGCTGCACGCCAACGGCTTTCACATGGCAACGGTGATGGAGCCGCTCGGCGGCGCCATTGCCCGCATCGCCTCTGGCGGTGTGCCGGTGACGAGCGTACGACGGCTTGCCGGCTACCGCGCCAAGGCGTGACGGGAACGGGTCGGAGCCCCCGTAGATCCGAGGACCGGCAGCCGAGGCTTCCGCCAAACCACAAGTTCGGCTAGCCTCGTGGGACTTTCATTTTCGCAGCCGCCGAGTGTGTCGAAGATGCGCCTATCAAAAACCTTGGTTGCTGCAAGCCTGGGTCTGCTGTTCTGCCTCGCCGGCCCGTTTGTCTCGGAACTCCGCGCCGCCGACGCCGACTATCCCCGGCTTGTGCCTCTCGGGACGGGGGCCACCGCCGGCGCGAGCCCGCCATCCATTCGCTTCGTGACCTCCGACGACTTCCCGCCGTTCAACTTCGTCGACGGTTCGGGCCTCATCACCGGTTTCAACGTCGAGGTCGCGAGAGCGATCTGCGCGCGCCTTACCATTCCCTGTACCGTTCAGGTCCGGCCGTTTCCTCTTCTTCTCGAGGCGGTGCGCGAGAACAAGGCAGACGCCATCGCCGCGGGCGTCGCCGATACGCCGGCCCTGCGCCGCCATCTGGCCTACTCCGTTCCCTACTTCAGGGAGCCGGCGCGCTTCGTCCGCCGCTGGCCGGCACTGGTGGAGCCATCGCCGCGCTCGCTGGCCGGCAAATCGGTGGGCGTCATCGCCGGCAGCCGTTATGCCGATTTCATCGGCGACTTTTTCCCTACCTCCAAGCTTCGTCCCGCGACCACCGAGGCCGAGCTGTTCTCGCTCCTCAAGAGCGGCGAGGTGGATGCCGTCTTCGCCGGTGCCGTCGGCGCGTCCTTCTGGCTGGCCGGTCCGGTCGCCAAGGGCTGCTGCGCTTTTTCCGGCGGCGCCTACACCGAGCCGGCCTATTTCGGCGACGGCATGAAGATCGCCGTCGCCGCCGACAACACCGCGCTCAAGGCCAGCATCGACGGTGCGCTGCGCGCCCTCGACGCCGACGGCACGCTGGCCGATCTCGCCTTGCGCTTCTTCCCCGAAAGCCTTTACTGACGCCGAGCCGCGAACCGGGATGCATCATGTTTACCGCCGTCAGCCATGAGATCGTCGTCAGCGTGGAGCCGAGTTATCTCCCTGGAGAGTCCGAGCCCGACGAGCACCGCTATGTCTGGTCATACCGGGTGGTCATCGCCAATCATGGCCGGCGCGCCGTGCAGCTCGTGACGCGCTTCTGGGAGATCACCGACGCCAACGGCCTGCGCCGCACGGTGACCGGGCCGGGCGTCGTCGGGCAGCAACCGATCATCGAACCGGGCGAGGCCTTCGAGTACACGAGCGGCTGCCCGCTATCGACGCCGAGCGGCATCATGTCCGGCAGCTATCGAATGGTCGACGATCGCGGCACCACGCTCGACGTCGTCATTCCGGCCTTCTCGCTCGACAGCCCGGCGGCGGTGCGTACCCTCAACTAGTATCCGCCCCGGCTTCCGCTCGGCACCCGTTTCCGAGATGCTTCATGTTGCGCGGGTGGGTCGGCTGCCGTCGAACCGCGCCTGAGGTCACTTCAAGATTGCCCGCATCTGGTCACCTCCAACGGCTGGACAAGATCGGTTGCCGCGCCTATCTGTCGGCAACTCCCTCACCGGAAAGCCGGAGCGTTGTTCCCATGTCCGACCGTTTCGCGCGCCTGTTCGGCGACAGCCCGGCCCGCCTTCTTCTGAGGCTTGTCATCCTCTCGTTGGTCGTCGGCGTCGTGCTCGCCGCGCTCGGCATAGAGCCCTACGACATCGTCACGTCGGCGCTTCGCTTCGTCGACCGCATCTGGTCGATGGGCTTCGATGCCGTCGACCGTGTCTGGCGTTACTTCCTGCTTGGCGCCGTGGTGGTGATCCCGGTCTGGCTGGTGCTGAGACTGCTCAATATCGGCCGCAACCGTTTCTGACGGACGGTCGCAAGCACCCGGCCGGCGGTGAGAGCCGGCCCACTGAAAGCGAATGACACGATGATTCTGCCTTCCGACCCGCCCTTCGGCTTCGACTGGTCCAGCCACAACACCTACTCGACCAACGTTCTTCATCGTCATTCCGAGCAACGCACCGACGAAGCGCTGGTGCAACGCCATCTTGCCGACCCGCACCGCCGGTTGATGATGCTGTTCGGCGACCGCGTCCTCGTGAAGTCGGGCCGCCTCGACTTCGAGGGCAACGCCGCCTCCGCCCTGTTCCAGGAAACGGAGACGCAGATTTTCCTTGGCCTCGACGCCGAGGGGCGCCCGTGGTTTGCCGGCGAGTTCAAGACCGAACCGGAGCTGGAGCCCGGCGAAACCCTTGTCGATCTCCGCAGCCTTGCCCGTGATGCCGTGGTCGGAGCCGACGGTTTTGGCCCCGTGGCACAGGCGCGGGCAACGCTGTTCTGGCACCAGCGCCACCGTTTCTGCGGCGTCTGCGGCGCACCGACGGTGAGCATTGCTGCCGGCTACCAGCGCACCTGCACCGGTTGCGGCACCCAGCACTTCCCGCGAACCGATCCAGTGGTGATCATGCTGATCCAGAACGGCGACGACCGGGTGCTGCTCGGCCGGACGCCCCGCTTCGAGGCCGGCATGTATACCTGCCTTGCCGGCTTCATGGAGCCGGGAGAGACGGTCGAGGACGCCGTGCGCCGCGAAGTGAAGGAAGAATCCGGCATCGACGTCGGCCCAGTCCGCTATCATGCCAGCCAGCCGTGGCCGTTTCCGGCCAACCTGATGCTGGGCTGCTATGGCGAGGCGATCTCCACCGACATCGTGGTGGACAAGGCAGAGATGGACGACTGCCGCTGGTTCACGCGCGACGAGGTCAAGGCGATGCTGGCGACCACCGAGGTCGGCAAGCTTCACTGCCCGCCGAGACTGGCGGTCGCCCGCCACCTGATCGAGGTGTGGGCGGACCTCAAGTAGCGATCACTCGCCGGGCCGGAGTCCGAGATGGGCCGCCGGCTCGCGGATCTTGTCGCGGAAGGGGCTGGCGGGATAGCTGCCGAACACCTTGACCTCACGGCTGAAGAACTCGAGCTCCTCCAGGGCGAACTTCACCGCCGGGTCGTCGGGATGTCCTTCGACGTCGGCGTAGAACTGCGTCGCGAAGAACTGGCCTTCGAGCTGGTAGCTCTCCAGCTTCGTCATGTTGATGCCGTTCGTGGAGAAACCGCCCAAGGCCTTGTAGAGCGCGGCCGGAATGTTGCGGACTCGGAAGATGAACGTGGTCACCGTCGGCGTGCCATAGGGCGGAGCAGCGCGCGGACGCGGCGACAGGATGATGAAACGCGTCGTGTTGTGGAGCGTGTCCTCGCAGTCGGCCTTCAGCACGTCGAGACCGTAGATGTCGGCGGCAAGCGACGAGGCGATGGCGGCGCGCGTGGGGTCGCCCCCCTCGGCGATCTCGCGGGCCGAACCGGCGGTGTCGGCGCCGACGATCGGCGTGATGCCGAGCGAGCGCAGCGTTTGCCGGCACTGACCGAGCGCCTGTACGTGGCTCTGCGCCGTCCGGACGTTCTCAAGGCGCGCGCCTTTGACGCCAAGGAGCTGGTGGTGAACCGGCAGGAAATGCTCGCCGATGATATGGACGTCGGCGTGCGGCAGGATGTGATGAATGTCGGCGACCCGGCCGGCGGTCGAGTTCTCGATCGGAATCATGCCGAGGTGACCGGCGCCGGATGCGAGCGCGGCGAAGCAGTCCTCGAAGGTCGGACAGGCGATCGCCTCGCAATCGGGATAGACTTCAAGAGCGGCAAGATGGGAATTGGCGCCCGGCTCGCCCTGGAACACGACCTTAAGCTTCTCCGACATCGTTCTCTTCCGCTTTTTCATAAGGCGGAAAGCGGCATAGCAGCCGCGCCGAAGCAATTCCAGCGAAAGTGGACATGGGGTCCACCTTCGGACTGCGCCGTGAGATCGGAAGGGGCGTTTCCTGCCTCACCGGAAACGCCACGGCCTCATCATCTCTTGAGAGAGGCGCCGATGATCGCCCTGGCCCGGTCGAGATCGTGCGGGGTGTCGACGCCCAGCGGCACGTCATCGACGATGGCCGCGTCGATGCGCATGCCCGCCTCGAGAAGGCGGAGCTGCTCCAGCCTCTCGCGCTTCTCGAGCGTCGACGGCGGCAGCGTCACGAAACGGGCGAGCGCCGCGCGGCGATAGGCGTAGAGGCCGATATGGTGATAAAGCGGCCCGTCGCCATAAGGCGCCGTGGCGCGGCTGAAATAGAGCGCCCGGAGGCGACGCTCGGCCACCGGCGAGCCGATCACCTTGACCACGTTGGGGTCGACCTTCTCCTCGTCGCGAACGATCTCGGCGGTCAGCGTGGCAACGTCGACCACAGGATCGAGAAGCGGATCGAAGCAAGCGCGAACGGCGGCCGGTGCGATGGTCGGCAGGTCGCCCTGCACGTTGACGATCACCTCGACCCTTCCCTCGGGATCGGCCTTGGAAAGCGCTTCGAAGATCCGGTCCGAACCGCTCGGATGGTCGGGGCGCGTCAGCACCGCTCGTCCGCCGGCCGCTTCGATGACCGCTTTGATGGAGGGATGATCGCAGGCGACGACCACCTCGCCGATGCCGGCCTCGACGGCACGCCGCCAGACGTGGACGATCATCGCCTCGCCATGGATATCGGCGAGCGGTTTGTCCGGCAGGCGCGTCGATCCGAGGCGCGAGGGAATGATCACCAAGACGTTCGGCTTCACTTCGGACACGTGCAATCCTCCGGCAGGGCGGCGAAAAGGCGTCGGCCGACGCACTTTCGAGCGGCCGCTTTATACGGCGCGGCGCGACCTGAGGATAGTTTGCAGGAGGGAGCAAAATCCCGTATATGCTGCCGAGTGTGACCAGAAATCCTCTGGTGAGATCCATTCCTAAACCGCCAAACGTCACGCGCGCCAGGGCGGGCGCCGCGCGACCCCAAGGAGCCGGTGTCCCCGATGTCGCTGCAACCCAACAAGATTCTCGGCGCCGTGCTGGCGGTCGCCGTCGTCGCTTTCGCCATCGATTTCGTGTCCGACCAGATTTTTGCCAAGCAGGACCTCAAGACACCCGGCTATGTCGTCGACATGAACGCCGCTCCGGCGGTTGCCGCGACAGAGGCTCCCGCACCCGCTGCGGTCGCGCCCGATCCCAACGCACCGGCCGCCGTTGCGACCCAGCAGGCCGCCGCGGCGCCGGCAGCCGCCGGCTCTGACGTGGCGCCCATCGCCGACCGTCTGAAGGCCGCCGACGTCGCCGCCGGCGAGAAGACGTCCAAGGTCTGCACGGCCTGCCATTCCTTCGCCGATTCGGGCGCCAACAAGGTTGGCCCCGGCCTTTGGGAAGTCGTGAACCGCAAGCCGGGCACGCATGAGGGCTTCAAGTACTCGCCAGCCATGGTGACCTTCGGCGAAACCCACACCTGGGATTACGCCACGCTCGACATCTATCTCACCAACCCCAAGACCGAGGTGCCCGGCAACAAGATGGCTTTCGCCGGCGTCAAGAAGCCGGAAGATCGCGCCAATCTGATCGCCTACCTTCGGTCGCTGTCGGCCAATCCGGCGCCGCTGCCGTAATCAGGCTCCAGACGGAAGCAGATCACGCGGGCGGCCTTCAGGCCGCCCGTCGTCTTTTGGCGAAGGTCGGCAACGGTAGGGCGATGGTGGCGAGCCCAAGAAGGATCAACCCCATGCCGGCGACGCGGAGCGGCGAAAAGGTCTCTCCCAGCACCAGCCAGGACGACAGCGTGCCGAACAGCGGCACCAGAAGCGAAAAGGGCGCCACCGTCGAGGCCGGGTGGTTCTTGAGAAGGAAGCCCCAGAGGCCGAAGCCGACCAGCGTGGCGAGCAGGGCGAGATAGAGCACCGAGCCGGCGCCCACCAGTCCCATTCCGGCGACGCCGGAGACGATGGCCGGCCATCCTTCGAAGACGAGCGATAACGCGAACAGCGGGATCGGCGGCACGAGGCTGAGCCAGACCATCATCGGGAACATGTCGACCTTGCCGGTGCCCCGCATCAGGACATTGCCGAGAGCCCAGCTCGCCGCCGAGGCAAGAGTCAGACCGAGACCGATCGCCGTGAAGTCGCCGCCCACCGTGGAGGCAATGGTCAGGAGTCCGAGCGCGGCGACACCGGCACCGGCAAGCTGGCGGGGCCTTGGCCGCTCCCCAAGGGCGAGCGCGGCGAACAGGATGGTCAGGAAGGCCTGGCTTTGCAGCGTCACCGAGGCGAGCCCCGGAGGCATGCCGAGCTTCATCGCCGGAAACAGGAAGGCGAACTGACCGACGAACAGCGTCATGCCCACTGCGATCATCCGCATCGGCGGCACATTCGGCCGCGCGAGAAAGACGACCGGCAGGGCGGCGACGACAAACCGCAGCGCCGCGAGCAGGAGCGGCGGCACGGAGCCGAGCCCGAGACGGATCACGACGAAGTTGAAGCCCCAGATCGCCGTGACGAGGACGGCGAGGGCGATATGGCGGACAGGCATGGGCGAACGGCTCCGGGAGGAGCGCAAAGCCTAGCGGTGCGACGGCCCGGACGCAAACGGGGAAATCTCAGGTTCTCGCCACGGCGAGACGACCATCGACATAATCGCGCAGAATGCCGAGGGCCTCGCCGGGGGAGCGATGCAACGTCGGCAATGCGGCGTGCAGCCAGAGACCGTCGATCATCGCCGCGATGCCACGCGCGAGAGCCGGGGCGCCATCGCCGACAAGCGGCCGAAGATCGTGCCGGAGGTTGGCCTCGAGCCGCTTCAGGTAGATGGCGAGCAGACGTGCAGCCGCCTTGTCGTGAATGGACTGCATGTAGAAGGCGAGCCAGGCCGAAATGACGGCGGGGGAGAACTGCTCGGGCGCGAAACTCGCCGCCAGGATGGCATCGACGCGGGAACGCGGATCGCCCGCTTCTGCGAGGCGGCGGCGGGCGGCGAATGCGAACTCGCCGAGAAGGTGGCGCATGGTGGCCGACAGCAGTTCGTCCTTGGAACCGAAATAGTGATGCGCCAGCGCAGGCGACACACCTGCCCTCTTGGCGATGTCCCCCATGGTCACGCCATTGAGACCCCGCTCATGAATGGCTTCCACGGCCGCGACCACCAACTCCAGTCGGCGGATGGGCTGCATGCCGAGCTTGGGCATTCCGCTCTCCATTGCTGCTGGACACAGCATATTTTTAATTGACTGCTCAATCAATAAAAAACTCACAGCGTAATTCCACCCGTCTTGCGATGGCGAGGCGCGAACGAGGTCCGACAAATACGCTACGACCGGCCGATTTCCGCGGAATCCGTGAAGTACTCCACTGCAATCGGTCAAAAAAGCATTGGCATTCACTGGAAAATGCGTATTCACTTCGCTCCGCATGGTCATAAAACTTTCATGGCCCGAGGGAGGTTATGCCTCCGGACGGCTTGAGGAGCTCTACAGCCGATGAAATCCGCCTTTGCCGCCCTGCCGATCGCCCTTGCTCTCGCCGGTCCCGCGCTTGCCGCCGACGGCGACGCCTGCACGACCGTGCGCTTTGCGGATGTCGGCTGGACCGATATCACGGCCACCACGGGTGCCGCCTCCGCTGTGCTCGAAGGGCTTGGCTACCAGCCGGAGGTACAGCTTCTCGCATTGCCGGTCACGTTCGCATCGCTTGCCAACGGCGACATCGACGTCTTCCTCGGCAACTGGATGCCGACCATGGAGGCCGACCTCAAGCCCTACCTCGACAAGGGAACGATCGAGGTGACCGGCATCAACCTCGAGGGGGCCAAGTACACGCTCGCCGTGCCGAAATACACCTTCGACGCCGGTCTCAAGTCCTTCGGCGATATTGCCAAGTTCAAGACCGAACTCGACGGCAAGATCTACGGCATCGAGCCGGGCAACGACGGCAACCGCCTCATCCTCGGCATGATCAACGACGGCAAGTTCGATCTCACCGGGTTTGAACTGGTGGAGAGTTCCGAGCAGGGCATGCTTGCCGAAGTGAGTCGGGCGGTGAAGGACAACAAGCCGATCGTCTTCCTCGGCTGGGAGCCGCACCCGATGAACGCCCGTTTCGAGATGGCCTATCTCGAAGGCGGCGACGACGTCTTCGGCCCGAACTTCGGTGGCGCCACCATCTACACCAACACGCGCAAGAACCTGTCGGTCGATTGCCCGAACCTCGGCAAGTTCGTCAACAATCTGAAGTTCACGTTGCCCTTCGAGAACGAGATCATGGGCGACATTCTCGACAACGGCGCTGACGCCAAGGATGCCGCCAAGGCCTGGCTGAAGGCGCATCCCGACACGCTCGGTCCCTGGCTCGACGGCGTCATGACGCGCGACGGCAAGGATGGCCTCGCCGCCGTGAAGGCGTCACTCGGGCTGTAAAACTGACGCGGTAATAGGAAGCTGAGGCGATCATGGACTTCCTGACGGCCTACAAGATCCCGGTCGGCCCCTGGGCCAAGACGCTGGTGGACTGGCTGACGGCCAATGGCGGCGGCTTCTTCGACGCCATTTCCGCCGTGCTCGGCGGAGCCGTGGGCTGGATCGTCCTGGCATTGCAGGCGCCGCCGCCACCGGTGACGGTTGCCTTGATCGCCACGCTGGCCTTCATCCTCAAGCGGTCGATCCCGCTCGCGGTGTTCGTGGCAGCGGCGCTCCTCTTCATCGTCAACCAGGGGTTCTGGAAGGAAACGACTCAGACGCTGGCGCTGGTCGTGGCGTCATCGGCGGTCTGCATGGGGCTGGGCGTGCCGATCGGCATCCTGGCGGCGCGGAGAGCCTGGGCCATGGCGGCGTTGCGTCCGGTGCTCGACCTGATGCAGACCATCCCCACCTTCGTCTATCTCATCCCGGCATTGGTTCTGTTCGGTCTCGGCATGGTGCCGGGTCTGATCGCCACGGTGATCTTTGCCCTGCCCGCGTCGATCCGCCTTACGGCCCTCGGCGTGTCCTCGACGCCAAAGCCGTTGGTCGAGGCGGCCGACAGCTTCGGCGCGACGCCGTTGCAGCGGCTCGTCAAGGTGGAGCTGCCTTATGCCATGCCGCAAATTCTGGCCGGCCTCACCCAGACCATCATGCTGTCGCTATCGATGGTGGTCATCGCCGCCATGGTCGGCGCCAACGGTCTCGGCGTACCGGTGGTGAGGGCGCTCAATACCGTCAACATCGGCATGGGCTTTACCGCCGGGCTCGCCATCGTGCTGATCGCCATCATGCTCGACCGCATGTGCCGGATTCGCGGCTGAGGAGTTGTTCGTGTCATCCTCCCGCGTTCGCGACGCGTTGCGCTTCGAGCGCGTCGACATCGTCTTCGGCAAGAAGCCGGAGCCCGCTTTCCCTCTGATCGATGCCGGCCTCAGTCCATCGGAAATCACCGCCGAGACCGGCCTCACCGTCGGCGCCATGCAGGCATCCTTTTCGGTGCGCGAGGGCGAATGCCTGGTGCTGATGGGGCTTTCCGGCTCGGGCAAGTCGACGCTGATCCGTGCCGTCAACGGCCTCAACCGGGTCAGCCGGGGGCACCTTTTCGTGCGTGACGGCGAAGGCGAAGTCGATGTCGCCCGTTGCGATGCCGTGGCGCTGCGCCGCATCCGCCGCCGACGCGTCGCCATGGTTTTCCAGCAGTTCGGTCTCTTGCCCTGGCGGACGGTGGCCGACAACGTGGCGCTCGGGCTCGAACTCGCGGGCGTGCCCAAGGCGGACATCGCCGCGCGCGTCGCGACGGAGCTGGCGCGCGTTCACCTGGCCGACTGGGCCGACCGCCGGGTGCAGGAGCTGTCCGGCGGCATGCAGCAGCGGGTGGGTCTTGCCCGCGCATTCGCCACCGAGGCGCCGATCCTGCTGATGGACGAGCCCTTCTCGGCCCTCGACCCGCTGATCCGCGACAAGCTGCAGGATGAGCTGATCGATTTCCGCGCCGAGCTGAAGCGCACCATCCTGTTCGTCAGCCACGACCTCGACGAGGCCATGAAGCTCGGCGATCGCATCGCCATCATGGCCGGCGGGCGCGTCGTGCAGGTGGGTACGGCGCAGGAGATCATGCTGGCCCCGGCGACGCCCTATGTCGCCGAGTTCGTCGCCCACATGAACCCGCTCAACGTGTTGCGCGCCGCCGACGTCATGGCACCGGCCGGCGATCTCATTCGCGAGGAGGGCAGCGCGGTGGTCGCCCCGACGACGCCGATCCGCGAAGTGATGGCCGCTTCCGTCGCCACCGGCAAGCCGGTGCTCGTCGAAGACGCCGGCGAAATCGTCGGCGCCATCACCTCGGAAGCAATCCTCAAGGCCATCCTCAGGAAGTAGCCGATCAGGCCGTCTTCGCCGACCCGACGAGGCCGAGATAGTCCCAGATCACCGTGGCGGCTGCGAGCGACGTGATCTCCGACACGTCGTAGGCGGGGGCGACTTCCACGACATCCATGCCGACGAAGTCGATGCCGGCAAGGCTGCGAAGAATGGCCTGGCTCTGCCATGGCAGAATGCCCGCGAACTCCGGCGTACCGGTGCCGGGAGCGAAGGCCGGATCGAGGCAGTCGACATCGTAGCTGAAATAGGTCGCTCCCGATCCCACGACCTTCCGGACCCGTTCGGCGACGGCGGCCGGCCCCAGCGCGTGAACGTCCTGGGCCGAGAGGATGGTGACGCCCTTCCCGACCGTCCAGTCCCAGACTTCCCGCTGTACGGGCGAGCGAATGCCGATCTGGATCATTCGCCTGGGATCGACGAGTCCTTCCTCGATGGCGTGGTAGAAGGGCGAGCCGTGACCATAAACTTGGCCGAAGTTGTCCGGCCAGGTGTCGACATGGGCGTCGAAATGGACAAGGCCGAGCGGCGCACCGACCTTGCGACGCAGGGCGCGCAGGAGCGGCAGCGTGATGCCGTGTTCGCCCCCGACGGCAAGAAGATGATCGAGCCCCTCGGCCTGTTCTTCGATCAGCCGATAGCTTGCGGCGAGATCACCGAGGGCGATCGTGAAGTCGCCGATGTCGGCAATATCGAGACGCGTCGGGTCGATCCAGAAATGCGGATGGTCACCATCGGTCAGCATGCGGCTCGCCGCGCGCACGGCGGCCGGCCCCGAGCGGGCGCCGGTACGGTTGGTGACGCCGATGTCGAGCGGGATGCCGGCCAGAGCAAAAGCGGCGCTGCGATCGGAGCGAGGGAGCCCCATGAAACTTGAGGCAACAGCGAAGGTCGGGGTACCGGACATGGACGCTCCTGCGTGCGCGCTCCGGCAGCCGTCAGGTCTCGGCGGCGACCGGCAGATGAATCGCCGCAGTCAAACCGCCGCCGGGCCGATTGGCAAGCGTCAATTCGCCGCCGTGGGCCCGGACGATCGAGCGCGCCGTGGCAAGGCCGAGGCCCACGCCGCCGGTTTCGAGATTGCGGGACGTCTCCAACCGGGTGAACGGGGCAAAGACCTCCTCCAGCTTGTCCTCGGGGATGCCGGGGCCATCGTCGTCAACGACGATGACGACGGCGGTGGCGGTGCGCTCCAGCCGGACGCGGGCGCGGAGCCCGTAGCGGATGGCGTTCTCGACAAGATTGCGCAAGGCGCGCCGCAGCGACACCTGCCGGACCGACAGATAGAGATGCTCCGGCCCCTCCACGGTGACGTCATGACCAAGGTCCGAGAAGTCGGCCGATACCGCCTCGATCAGCGCCACGAGATCGGTATTGCGCGACGCCTCGCCCGCCGCGTCGTCGCGGGCGAAGGCCAGCGTCGCCTCGGCCATGCGCGCCATCTCGTCGATGGTGGCAATCATCCGCTCGCGCGTCTCGTCATCGTCGATGAACTCCGCCCGAAGGCGCAGCGACGTCAGAGGCGTTCGGAGGTCATGGCTGATTGCCGCCACCATGCGGGTACGGTCGGCGACGAAACGGCTGACGCGCGCCTGCATGGCGTTGAAGGCCCGCGTGGCGCGGACGATCTCCTCCGGACCGCGTTCGGGCAGGTCGGGCACATTCTCGCCGCGCCCGAGCCGGTCGGACGCCTGGGCCAGCTCCCGGAGCGGCTTGGTGATCCGCCGCACCGACAGCGCCATGACCAGGGATATGGCGATCACCGTCAGGAAGGTCGACATCACCACCGGCCATGCCCAGAGCTGGGGGCGCGGCAGCAGCGTTTCCGAGTTGAGCCAGGCGCCGTCGGCAAGCCGCACCGACAGCGCAAGCGTCGGCGGCCAGTGCTTCATCCGCTGCCGGCCACCCGGTCCCTGTCCGTTGCCCCGCGGTACGGGGCGCGGTTCGACACCGGCCCGGTCGTTGTCGGCAAACTCGGCGCGGACCTGTCGCCCCGGCCCGAAGATTTCGTCGAGCTTGGCGCGCGTCTCGTTGTCGGGCCAGACGGTGACGTCTCCCTTGACCAGCGGCTCGGGAGTGACCGAGTAGGTAAAGCGGCTGGTGCTGAGCGCCCCCAGAATGCGATCGCGCTGGCCGACGGGCGTTTCCTCGATCAGGTTGGCCAGCGTGGCAATGCGGCCGAGCACCTGCTCGCGGGCCGCCGCGTCGATCGCCGATCGCCGGCTTTCGGCGAAGAACACCAGCGTGACCACCTGGGCGATCAGGACGGCGGCGATCAGCAATACCGAAAGCTGGCCGGCAAGGCTGCGCGGGAACAGACGCAATCTCACTCGGACAACTCCTCGACGTCGGCGGCAAAGATGTAACCGCCTCCCCACACGGTCTTGATCAGTTCGGGATTCTTGGGGTCGACCTCGATCTTCTTGCGCAGCCGACTGACCTGATTGTCGATGGAACGATCGAAGATTTGCGGCGTGCGTCCGGAGGTGAGATCCATCAGCTGATCGCGGTTGAGGACCATGTTGGGACGCTTCAGGAAAGCGGTGAGCAGTTGGAACTCGGCCGTGGACAGCGGCAGTGCCACGCCGTCGCCACCGACCAGTTCCCGGCGGCGCGCATCGAGCACGAAGCGGTCGAACTTCAACCGCCGGGACTCCAGTGGATCCCGGGGCTTGGGCACGGCCTGCGTTCGTCTCAGCACCGCGCGGATGCGGGCGAGCAGTTCGCGCGGATTGAACGGCTTGGTGACGTAGTCGTCGGCGCCGATTTCCAGGCCGACGACCCGGTCGGTATCCTCGGCCATGGCGGTGAGCAGGATCACCGGCGTATCCGAGCTCTCGCGCAGGAAGCGGCACAGGCTGAGGCCGTCCTCGCCAGGCATCATGATGTCGAGCACCACGAGATCGACCGCCGCCGCCTTCAGCGCCTTTCGCGCCGCTGCCGCGCTCTCTGCCGTCGTGACTCGAAATCCGTTCTTCAGCAGGTAGCGGCCGATAAGGTCTCGGATCTCGCGATGATCGTCGACCACCAGAATGTGGGGTTGAGGTTCGGTCATGTCGGGTACTCGGACGTTCTGTGTCCCAAGGATAGCGATCCGCCGGAAGGATACCAAAGGAAATGGTATCAAGATGTATCACTCGCCTGCGAGGTTACGCCTCAATACAACAGGGGCATTTCCCGGCGAATTTGAGCGACAATTGCTCCCTATGTTGCCACTGCCGCCAACGGGAACCCCCTTTTCAAGCCGTAGGCGGTACGGACAGACAAGGAGAAGCTCCCGTGAAAGCGCTCACACTCGCCACGATTTCCACTCTTTCGGTCATTGCCATCGGCACCGTCGCCTTCGCCGCCGGCCCCGGCATGGGACCGATGGGATACGGCCCGTCAGGCGGACCGATGAAAGTCTTCACCGCGGCCGACACCAACAAGGATGGCAAGGTCGACGCCGCCGAGCTGACTGCCTATCGCGACAAGATGTTCGCGGAGGCCAACAGCGACGGCAAGGACGGCATTACCATTCAGGAGTTCGAGCCCTGGTTCTGGAAGCAACATCGGGAAATGATGGTGCGCGCCTTCCAGCGGCTCGACGCCGACGGTGACGGTCAGATCACCAAGGCCGAGGCCGATGCGGCCGCCGAGCAGATGCTGAACCGCTTCGACCGCAACAAGGACGGTGTCCTCTCGGCCGAAGACCGGCCGAACCGCGATGGCTGGGGCCGTGATGGCAAGCACGGCCGCCATCATGGTCCGGGCATGATGAAGAACTGGATGGGCCAGGGCCCCGGCCCGGCGCAGGACGCGCCCGCCGACGAGACGCCCGATCCCGCCAACTGATCCTGAACCCCGCAAGACCATCGCCGCCCTCCCTCCGGAGGGCGGCTTTGCTTTATTGCGCGCGATCGATGATCAGCAGATCGTCCTTTTTGAAGAAAACCGTCGCCGCCGATCCGACCTTCGGCAACTCGAGTGCCGGATCGTTGAAGATGTCGAGCGACACCCTGGCCTCGCGAAGCCGGACGCGGACGCGTATCACCGCGCCAAGGAAGGACACCTCCTCGACGGTTCCGGCAAGGGCATTGCGATCGCTCTCGCCGTCGCCGCCGAGCGACAGTGCCTCGGGCCTCAGCGCCACGGTCGCCTCGTCGGCGATGCCAAAGGCGGAAATGTCGCGCGCCGTCACCACCGGCTGGCCGTCGATCGACACACGCCCGGTCGCCGGATCGACAACACGCGCCTCGAACAGATTGAGCGTGCCGACGAAACTCGCCACGAAACGCGTCGTCGGGTTGTTGTATATTTCCGAAGGCGTCCCGACCTGATCGGCCCGACCTTCGTTCATCACCACGATGCGGTCGGAGATGGACAGCGCCTCTTCCTGGTCGTGCGTGACGAACACGGTGGTGATGCCCAGTTCGCGCTGGAGAGCCCGAATCTCCTCGCGCAGGGATACGCGGATCTTGGCGTCGAGCGCTGACAAGGGCTCGTCGAGCAGCAACACCTGCGGTTTGATCGCCAGCGCGCGAGCGAGCGCCACGCGCTGCTGCTGGCCGCCGGATAGCTGGTAGGGGTAGCGATCGCCGAGGTCCGGCAACTTGATGAGTTCCAGCATCTCGGCAACGCGCGCGTCGATCTCGCCCTTGTCCTTGCCGGCAATCTTCAGCCCGAAGCCGATGTTGCCGGCCACCGTCAGGTTGGGAAACAGCGCGTAGGCCTGAAACACCATGCCGACATTGCGTTTGGCCGGCGGCAGGTTCGTCATCTCCAGCCCGCCGACATGGATCGATCCCGACGTGACGGTCTCGAAGCCGGCGATCATTCTGAGAATCGTGGTCTTGCCGCAGCCCGACGGGCCGAGGAAGGAGATAAACTCGCCCTTCTCGATGGAAAGGCTGAAGTCGTGGACCACGGTGTTCGGACCGAAGGACTTCCTGAGGTGGCTGATTTCGATGAAGGACATCGGGCGTTCCGTGGAGTGCGGCGGTTGGGGCGCCGGGTCAGGGGCGGGCAGCAACGGCGTTGCGGGAGATGACCTGGATGATCCCCATGCAGGCCCAGGTGATCATGAAGGCCATGACGGCCAGCGCCGCCGGCTCGTAGGCACGATTGGCGCCGATGAGCTGGAGGTAGGGACCGAAGGCCGGCCGGTTGAGCAGGCTGGCGAAGGTGAATTCGCCGATGACGATGGCAAAGGTCAGGAAGGCGCCCGACAGCATGGCCGACCGGATGTTGGGCAGGATGATGCGCCAGATGATGGTGCCCGACGATGCGCCGAGGCTCTCGGCCGCTTCGGTCAGCGTTCTGACGTCGATGGACCGGAGGCCCGTCTCGATGGAGCGGTACATGTAGGGCAGCGCCAGCGTCACGTAGCCGCAGGTCAGGAGAAAGTTGGTGCCGAGCGAGGAGTTGGTGAGCGGCAGGACGCTCGACGAGTTGTAGAGGCGCAGATAGCCGAAGACGATGACGATGGCCGGCACCACCAGCGGCAGCAGCGTCACGAACTCGACGAACGGCCTGAGCTTCCTGAGCCGCAGCTCGACGAAATAGGCCATCGGCACGATGATGGCCATGCCGAAGACAATGGTGACCACGGCAAGGCCGACCGAGAAGGTGAAGGACGACTGGAACTGCGGGTCGGCCAGCACCACCCTGTAGGCCTCGAAGCTGTAGACGCCCCTGAGCTTCCTCAACGAAAACTCGAAGGTGGCCGCGAGCGGGACCAGGAAATACAGCGTGCCGATCAGGATGGCGAGCCAGTGGCCGAGGCGGTCGCTCTTCATTTGAGCCACCTTTCACTGCGCACGCGCAGCAGGATGTAGCAGAGATTGGAAAGACCGGTGATGACGATCATGCCGAAGGCGATGGCATAGCCGAGGTTCTGGTCATGCAGCACGTCGCCGCGGATCTGCGCGTAGAGCAGGATGGTGACGATGTTGAGCGACGAGCCGGTCAGCGCATAGGCGGTGGCTATGGCGCCGAAGGCGTTGGCGAACAGAAGCAGCGTCGCACCGAGAAAGCTCGGCAGCAGAACCGGCCCGGCGATATGACGCCAATACTGCCAGTTGGACGCGCCGAGGATGGTGGCCGCCTCGCGCCATTCCTTCCGCAGCCCCTCGATGGCCGGGGTGACGATCAGCACCATCAGCGGGATCTGGAAATAGAGGTAGGTGAGCGTCAGCCCCCAGAAGGACAGGAGGTTGAAGCCCTGGGCGTAGATGTTGAGACCGAACACCGACGACAGGAACAACGTGACCAGACCCTGCCGGCCGAGCGTCGCCAGAAAGGCGAAGGCCAGCGGTACGCCGGCGAACTGCGATGCGACGCCGGAGAAGGTCATGATGGTTGGGCGGATCCAGCGCGGCAGGCCACCCGACACCGCCGCATAGGCGATGAAGGCACCGATCGCCGCGCCGATCACCGCCGAGGCGACCGACACCTTGATGGAGATCCAGTAGGACGACAGGATGGTCGGCGTCCACAGCTTGCCCAAGTTGGCGAAGGTGAAACTGCCTTCATTGTCCTGAAACGCGCCGACCACGAGAAACAGGGTCGGCAGGACCAGGAACAGCACGGCGAAGACCATGAAAGGCGTTACGCCGACGACGGCCCATGGAACGCGTGGGCGGGGGGAACTGGCAGACGAAGCACTGAAAGCCATGCTTTTTGCTATCCGGATCGGCGATCGCGGAAAACCGCCCTCCGACCATGGCCGGAGGGCGGTACCGGGAAGGGAGGCGGGCGGCCATGTGGCCGCTCCGGGCCTTACTTGACGTCGGCGCCGACGACGCTGTCCCAATTCTTGGTGATGGTTTCCTTATAGGCCGCCTGCTCGTCGAGCGTCGGGAAGATGGCGTTGGCATAGGCCTCGGCCGGCGGCAGCTTGTCGAGCAGCTCCTGCGGCACCTTGCCGTTCTTGGCGAGGTCGTTGAAGCGGATCGGATGGCAATAGCCCTTCAGCCAGCCGAGCTGACCTTCATCCGAGTAGAGATACTCCATCCACAGCTTGGCGGCATTCGGATGCGGCGCATAGGCCGAGATCGCCTGAACGTAGACACCGGCCAGCACGCCGGTCTTCGGCACAACGACGTCGATCGGCGGGTTGCCGGCGAGCGTGTCGCGCCAGGACAGAAGGTTGTAGTCCCAGGCGGCGACGATCGGCGTCGTGCCCTGCGCGAGGGAGGCCGACTTGCCGATCACCGGCACGAAGTTGCCCTTGGCGACGACATCCTTGAAGAGACCGAGGCCGGCCTCGCCAGCCTTGGCGACATCGCCACCGGCGGCCGACAGGCCTGCCGCGAAGACGGCCGAGATGGCCTGCGAGGAAGCGCGCGGATCGCCGGCCAGAGCCACGGCGTTGGCGAACTCCGGCTTCAGGAGGTCGGCCCAATCGGCCGGGCTGTCCTTGATGAGGTCCTTGTTGATGCCGAAGGACATCACGCCGTAGTAGTCGCCGTACCAGTAGCCCTCGGCGTCCTTGGCGCTGTCGGGGATGCTGTCCCAGGTCGCCACCTTGTAGGGCTGCAGAAGTCCCTCGGCCTTGGCGGACGGACCGAAGCTGAGACCGACGTCGATCACGTCAGGCGCCTGATCGCCGGTGTTGCCCTTGTTGGCCTTGATCGCCTCGATCTCGTCGCCGGAGCCGGCGTCGGGATTGAGCTCGTTGACCTCGAGACCATACTTGGCCTTGAAGCCCTCGATAACGGCACCGTAGCCGCACCAGTCGTGCGGCAGGGCGATGGTGGTCAGCTTGCCTTCGGCCTTCGCGGCAGCGACGAGTTCATCCAGCGACGCCGCGAACACGGGCGTGGAAACGCACAGAACGGCCTGCGCGGCGATGGTCGACGCGAGAAACAGTTTGAAAGACATGATGGTTCCCCTGTTGGCCGGACACTCCGGCACCCGGATTTCCCACTCTTCGGCAACGCCCCATACCCGCCTCCGCAAGGAAGCGGGCGAGGTTTGCGCGTTCTAGAAGGCGCTCCGATCCGGGATGCCGCGAGCGGTCTCAGAAAGGTTCGCCGTCTCCGCGTTCTTCGTTACCTGAGTTATATGACAGTTTGTTGTGCGTGCCGTCAATTCGCCCAGTCCATTCGGGACGTTGCGTTTTTCGCCGCCTAAGGGCTTTCGCCTTTGCGCTCAGTAGCCTTTGTCGCGATCGACAAGATGACGGAGGGGCCGCCCCGCCTCGTAAGCGGCGATCTCGCCGATTACATAGCGGCTGAGCGCCACCGGATCGCTCTCGGCGGCGACATGAGGCGTCATGAAAAGATTGGGCGCCTGCCAGAGCGGACTCTCGGCCGGCAATGGTTCGGTGGCGAAGACATCGAGGCTTGCGCCTTTCACGCGGCCGTCCAGCAGCGCTTCGACCAGGTCGGCCTCGACCAGTGACCGGCCGCGGCCGGCATTCAGAATGACCGGACCGCCGAGAGGGCCATCCTTGGCCAGCGCATCGATGACGGCGCCGTCGATCAGGTTCTCGGTCTCCGCCGTCAGCGGCAACAAGGACACGAGAATGTCCGTGCGAGCGAGGAAGGGCGCAAGTCCTTCCTCGCCATGGAAGCAATCGACACCTTCCATGCGCTTCTCGGTTCGGCTCCAGGCGGCGACCTGAAAGCCGAGCGCCAGGAGCGCCCGTGCGGCGTCCCGCCCGAGCTCGCCCAGCCCCATGATGCCGACGCGAACGGCACTGGCCGCCCACTGGCGGAGCGGCTTCCAACCGCCGGCCGCCTGTGCCGCCGCGTAATGGGCATGACGGCGGTGATGCAGGAGCACGTTGAGCACGACCCATTCGGTCATCCGCCCGGTCAGATCGGGGTCGACGATGCGAACGACCGGAAGGTTGGGGAGATCCGGATCGGTGGTGAGATGGTCGACGCCGGCCCCCAGCGAGAAGATCGCCTCGAGCTTGGGGAATGTTTTGAGATAGCCGGGCTCCGGCTTCCAGACGAGAGCGTAACGGACGCTGGCTGGGTTGAAATCGTCGCCCGGCAGCACCACCGCGCGATCGGGCGCAGCCTCCCGCAGGGCTTGGATCCAATGATCGGGCTTCCAGCCCCGAACGGCGACGAGAATGGTCATGGCGATTCCCGGATGGAGAAGATGCTCCACCTTGCCCGGCTTGAGAGCGGAAACGCAAGCCATGCCCATCCGCCGCCGACTGCATTGGCTTGCGCCGTTTCGCGTGAACGGCCCACAGTTCCCAGGACATGCCCGGATGGTCGCTATTGACGGCAATAGCTGCCATGCGTATCTGACTTTTCATGTCAACACGCCCCCTCGTTATCCTTCCCGCCCCGCAGCTTCGACTGACTTCGGCGCCCATCGCCCGCGTCGACGATGGCGTTCGCAAGCTTGCCGAAGACATGCTCGAAACCATGTACGCGGCGCCCGGCATCGGCCTTGCCGCCGTGCAGGTGGGCGAGATGAACCGCCTCATCACCATCGACGTCTCGCACGACGAGGACGCCAAGGAGCCGCGCGTCTTCATCAATCCGGAAATTCTCTGGAAATCCGAGGAGTTGTCGGTCTACGAGGAAGGTTGCCTGTCGATCCCCGACTACTATGAGGAAGTCGAGCGACCGGCCAAGATTCGCGTCCGTTACACCAACCTCGCCGGAGAGCCGGAGGAGGTGGAAGCTGACGGGCTGCTTGCCACCTGTCTGCAGCACGAGATCGACCATCTCGACGGCGTCTTGTTCATCGACCACATCTCCAAGCTGAAGCGCGACCGCGTCACCAAGAAGTTCGCCAAGGCGGCCAAGGAAAAGACGAGGATCTAGTTTTCCTGCGTCTTAAGGCCGCTTTCGGCTTTCTTCGCCTCAATCGCCGGCGGGCCTCCGGCCCTTGGCTTTCGCGCTCCGTGCGGGCGCCGCTTGGCGCCGGAAGCCGCTTTCGGCTTTGTTCGCCTCAATCGTTGGCGGCCTCCGGCCCTTGGCTTTCGCGCTCCGCGCGGGCGCCGCTTGGCGCCGGAACCCGCTTTCGGCTTTGTTCGCCTCAATCGCCGGCGGGCCTCCCGCCCTTGGCTTTCGCGCTCCGCGCGGGCGCCGCTTGGCGCCGGAAGCCGCTTTCGCGGCTTCACGCGGTTCCGATGCTTGACGCCGCCATCCGCATGGTATGAAACGCCGGGCAGAACAACTGCCGCAGGATCGCCATGCCGCTCAAGATCGTCTTCATGGGAACGCCCGATTTCTCGGTGCCGGTGCTCGACGCCGTCGTCGGGGCGGGACATGAGGTCATCGCCGCCTATACGCGTGCGCCGAAGCCGGCCGGACGCGGCATGGACCTTCGTCGCTCGCCGGTCCACGTCCGCGCCGATGCGCTGGGCATTCCGGTTCTGACGCCAAAGACACTGAGGACGGAGGAGGCGCAGGCGACCTTCGCCGCCCATGGCGCCGATGTCGCCGTTGTCGTCGCCTACGGCCTCATCCTGCCGAAGCCCGTGCTCGACGCCCCTCGCCTCCACTGTCTCAACCTGCATGCCTCGCTGCTGCCGCGTTGGCGCGGGGCTGCGCCGATCAACCGTGCCGTCATGGCCGGCGACGCGGAATCCGGCGTCATGGTGATGAAGATGGAGGAAGGGCTCGACACCGGCCCGGTGGCGCTGACCGCCCGCGTCGTCATCGGACCGAACATGACCGCCGGCGAGTTGCACGACGCACTGTCGCCGACGGGCGCCGCCTTGATGGCCGAGGCCCTCGGCAAAATCGAGGATGGATCGATATCCTTCGTTTCCCAAGGCGAGGACGGTGTCACCTACGCCGCGAAGATCACCAACGAGGAGACCCGCGTCGACTGGCACCTGACGGGCACTGTGGTGCATGATCACGTGCGCGGCCTTTCGCCCTTCCCCGGCGCCTGGTTCATGGCTGATCTCGGCAAGGGCGAGGAGCGGGTCAAGCTCCTCCGGGCCGAGCGGGCCGAGGGCTCCGGGTTACCCGGCTCCCTGCTGTCGGTCGAAGGGATGGTCGCCTGCGGCGAAGGCGCGGTGCGCCTCCTCACCGTGCAGCGGGCCGGTTCGAAGGCGATGTCCTTCGCCGACTTCGCACGCGGTGCCCGCCTGGGCACCGGCTTCCAGTTCGGCTGACCGATATGCCCCGTTACCGGATGCTCATCGAATATGACGGCACCGCTTTTTCCGGCTGGCAATCGCAGGCCGAAGGAACCGGCGTACAGGACTACCTGCAACGGGCGATCCAGGGGTTCACCGGCGAGAGGATCGTCCTCAAGGGCGCCGGCCGTACCGATGCCGGCGTTCACGCACTCGGCCAAGTCTGCCACTTCGACATCGGCAAGACGTTGCGCACCGATACCATCCGCGACGCCGGCAACGTTCACCTGAGGCCGCACGCCATCACCATCGTGTCAGCCGAAGAGGTGCCGGAGAGCTTCGACGCTCGTTTTTCGGCGGTGAGGCGTCACTATCGGTATCGTGTCTTCGCACGGCGGGCACCGCCGACGCTGGAGCGTCACCTCGTCTGGCACGTCCACGCGTCACTCGACGTCGAGCGCATGGCGGATGCCGCCAAGGTGCTGCTCGGTCGGCACGACTTCACCACCTTCCGCTCCTCGGACTGCCAGTCGAAGAGCCCGGTCAAGACGCTCGATCAGCTCGATGTGGTCGCGGTGGACGGCGAGATTCACTTCCTGGTCTCGGCGCGCTCATTCCTGCACAATCAGGTGCGGTCGATGGTCGGAGGGCTCCGGAAGGTCGGCGACGGTCGCTGGACGGCGGCCGATCTCAAGGCGTCGCTGGACGCCACCGATCGCAGCGCGTGCGCGCCGGTGGCTCCGCCCGAGGGGCTTTGCCTGATGCAGGTCGACTATTGAGAAAAGGGCGGGAAGTTTCCTCCCCGCCCCATCGAACTCAACCGCCCGCCCGGATCACTTCGGCCAGACGAACGTGGTCGGCAGATGCTGGTAAAGCCAGGTCTCGGTCAGCGTCTTGTCGCCGGCGCGAAGGTAGAGGCGCATGTCCACCGGGTTGGGGCCGTCGCCCTTGAAGTCGAACACGGCCCGCCAACGCGTGGTACCCACCACCGGCAGCGTGTAGACGCCCGAGATGGAGCCGGACGACGCGGAGACCACAGCCTCGACGCCCGACGACTGGTCATAGGTGCTGAGGTCGCCACCGTCGAAATCGATCACATATTTGACGACACCGGCGGGGCGGGTCTGACCGGGCACGCCGCCGAAGCCGAGACGCGTCGAGTAGACGCGGCCGACCGGCGCCGGGTTCGGCTCGTCGACGCCCCAGGTCAGGCGATAGTCGAAGGCGATCTCACTGCCCTTGATGGCCGGCGCCGCCGGCAGCCAGTAGGCAACGATGTTGTCGTGGATCTCGTCGTCGGTGGCAATCTCGACGAGTTGCACCGCGCCGTCGCCCCACTCGCCCTTCGGCTCGACCCATACCGTCGACCGCTTCTCGTAGAAGACGCCGTCGTCCTGATAGTCTTCGAAAGAGCGGTCGCGCTGACAGAGGCCGAAGCCCTTGACGTTCTTGTCGACGAATGTCGACGTCATCACGTTGATCGGGTTGTTGAGCGGCCGCCAGACTCGTTCGCCGGCACCGTTCCAGATCGATAGGCCATCCGAGTCGTGGATCTCCGGCCGCCAGTCGGGCGCCCGCTGACGATTGGTCTCGTCGTACCAGAACATGGAGGTCAGCGCCGCCACGCCGAAGCGGGCGATATCCTCGCGCGGGTAGAAGCGTACGGCCATGTCCATGACGACCGTGCGGTTCTCGTCGCGGCTGACATCCCAGCGAACGGCGCCCGAAACGCGCGGCCCCTCGAGGTCGGCATAGATGGCGAACTGGCCGTCCTTGGAGGCGCCGAAGTAGAAGTTGGTGAAGCGCGGGAACTCCTCGGGCGTCGGCATGGCGACGTCGATGGCCAGCGCGCGGGCGGACAGGCCGTACTGGTCGAGCGCACCCGACGAGCGGAAATAGGCGGCCCCGAGGAAGGCCAGCCAATCGCGCTGGCCGGTATCGTCCATGACGCGGAAGCCGGCGAACCCGATGTCGCCCGGCAGGCTGGCGGCCGGATTGCCCTCGGGAATGTCGAAATAGTCCGGCGAGTAGAGGACTTCCTGCGTCTTGTCGCCATCGACGAGATAGATGCCGACCGGCAGCTTGAAGTAACGGCCGAGGTGGAAGAAGCGAAGCGGCGCCTTGCCGCCGGCCGCCTGGACGGTGTGATCGTCCTTGAACTTGATCTGCCAATGCCTGTCGTAGTCGATGGCTTCCAGCGCCTCGAAGGCGCGCGGCACCTCCGGCACGTAGGCGGCGGCGGCCCGCTCCTTGGCGGCGGTCATCAACTTGCTGAAGGAAAAGGGCTTCGGCTTGCCGAGCCTGGTCGACGCCTCAACGGCGAGAGCCTCGGTTGCGGAAAGGCTCGGGACGAGCCCGAGAGCGGCCAGCATGGCCAGAAGGTCACGGCGGGTAAGCTCGGACGACATGAGAGGGACACACTCCGACGAAGAGTCGGCGCCAGCCATGCCGATCGTTATCGGAGCGCGGCGCGACGGGCGCATACATAGACCGATCAAGGCTCGACGAACAGTAGTGGAACACTGCATAACTGGTAGAATGATTGATGATTCCCGACCATCCGAGCGTTTGTTCGAGCGGCTCACCGGCACGGTCGAGCGCGTTACCTTCCACAACGAGGAAAACGGCTTCTCGGTGTTGAGGATACGCGTGCGCGGCCGAAAGGACCCTGTGGCGGTCGTCGGCCACGTTCCCACCGTGGCCGCAGGTGAAAAGATCGACGCCGAGGGCCAGTGGATGACCGACAAGGTCCACGGCCTGCAGTTCCGCGCCGACCGCATCGAGACGCACGAGCCCACCGGCAAGGATGCGGTGGTGCGCTTTCTTGGGTCGGGCCTCATTTCCGGCATCGGGCCGGCGATGGCCGAGCGCATCGTGCAGGTGTTCGGGGCCAAGGCGCTCGACGTCATCGAAAACGAGCCGATGCGGCTCGTCACCGTGCCAGGCCTCGGCAAGCAGACCGCCGCCCGCATCGCCGAAAGCTACCGGGAGCGCAAGGCGGTCAAGGACGTGATGATCGCCTTCCAGGACAAAGGTATCGCCACGGCGCGCGCCGTGGCCATCTGGAAGGTCCTGGGACCGGAAGCGGTAAAGCTGGTCGAGGAAGACCCCTATCGCCTCGCCCGCGAGGTGCGCGGCATCGGCTTTGCCGGCGCCGACGAGATCGCCGAGAAATTCGGCATCGACCGCGCCGCGCCGGAGCGCATCCGGGCCGGAATCGCCCATGCCATCGAGGGCGCGGCGGACGACGGCCATACGGCCGTGCCGCGCGCCGACGTGCTGGAGCGTGCCGAACGGCTGCTCGGTGTCGATGCCGACGCCGTGTCGGCCGAGGTGGAAGGAGCTATCGCTCAGGGCGATGTCGAGACCTTCGACATCGACGGCACCGCGTTTCTGGCCGTTCGCCGCCTCGCCCGCTTCGAACGCTCCGTCGCCAGCCGCCTCAAGGCTCTCTCCGAAGGGCGCCCACCTTGGGGCAAGATCGACGTCGACACGGCCGTCGAGCGGTTCGAAACGCGAAAGGGCATGCAGCTCAGCCCATCGCAACGCGAAGCGCTGGCGCTGGTCGCCGGTGCGAAGGTCTCGGTGATCACCGGCGGCCCCGGCGTCGGCAAGACAACGCTGCTCGAAGCCCTGCTTGCCACCATCGCCACCTCGAAGCTCACGGTGGCGCTCGCCGCTCCGACCGGCCGCGCCGCCCGCCGCATGGCCGAACAGGCTGGCCGCGAGGCGAAGACCATCCACCGCCTTCTGGAAATCGACCCAACGACCGGCGGCTTCAAGCGCTCGGCGTCCGAACCGCTGGAAGCCGACGTGGTGGTGATCGACGAAACGTCGATGGTCGACGTGCCGCTGATGGCCGCGCTGGTCGAGGCCGTGCCGCTCAACGCGGCGCTGATCCTGATCGGCGACGTCGATCAGTTGCCGTCCGTCGGACCGGGCCAGGTGCTCGCCGACATCATCGGCGCCGGCCTGGTGCCCGTGGCCCGTCTGACCGAGATCTTCCGCCAGGCCGAAGAGAGCCGGATCATCGTCAACGCCCACCGAATCAATCGGGGCGAATGGCCGGAGCCGCCGCCCTCCGGCGAACTTGCCGACTTCTACGTCATCGAGGCGCGCGGGGCCGACGATGCGCTGGCCAAGATCCTGGAGGTGGTCGGCAACCGCATCCCTCGCCGCTTCGGTCTCGATGCCATGCGCGACGTGCAGGTGATCACGCCGATGCAGAAGGGCATCTGCGGCGCCCGCAACCTCAACGACCGTCTTGCCGAACTTCTGAACGGCGCGCCGCTCGACCGCATCGAACGATTCGGCCAAACCTACGCCACCGGCGACAAGGTGATGCAGATCGAGAACGACTACGATCGCGACGTGTTCAACGGCGACCTCGGCATTCTGAAGCGCATCCGCCAGAAAGAAGACGAAGTCGTCGTCTCCTTCGACGGGCGCGACGTGAAATACGGCCTCGAGGACCTTGAGGCGCTGACTCGCGCCTATGCCATCACCATTCACAAAAGCCAGGGCTCGGAATACCCGGCGGTGGTGATCCCGCTCCTGCGCGACCACGCGATCATGCTGGCCCGCAATCTCCTCTACACGGCGGCGACGCGCGGCCGGCAACTGGTCGTGCTGGTGGCTGAACCGCGAGCGCTGGAGATGGCGCTCTCGGGGGACAGGATCCGCCGGCGGTTTACCCGTCTGAAGTCCATGCTGACCGGCTGACCCAGCTCCAAGACGAAGGATTTCTGCTCGGAAAGGTCCGTTTCGCTCTGCATCGTTGCACGCCGCGCGCGGCCGCGGGCCATTTCAACCAGTTGCTTTGATTGGTCGGAAAGCCATTTGCCCTCGCCTTGGCTTCCGCGTAACGTCGAGAAATAGCGATCGAATTCGGGAGATGGGTCGATGGTGGATCTCGGGTTGCGTGAGGGACTGACGGACGGTGCGGTCCGGGCGATCACCGAGGGAACCCATGGCGACCCCTTTGCACTTCTCGGGCCGCATCGGGTATCAGGTGCGCGGACCGTCATCCGGACCTTCAAGCCGAACGCCCGCGCCATCGCGCTGATTTCCTCCGACGGACGCAAACTCGCCGACTTCCAGCACGTGGAAGGTGGCCTGTGGGTGGCTTTCGCGCAGGGCGATCCAGGCCTCTACCGCCTGCGGGTCGAGTGGCCGAACGGCAGCCACGAGGCGGAAGACCCATACTCCTTCGGGCCGTTGCTCGGTGAAATGGATGTCTACCTGCTCGCCGAGGGGCAGCACCGGCAGCTCACCGACGCACTGGGTGCCGTAGTCACCGAAGTCGGGGGCGTGCCGGGCGTGCGCTTCGCCGTCTGGGCCCCCAATGCCCAGCGCGTTTCGGTGGTCGGCAACTTCAACGTCTGGGACGGCCGCCGCCACCCGATGCGACTCCGCCGCGAATGCGGCGTCTGGGAGTTGTTCATCCCTCGCCTTCCCGTTGGCGAAGCCTACAAGTACGAGATCATCGGTGCCCACGGCGAGCTGCTGCCCGACAAAGCTGACCCCGTCGCCCGCCAGTACGAACTGGCGCCGGCCACCGCCTCCATCGTTGCCGATCCCAAGCCGTTCGAATGGCACGATGCCACCTTCATGCGCAACCGCGCCGCCTTCCAGTCCAGGACCGCGCCGTTTTCCGTCTACGAGGTGCATCCCGGCTCGTGGCAGCGTCCGGACGGCAAGCCCGTTACCTGGCGTTTCCTCGCCGAGCATCTCGTGGCTTACGTGAAGCACATGGGCTTCACGCACATCGAGCTGTTGCCGATCATGGAGCATCCGTTCGGCGGTTCATGGGGCTATCAGCCGCTCGGGCTGTTCGCGCCCACGGCCCGCTATGGTTCGCCGGCCGACTTTGCCCGATTCGTCGACGCCTGCCACGAGGCGGGCATCGGCGTCATCCTCGACTGGGTGCCGGCGCATTTTCCGACCGACGCCCATGGCCTCGCCCACTTCGATGGTACGCCGCTCTACGAGCACCAGGACCCGCGCGAAGGCTTCCATCAGGACTGGAACACGCTGATCTACAACTTCGGCCGCACCGAAGTGATCGGCTTTCTGGTCGCCTCGGCACTCGAATGGCTGAAGCGTTTCCACATCGACGGCCTCCGGGTCGACGCAGTGGCGTCGATGCTCTACCGCGACTATTCGCGCCAGCCGGGCGAGTGGATTCCAAACAAGTATGGTGGCCGGGAGAACCTGGAAGCGGTGTCCTTCATCAAGCACCTCAATGGCGTCATCGCCCACGAAGTGCCGGACGCGTTGATGATCGCCGAGGAGTCCACCGCGTGGCCGGGCGTGACCGCCCCACTGGCCGACGGCGGCCTTGGCTTCTCCTACAAGTGGAACATGGGCTGGATGCACGATTCGCTCGACTACTTCTCGCTCGAGCCCGTTCATCGCAAATATCACCACAATCAGCTGACCTTCGCGCTGATGTACGCCTATTCCGAGCGCTTCGTGCTGCCGCTCAGCCACGACGAGGTGGTGCATGGCAAGCGCTCGATCTTCGGCCGCATGCCCGGCGATGAGTGGCAGCGTTTCGCCAACCTCCGCTCCTACTACGCCTTCATGTGGACCCACCCCGGCAAGAAGCTGTCCTTCATGGGCAACGAGATCGCCCAGGGGCGCGAGTGGAACCACGACGGCACGATCGACCTGTGGCTCGAAAGCCGGGCGAGCAATCTCGGCATCCAGCGCCTGATGCGCGACCTCAATACGCTTTATCGGGCAGAACCGGCGCTGCATGCCCGCGACTTCGAGCCGGAAGGCTTCCAGTGGGTGGTGGTGGACGACAACGAGCAGTCGACACTGGCCTTCATGCGCTGGGGCTTCGAGAGTGACGCACCCTGCCTCGTCGTCGGAAACTTCACGCCGGTGCCGCGTTCGGGGTATCGCGTCGGGGTATCGCGCGCCGGCGTCTGGCGCGAGGTGTTCAACTCCGACGCCGAAATCTACGGCGGTTCCAACATGGGCAACAAGGGGCGGCTCACGGCCAACGACGCCCCGAGCCACGGCATGGACTTCTCGCTCGATCTGACCTTGCCGCCGCTCGCCGTCGTCATCTTGCGCTGGGATGGCGAGGCGCCCGCAGCCGAAGAAAAGCCGGCAAAGAAGGGCAAGGCGAAGGGATAGTGCCGCCGCCAGTTTCTGGCCAGCCTGTGTGCCCTCCCCGCGTGTTGCCCTTCTGGGAACGCGCATAGGGAGGGCTGAAGGTTATGAAGCGAAGTACTTATCCAGGAAGGCCCGGTAGATCGCCTTCAGGCGGTGCAGGTCGTCGAGCGCCACGTTCTCGTCCACCTTGTGCATGGTCTGTCCGACGAGGCCGAACTCGACCACCGGGCAGTAGTTCTTGATGAAGCGCGCGTCCGACGTGCCGCCAGTGGTGGACAGCTCCGGACGGCGGCCGGTGACCGCCTCGACCGCATCCGACAGGCCACCGATCAGTGTGGCGTCGTGGGTCAGGAAGGAAACCGCGTTGGTGGGCTCGAACGTCAGCTCGTAAGCGAGCGGCGCAGGTCGCCCCGTCCGCAGCGGCGCGGTCTCGACGGCGCGGCGAACCCGTGCGCCGATCTCCTCGTGCAACGCCTCGACCGTCCAGATGTCGTTGAAGCGGATATTGAAGGCGATCTCCACCTCGGCCGGCACGACATTGGTGGCGCGATTGCCGGTCTCGACCGAGGTGACCTCCAGGTTGGACGGTTGGAAGCGCTCGTTGCCGGCATCGAACGGCGGGTCCATCAGCGCGGCGATGACGGCCGGCGCGACGCGAAGCGGGTTGTCGGCAAGGTGCGGATAGGCGACGTGCCCCTGCACGCCCCTGAGCTTGACGAAACCGGACAGGGAACCGCGACGGCCGACCTTCACCATGTCGCCGAGAGCGTTCGGGTTGGTGGGTTCGCCGACGATGGCATGGCTGAAGCGCTCGCCGCGCTTTGACGCCCAGTCGAGGAGCTTCACGGTGCCGTTGATCGACGGTCCCTCCTCGTCGCCGGTGATCAGGAGGGAAATGCGGCCGCCGAAGTCGCCCCCGTTCTCCTCGACGAAATCGAGGGCGGCGGCAGCAAACGCGGCAATCCCGCCCTTCATGTCGACGGCGCCGCGGCCATAGAGCCTGTCGCCCTCGATATCACCAGCGAACGGGCCGTGGCTCCAGAGCTCCACCTTGCCGGGCGGCACCACGTCGGCATGGCCGGCAAAGGTCAGATGGCGGTTGCCGGAGCCGATGCCGGCAAAGAGGTTCTCGACATCGGGCGTACCCGCGTCGGAGAAGACAGGGCGATCGACCTGGAAGCCAGCCGGCGCCAGCAATCGTTCCAGAAAGGTGAGCGCCCCGCCCTCGGCCGGCGTCACCGAAGGGCACATCAGAAGGTCGCGGGCAATGGCGACGGGATCGTGGGGCATATCCTTCTCCTCGAAACGCAAACGGCCGGCAGTTTCCCGCCGGCCGTTCGGATAGCACGGATCGGCTCTGCGGTCAGTCGCGCAGAAGCTCGTTGATCGAGGTCTTAGAGCGCGTCTTGGCGTCGACCTTCTTGACGATGACGGCGCAATAGGTCGACGGACCCCAATCCTGGCCGGGCATCGGCTTGCCGGGGATCGAGCCGGAGACGACCACCGAATAGGGCGGCACCTTGCCCATATGAACTTCGCCGGTGGCGCGGTCGATGATCTTGGTCGACTTGCCGATGAAGACGCCCATGGAGATGACCGACCCTTCACCGACGACGACGCCCTCGACCACTTCGGACCGGGCGCCAATGAAGCAATCGTCCTCGATGATGGTGGGGCCGGCCTGCATCGGCTCCAGCACGCCGCCGATGCCGACGCCACCCGACAGGTGGACGTTCTTGCCGATCTGGGCGCAGGAGCCGACAGTGACCCAGGTGTCGACCATGGTGGCCGTGTCGACATAGGCGCCGAGGTTGACGAAAGAGGGCATCAACACCGCGCCCGGGGCAATGTAGGCCGAGCGACGGACGATGGCGCCGGGCACGGCGCGGAAGCCAGCGGCCTCATAGGCGGCGGCGTCCATGCCTTCGAACTTGGAGGGCACCTTGTCCCACCAGGCGGCGCCACCGGGGGCACCGGGGATCAGCGCCGTCGGCGTCAGGCGGAAGGACAGCAGCACCGCCTTCTTGAGCCACTGGTTGACCACCCATTCGCCGCCGATCTTCTCGGCGACGCGCGCCTTGCCGCCATCGAGCAGGTCCAGCGCCGCTTCGACGGCGTCACGCACCTTGCCTTTGGTCTCCTGCGAGACGGAGGCGCGAGCCTCCCAGGCGGCGTCGAGGGTGGCGGCGAGGTCGGCATAGGCGGCCGTGGCGGCAGTCTCGGTCATGATGATCTCCGAATGGGCCATGCGGGATTGGCATCGGCTTCGTGCTTTAGGGGTTTTGCCCGGCACACGCAACAAAAGCGGCGACCGCCAGAGCAGCTAGCCGCATGCCCCTCGCCAACCGGCGCGGCGATGGCGCGACATGTCCAAGGTCAGCCGAAGCGGAGGAAACCAACCCCGATTCAAGGCCTTATCGCTGCCACTAGAGATCGGAAGGGCTCCAAGGGACAGCTCCGGCCTTCACAAAGCCGGTCCGTCGGCGAAAAGCCGACGGATGCATAGGTACTATCACGCACCTTTGCAGACACCCGCCGATCAGCCGGCCTTTCGGACTTTCTTCTTGCCCTTGAAAGGCACCTTGCCGTCGCGCGGGTCCTTATGCGGCGGCTTATCGTCGCGCGGCGCGTCCCTGTATGACGGCTTGCCATCACGCGGCGGCTTCGCCTTGCTCTTGGGGCGGTCATCCTCGCGACGGGGCTTGTCCTTGCGGGGACCGGCGGGCGATGCCGCCGGCGGACCATCGGCACGCGTGATGCGGACATTCTCGTCATTGCCGGCGGCGGCAAGCCGCTCCATGGCGGAAACGCCGCCTGGCGCCACTTCGGCGAAGGTCTCGCCGTCAGCGAGGCGGATGGCGCCAAAGTCGCGCCCCTTGAGACCGGATTGGCGGCACAGGAAGGCCAGTACGCGCTTCACCTCGGCGCCATCGCGGCGGCCGACCGACAGGCGGAACCAGGCCGAGCCGGTGAAGTCCACCGTTTCCCGAACCTTCGGGTACTCCGGCGTATCGGTGCGGCGCGGCTTGCGCTCCACCGGATCGCTGATTTCCTCGGGCGCAGGAAGCCGCGTACGAGCGAGGCGGATGAAGGCTGCGGCCAGCTCCTCCGCCGTCCGCCCCTCGGCGAGGCGGGTTGCGAAGGCCAGCTCGTCTTCGCCTATCTCCTCGGTCAGCACGGGATCGGCGAGCAGGCGATCTTCGTCCAGCTTGTGGATCGTCTCGGCCGACGGCGCCGCCTCGGAGAAGAGTTCGATGCCGGCTCCGGCGAGCAGGCTTTCCGCCCGACGCCGACGCGTTGACGGAACGAGCAACACGGAGACGCCCTTGCGACCGGCACGGCCGGTGCGGCCGGAGCGATGCAGCAGCACCTCGCTGTCGTGCGGCAGGTCAGCGTGGATGACGAGGCCGAGATCGGGAACGTCGAGGCCGCGCGCCGCCACATCGGTGGCGACGCAAACGCGGGCACGTCCGTCGCGAAGTGCCGACAGCGCCTCGTTGCGTTCGCCCTGCCCCATTTCGCCAGAGAGTGCCACCACCGAGAAGCCGCGTTCAAGCAACGCGCCGGTGAGGCGTTTCACACCCTCGCGGGTGCCGCAGAAGACGATGGACGTCGTCGCATCGTGGAACCGCAGAAGGTTGACCACCGCCTTCTCGATCTCGTGCGGGAAGACGCGGACGGCATGATAGTCGATGTCGGCGTGGACCTCGCCATCTTCGGCGACATCGACGCGGGTCGCGTCCTTGCGCATGAAGTCGCGGGCAAGGCGGACGATGTCGGCCGGCAGCGTCGCCGAGAACAGCAGCGTCTGCCGATCGGCGGGGGCGGCCCCCAGCAGCTTCTCAAGATCTTCCCGAAAGCCGAGATCGAGCATCTCGTCGGCCTCGTCGAGCACCACGGCAACGGCTTCGGTCAGGTCGAGGTTGCCCCGATCGAGATGATCGCAGAGGCGGCCGGGCGTGCCGACGACGATATGCGCGCCCTGCGCCAGCTGCCGCTGTTCGCGGCGCGGATCCATGCCACCGACGCAGGAAACGAGACGGGCGCCGGTCTCGCCGTAGAGCCAGGCAAGTTCGCGCGCCACCTGCAGCGCCAGTTCGCGCGTGGGGGCGACGACGAGAGCGAGCGGCTTACCGGCGGCTGCGAAAACCTCGGCCGGGCCGAGAAGGCGCTCGGCGAGCGCCATGCCGAAGGCGACGGTCTTGCCCGAACCGGTCCGGGCGGACACCAGCATGTCGGCGCCGGCGAGTTCGGGCGCGGCGACTGCCGACTGGACGGCGGTGGGATCGGCATAGCCACGGGCGGCGAGCGCCCGCGCCAAAGCGGGATGGGCTTGAGAAAAAGACATCGGGTTCCTGGGAGGAGCGCGCGAGCAGCGGCGGAGGCCGGCACAGCGCGGAAAAACGAAACTCTCTCATACAGACGAAGGCGCGTTTCCGCCACCCCTGTCGATGCATGGCTCGTCAGCCGGAAAGTGCGTCGGCGACACGGGAGAGGAAGCCGGGCAGGTCACTGATAACGAAATCGGCGCCCGGCGAGGCCGGCTGCGGCGTCTTCCGCCCGGTCACCAGCACCGTGCGCATACCGAGGGCTCGCGGCACGACGAGATTTCGCGGCGCGTCCTCGAACATGACGGCGGCCAACGGCTCGATGGAAAACCGCTCGATGAAGGCGGCATAGGTCGCCTCGGCCGGCTTCGGCAGATAATCGGCGTCGGCGATGTCGAACACGCCGTCGAAGCGGTCGGCGATGGCAAGACAGGCAAGCGTCTCACCGACGTGGGCATGGGTGCCGGAGGTCAGGATGAACTTGCGCCCCGGCAGGCGGGACAACGCTTCTGCCAGTCCCGCATCCGGAGCAAGCGCCGAACGGTCGACGGTGTGGACATCGGCAAGGAAATCCTGGGGATCGACGCCATGCTCCTCCATCAATCCGCGCAGAGTGGTTCCGTAGCGGGCAGCGTAGGTTCTCTGAAGGGGCGGCGGCCTCCTCGGCGGGAATGCCCGTCACCCGTGCCGTGTAGGCACGGATGCGTTCCATCACGGCGGTGAAGACGCCGCTCTCCGGCGGATAGAGCGTGTCGTCGAGATCGAAGATCCAATCCCGAACACCGGCAAACACCGAGAGGTCGCTGCCGGCGGGCGATATGTCGACCGTCATCAGCGGCGGATCAGCGTGCCGGCGCCGGTCTCGGTGAAGATCTCAAGAAGAACGGCGTGCGCCGTCTTGCCATTGACGATCACCGCCGCGTCGACGCCGCGCTTCAGCGCGTCGAAGCAGGTTTCCACCTTGGGGATCATGCCGCCGGAAATGGTGCCGTCGGCGACCAGCGCCTGCGCTTCGGCGCGCGTCAGTTGCTTGAGAAGCTGGCCGTTGCGGTCGAGCACGCCCGGAACGTCGGTCAGGAACAGAAGGCGGGCCGCATGCAACGCGCCGGCGATGGCGCCGGCGAAGGTGTCGGCATTGACGTTGTAGGTCTCGCCGTCGATGCCCGGCGCCACGGGCGCCACCACCGGGATCAGGTCTTCCTTGGCGACCATGTCGAGCACGGCAGGATTCACCACCTTGGGCTCGCCGACAAAGCCAAGATCGATCACCTTCTCCATCTCGCTGTCGGGATCGCGCATGGTGCGCGTCGCCTTCTCGACGGTGACGAGATTGCCGTCCTTGCCGCAGAGGCCGATGGCCCTGCCGCCCTCGGCGTTCAGCGCCGAAACGATCTGCTTGTTGATGGAGCCGGCCAGCACCATCTCGACGATTTCCATGGTGGCGCGGTCGGTGACGCGCAGACCGTTCTTGAATTCGCTCTTGATGCCGAGCTTGTCGAGCATGGAGCCGATCTGCGGGCCACCACCGTGGACCACGATCGGCTTCATGCCGGATTGCTTCAGGAGCACGATGTCGCGGGCAAAAGCGCGGGCGAGATCGGGGTCGCCCATGGCATGGCCGCCGTATTTGACCACGATCGTCTTGTCGTCGTAGCGCTGCATGTAGGGCAGCGCTTCCGAGATAATGCGGGCACGCGACAGCATCGCTTCGGTGGATTCGGGCGTGGAAGATGTCATGGCGGCCTCGCGTCGGTTGGATCGAGAACGCCTATAGCCGATCGAGGGGCAAGGCTCAACGGAGGAAGCGCAGGCGGCACGGCCCAAGCCGCCTCCGAGCCACCGCTCACGCGCCGGCGAGTAGCCTGGAAATCGCGGCCTTGAGATCGTCGATGCCCGCGCCCTTCTCGCTTGAGGTGGCCAGCACCTCGGGAAAGGCAGCGGGACGCTTGCGAATGCGCTCGGCGGTGTCGGCAATCACCTTGTCGATGCCACCCGGCTTCAGCTTGTCGGCCTTGGTCAGCACGACCTGGTAGGAGACGGCCGCCTTGTCGAGCAGCGTCAGCACCTCTTCGTCGTTCTTCTTGAGACCATGGCGGGCATCGATCAGCACGTAGACGCGACGGAGATTGGGACGGCCGCGCAGATAGTTTCGGATCAGCGCGTTCCAGACGTCGACCTTCTCCTTCGGCGCCTCGGCATAGCCGTAACCGGGCATGTCGACCAGCAGGATGCCGGCTTCGACCTCCGGCCGGAACAGGTTGAGCTCCTGCGTACGGCCGGGCGTATTGGAGGTGCGGGCGAGCCCCTGCTGACCGGTCAGCGCATTGATGAGGCTGGACTTGCCGACGTTGGAGCGCCCGGCGAAGGCCACCTCGATGGTGCCGGCGATCGGCGGCAGGTCATCCGTGTTTGCCATGCCTCGGACAAAAGTCCAGGGCCGGGCGAACAGAAGGCGCGTCGCTTCGGGATCGATCGCAGTGCGGGTCTCGTCCATCGTGGAAGTTCCTGGGCTGACGGCGGCGGGCGGCCTCGCCCTTATAACGGAAACGGACCGGCCTGTTGTAGCCGGTCCGCGTATTTCACGAGCCTTGGCGGCAGTTTCAGCCGGCCTTTGGCTTTTTGGCGAACGTGCTTTTCAGGTTGTCGAACAGCTCGATCTTGACGCCGTGCTTCTTCATGATCAGCGACTGCTGCAAGATCGACAGCGAGTTGTTCCACGACCAGTAGATGACGAGACCGGCCGGGAAAGACGCCATCATGAACGTGAAGACGATCGGCATCCAGGTGAACAGCATCGCCTGCGTCGGATCCGGGGGCGCCGGGTTGAGCTTCATCTGGACGAACATCGTGATGCCCATGATGATCGGCCAGATGCCGAGCATGAGCATGTGCGGCGGCGTCCAGGGGATCAGCCCGAACAGATTGAAGATCGTCGTCGGGTCCGAAGCCGACAGATCGTGGATCCAGCCGAAGAAGGGCGCGTGACGCATTTCGATGGTCACGTAGAGCACCTTGTAGAGCGAGAAGAACACCGGGATCTGCACGACGATCGGCAGGCAGCCGGCCAGCGGGTTGATCTTCTCCCGCTTGTAGAGCTCCATGGTCTCCTGCTGCTGCTTGACCTTGTCGTCCGGATACTTGGCCTTGATGTCGGCCATGGCCGGCTGCAGCATCTTCATCTTGCTCATCGACGCATAGGACTTGTTGGCGAGCGGGAAGAAGATAGCCTTGACGATCAGGGTCACCAGCAGGATGGCAATGCCGAAGTTGCCGACCAGATTGTAAAGCCAATCGATCAGCAGGAACATCGGCTTGGTGATCCAGTAGAACCAGCCCCAGTCGATCATGCGGTCGAACTTGACGATGCCGAGCTCACGCTCGTAGGCATCGACGCGAGCCACCGTCTTGGCGCCGGCGAACAGGCGCGTCTCGGTGACGGCAGACCCGCCGGCGGGGACCTCAAGCGGATCGCGGAGATAGTTGGCCTGATAGGTGTCGATGCTGCCGGCGAGTGCCCACGAGAAGCGCGGCTGGAACGAGACTCCGCCCTCGGGAATGAGCGCCGTCGCCCAATACTTGTCGGTGATGCCGAGCCAGCCGGACGCGACCTTGGCGGGCTTCACCCCATCGCTATCCTTCAGATCCTTGTAGGAGGTCTCGGTGAGCCCCTCGTCGCCGAACACGCCGAGCAGCCCCTCGTGGAGAACCCAGGTGCCAGGCACCTGCGGCGTGCCATAGCGGGTGACGAGACCGTAGGGGTAGACGGTGGTGGCGGTACCCGAGGTGTTGGCAACGCCGTCCTTCACCGTGAACATGGCGTGGGCATCGACCGAGATTTCGCGCGTGAAGACGAGGCCGGACCCGTTGTCCCAGGTCAGCGTGACCGGTGTCGACGGCGTCAGACGTGCGCCCTGGGGCGCGGTCCAAACCGTGTCGGCGCCCGGCAGCTTCACACCGGCTCCGGCCGGAGCCATGAAGCCGAACTCGGCGTAATAGGCGTGGTCGGTGCCGAAAGGGTTGAGCAGCTTCACCAGCGGCGAATCGGGTTCGATGGTGTCGCGGTAAAGCTTCAGCGACAGATCATCGATGCGGGCGCCGGTAAGGCTGATCGAACCAATGAGCTCGGGCGTATCGACCGGCACGCGCGGGCTCTTGGCCAGCGCTTCCTCGCGGGAGACAAAAGCCGCGGTGGTATTGAGACCAACCGTCGGCGCCGAACCATCGGTCGCGGCACCACCGGCAGCCGCACCGTCAGCCGCCGGGGCGGGGGTCGCGGTGCCCGCCTGCTGCTCGGCCAACTGCTGGGCGATCTGGGCCTTTTCGAGCTGCGGCTTGGCAACGAAATACTGCCAGCCGAGCAGCACGGCCAGCGACAGCGCAATGGCCAGGATCATATTGCGGTTTTCGGTCATGGACCTTTTTCTTCCTCGCTCGGCGCCGGCTTCAGCGCCTCATTGCCGCCGCGCGGCCTTGTCTTGTCGGAGGCCGCGGCACGAACGGCGCCAACGACTTCGGTCACCAGATCGGCAAACGGCATGTCCAGCGCCGGACGGCGGCCGACCAGCACAAAATCGCGTCCGGGGTCGGCGGCCATGGCACCGGCGAGCCGTACCGCTTCCTTGAGACGCCGCCGGATGCGGTTGCGCACCACGGCGTTGCCTATCTTCTTGGTCACCGTGAAACCGAAACGGGCGTCCGCCCCGGCCTCACCTTCCACCCCATCGGCGCGGCGAAGCGATTGCAGCAAAAAGCCGCGCCGGGGTGTTCGGGCACCCCGGGCGACTTTTACGTAGTCTTTTCGCTTTTTCAGCCGTTTCATGTCAGGCGCCTCGCAAGCCGGGTGGCCGGCGTCCGCCATGAACAAGGCCGATCACGCCGACAGACGCTTGCGCCCCTGGGCCCGACGGCGGGCAATCACCTTACGACCACCGGCGGTGGCCATGCGCGCACGGAAGCCGTGACGGCGCTTGCGAATGAGCTTCGACGGCTGATAAGTCCGCTTCATGGTCGTTTGCCCGCCCAGCGGGCCCCTCGTTCTGGCGGCTCTCCGGCCTCGTGGCGCTTAGCGCCCCGCCTTCGGACAGCTCTTGTGTCTCAACAGGGAAATCGGCCACAGCACATGCGGCCAAGCCGGCCGAAAGACCGGTGGCGCCCTTCCGATCGGAGGGGCTTATACGGGACGGACGGTGGCTCGTCAACGCATCAATGCCATGCGAACCGCTGCGAGACCGCCACTTATCCGGCTTTCTTGCCGCTGCTGACAGTTGCCGGCGCGCCGACGCGCCAGGATGAGGGCAAATATGGCACCGTGACAGAATTTTACCTTATTTCCGACGCGTGCCTCTTCCAATTTCTGCGCAAAGCGACAGATAGAGAACAGTCTTTTTCGGAATCTCCCATAATGGCCCAGACTGATAGTTCCGGCGGTACAGCCAAGCCGCATTTCCCGACCAAGCACACCTTCAGTCTGTCGTTCAAACTTCTGATCTTCACGATTCTCTTCGTGATGTTCGCCGAAGTGCTGCTGTTCGTGCCGGCTGTCGCCAACTTCCAGCGCACCTATATCGAATCGAAGATACGCACCGCCGGCATCGTCGCTCACACACTGACCACCTATCCCGAGACGGCGCTGCCACGCACCATTCAGGCCGACCTCCTGAACCGGCTGGACGCCTATGCCGTCGCCGTGCGCTCGGAGGGGATGAAGCAGCTCGTCGCCATGGCCGACGCTCCGCCGACGGTCACTCGCAGCATCGATTTCGACAGCCAGCGGACGCATGGCATCGTCATGGAGGCGATGGACACCATGCTGTTCGGCGGCGACCGCACTATTCGCGTCACCGGCGACTACGATGGCGAGGGCGAGGTCGAGGTGGTGTTCTCCGAGACGCACCTCAGAGACGAGATCCTGCATTTTGCCGGCCGGCTGCTTCTGGTGTCCTTCCTGATTTCAGCCTTCGTCGGCGTGCTGGTCTTCTTCTCGATCCAGTATCTGATGGTCATCCCGATGCGTCGGCTGGGCAAGTCGATCTACAAGTGGTCGCAGGAGCCGGAAAGCGATGCCTATCTCGTCCGCTACGGCGGGCGCACCGACGAGATCGGCCGGGCGGAGTTCGCCGCGGCCACCATGCAGCAGCGCATTCAGGAGCTTTTCAAGCAGCAGAAGCGGCTCGTCGAGCTGGGGCTCGCGGTCTCGAAGATCAACCACGACCTTCGCAACCTGCTCGCCTCGGCCCAGCTCATCTCCGACCGCCTGACGGCCATTCCTGACCCATCGGTGCAGCGCTTCGCACCAAAGCTGGTGTCGGCGATCGACCGGGCGATCAACTACTGCCAATCGGTCCTGGCCTATGGCAAGGCACAGGAGGCGCCGCCGGCCCGGCGACTCCTGTCGCTGTCGAGGCTTTGCACCGATGTCGCGGAGATGACCGGACTCATCCACCACGCCAGCATAGAGTGGGTGAACTCGGTGCCCGACGACCTCGAAGTCGATGCCGACTCGGACCAGTTGTTCCGGGTCCTGCTCAACCTCGTCCGCAACGCCTCGCAGGCGCTCGAACAGTGCAAGGACGACGCTCTGGTTCGTCGGCTGACGGTTTCCGCCGAGCGGGACGGGACCAAGGTGAGCATCCGCGTCTCCGATACCGGCCCCGGCCTGTCCGAGAAGGCGCGCGAGTCGCTGTTCAAGCCCTTCTCTGGTTCGGTCCGGTCAGGCGGCACAGGGCTCGGTCTTGCCATCGTCGCCGAGCTCGTCAGGGCGCATGGTGGCACGATCTCATGCCTGGATGGCGGCCCCGGCGCCACCTTCGTCATCGACATTCCCGACCGCCCGGCCCTTGCCGCCTGAGCGCGGAGTGCACGCAAAAGCGGCGACGCTCAGGAAGCGTCGCCGCTGGCATTTTCCAAATGCGATGAAGCGCCTTATTCCGCCGCCAGGCTTTCGCCGGCCACGCCGGACCCGCTCTCGGCGTCCAGCCACCAACTGACGTTGGCATGGCGGCGCAGCGCCGTGGCCGGGCAGTTGGAACTGATGGCGCCCTTGAGCGCGGCGTGCACCGCGTCACGCTTGGTGGCGCCGGTGGCCAGTACCATGATTTCACGCGACTCGAGGATGGTGCCGATACCCATGGTCATGGCCTTGGTGGGCGGCAACGCGCCATCGAAGAAGGCCGAGTTGGCTTCCAGCGTCGACGGCTCGAGATCGACGACGCGGGTACGAGCGGCGAAGTCGGTGCCGGGCTCGTTGAAGCCGATATGGCCATTGCGGCCGATGCCGAGAAGCTGCAGGTCGATACCCCCCGCCTCGCGCATCATTGCCTCATAGCGGCGGGCGAAAGCGGCCGGATCGGCGGCAAGCCCGTCCGGCACGAAGGTCCTGGTCTTGTCGATATCGACGAGATCGAACAGCTGGCTGTCCATGGTCGAGCGATAGGAGCGCGGATCTTCGGGCGGCAGCCCAACATACTCATCCAGATTGAAGGAGGTGACGTCGGCGAAGCTGATCTCGCCCGCGCGGTGCAGCGCAACAAGCCGCTCATAGACCGGCTCCATGGTGGCGCCGGTGGCAAGGCCCAGCACGATCTTCGGCATCGCCTTGAGGCGCTCGGCGATACGGTCGGCCACGGCATGGGCCGCCGCCACGGTGGTGGGGAAATGATTGATCCGCATCTTGGGCTCCATCGACCGGTCATGCACGAGCGACCGCCAATCTCATGTGGAGATGATGGCGATGGATAATTAGTTCGTCAAGATGCCGAACATAAAATTTCGATGACACTCAGCCGTGAGCAGCGGCCGGCAGTCGCAGCGGCATGGGCAAGTCCGCCGGGCTGAACAGCAAGTTGTGCGCCTGATTGAGCGCGATGGCGACGGCCCCGGTCAGGGCGGCGCGGGCACCGAGAGCCGATACCTCGACGACGATCGGTCGGCGGCTGACGCGCGGCAGTTCGGCGCTTATCCAGTCCACCACGCCCGGCAGGCATCCGACGATGCCGCCCACCACGATCTTCCTCGGCTCAAGCAGTGCATGGACGGCAACCATTGCCAGAGCGACGGTGTGGGCAAGGTCGCGAGCGGCCGCGACGGCGGCGTCATCCTGGCCCTTCAGGGCGGCCGCGACGATATCGGACGTGCTCTGCGTCTTCGCGCCGCCAAGCGCCCGGTAGCGTTCGCGGATGCCACGACCACCAATGGTGCTTTCAAGGGCGCCACGCTCCAGACTGTCGGCGGCAGCCGGGTCACCACCAATCGGTAGGAAGCCGATTTCGCCGGCGGCGCCGCTGGCGCCCCGGATCAGTCGCCCGCCCGTGAGCGCGCCAAGACCGATACCCGTGCCCAACGAAACGAAGGCCACCTCTTCGACCCCGACGGCACACCCCATCCAGGATTCCCCGATCACCGCCGCGTTGATGTCGTTCTCGATCACCACCGCGCAACCAAGCTCGGCCGCCAGCAGCGTGCGGACATCGACGTCGCCCAATCCTTCAAGGTTGGGCGACAGCGACAGACGTCCGCTGACCGGCTCGACAACGCCGGGCATGGCCACCGCCGCCACCAGAACCTTCTGCCTGTCCACGCCGGCCTTGGCGACCAGTTCGCCGCAGAGACGTCCCAGAGCGGAAACCAGCGCGGTGCCCGTGAGGTCGTCCGACGGCGCTTCCTCCGACGCCAGGATATCGCCGACGATGTTGGAGAGCGACAAGCGCAGCGACGTGACGCCGAGTTCGGCGCCGATCACGTAGCCGGCCGAAGGATCGACTTCATAGATGACGGCAGCGCGGCCGACCTTGCCCGAAGTCACGCCCTTGATGCGCACGAAGCCGCCGCTTTCCAGCACGCGGATGACTTCCGACATGGTCTGCTTGGATAGACCGGTGATCTTGGCAAGGGCGGCTCGCGAGGTCGCGCCCGAGTTGAGGAGCACGTCCATGACGGCGCGCACCGAGATCTGGCGCAGCACCGGCGTTGCGGTATCGTCTGGGATCATCGGGCCGGAAGTCTCCGTGGGAGAGTAACGGGATCGATCCTTACACCCAAATGCGAAGCTTCACAGCCCTGCCAACACTTACGCCTTGGAGGCGGCAGCCCCGGCCTGCACCGAGTTTCGGTATTCGGTGGGCGTGCGCCCGACCACCTTCTTGAACACCTTGTAGAAGTAGTTGAAGTCGTTGAAGCCGCATCGCTGGGCGATCTGCGACAGCGGCAGATCGTATTTCTCCAGCATGAACTTGGCCTTGCCGATTCTCACCTGCGTCAGGTAGTCGGAAAAGGTCATGGCGCCCTGCTCGCGGAAGACGCGGGAGAAGTAGTTGGGGCTGATGCGCAGATGGGCGGCCACCGTGTCGCGGGTGATCAGCCGGTCGAAGTTTTCCTCGATATAGAGACAGGCGGCACGGAAGAAGGCCGACGACTGCCGGTCCTCCTCGGGTACGGGATTGGCAATCAGGCGGCGGGCATACTCGAGGATCGACTGCGCCAACAGACGGGCATCCAGGCTGGTGCGCCCGACGTCGTCGCGATGGCTCGTCATGGCCTCCACGAGGTGCTGCAACGGCCCATTGCCGGGGATCAGGCAGCTTCGCTTTTCAACGGAGACGAAGCGCTGCTCGCCGGCGTTCCAGCGCACCAGACTGACGCCGAGATGGGTTGCGCCGAACAAAAGGCTCAGTACCTCGACGTCCTTGTTCCACAGCGGCTGGTTCCAGCAGTTGCCCGGCACCACCAGCGCGTCGCCGGGCCCGAGTTCGCTTTCCACGATCCGCGCGGCATGGTCGCAGAGCAGGTTGGTATAGGTTCCGGCGATCACGAACTCGAAGCGCGCAAACTGAACCTGCAGGGCCCCGAGGGGCGGGGCGGCAGCGTCGAGGCCAAAAACGATGCGCTGCGGCCAGCCCGCCTCCGCGGCAAGCGCGTCCCCACGGGCAAAATCGTCGAGCGTCACGTTGGCATTTAACATCGCGCGTCTCCTTCTTGCTTCGAGGGGGCAAGAGAGCGGTCGCAGAAAGGCGTCAGAGCCCCGGCCAGCGCCGCGCCACCATCGCCCGCACCTCGGCCGCGGAATCGAGAGACAAGGCTTCCTCCGCCACGGCCCGGCAGGTGTCCTTGTCGAGCGTGCGGATGAAGGCCTTGAGGTCGGGAATGCCGGAACGGGTGGCCGACAGGCTGGTCACGCCGAGCCCGATCAGGATGGGCGCGGCCGGCAGTTCCGAGGCGAGGCCGCCGCAAACACCCACGGGGCAGGCGTGGCGGGCACCGGCCGCCGCCGCGTCGGCGATGGTCTTGAGCACCGCCGGATGCAGCGAGTCGATCTCAGGGGCGAGTTCGGTGTTGCCGCGATCCATGGCCAGAACATATTGGGTGAGATCGTTGGTGCCGATGGAGAAGAAATCGGCCTCCTGTGCCAGCTTGTCGGCCATGGCGACGGCGGCGGGCACCTCGATCATGATGCCGAGAGGCACGTCGGCGGTCACGCCGAGCGCGGCCTTCTCTTCCTCGAAGATCGCCTTGACCCAGCGGAGCTCTCCGATGTCGGCGATCATCGGCATCATGATCCGGACGACCGACACCGGCGTGACCTTGAGGATGGCGCGGAATTGCTGGCGCAGAAGGTCGGGCCGGCGCCGGGAGACGCGGATGCCACGCACGCCGAGGATCGGGTTCTCCTCGACCGCCTGCTTGAGATAGGGCAGTGGCTTGTCGCCGCCGATATCCAGCGTGCGGATGGTCAGCGGCTTGCCGCGCAGCGCATCGGCGATGGCCTGGTACTCGGCCTGCTGCTCGGCTTCGGTGGGGGCCGTCGGCCGATCGAGAAACAGGAACTCGGTTCTGAGCAGCCCGGAGCCTTCGGCGCCGAATGCGAGACCGCGCGCCGCGTCGGCCACCGAGCCGACGTTGGCATAGACGGGCAGACGCGTGCCGTCGGCCATCACGCAATCGACCGGCGCCGCCTCGCGGTTGGCGGCGCGACGCACTTCGCGCTCGGCAGCCGCCTTTCGGGTAGCTTCGATGGTCGCCTCGGTCGGGTTCACCTGGATCTCGCCGCGCTCGGCATCGACGATGAGAGGCGTGCCTTCGACGATGCGATGGGCATCGGAGCCGACGGCAGCCAACATCGGCACGCCGCTCGCCGCCGAGAGAATGGCGACGTGCGAGGTTCGGCCACCCTTGGCGACCACGAAGGCCGCCGGCAGGCGATCGCCGAACGCCATGAACTGCGACGGCAGCAGATCGTCGGCGATGGCGACGGCATCCTCGGGAAGCGCCAAGTTCTCTGGCGAACCGCCGGCCAGCACGGTCAGCACCTGCTGTTCGAGATCGACAAGGTCAGCGGCGCGTTCGGCAAGGCGGGCGTTGTCGAGCCCGCGCAGCAAGGCTGCCTGGGCCGAGATGGTATCGGAGAAGGCCCAGCCGGCGCTCTTGCCGCGCGCGATCCGGTCGCGAGCGCCCTCGAGCAGCTCGGTATCTTCAAGAAGCGCGGCATGGGCTGCCATGATTTCGCGCTGCTGCTGCGTGCGGCCGGCCGTCGCCTGCTCGGTCAGGTGCCGATGGACGCGAGCGAGGGCAGCGTCGAGGGCCTCGCTTTCGGCCACCATGTCGCCACCCGCCTCCGGCGGGCGGGCCACCTTTTCCTTGAGATGAACGGCGCGGCCGATGGCAAGACCGGGCGCCGCGACCACGCCGGCGAGCTGCGGCCGGTCTTCCGGACCGAAAGGCGTAAGATCAACGGGCTCCTCTTCCTGGACGGGATAGGCCTCGGCAACGCCCGGCAACGTATCCTGTCCGGCGTCGGCATAAGAAACCACCGGATCGCCCAGCCCCGACGCTATCGCCTCGATGACACCATCGACGGCTGCCGCCGCGTCGGCGCCCTCCGCCGAGACGGCCAGACGACTGCCCCAGCGGCTGCCGAGCGTGAGCAGCGACACCGGGCTCTTGGCATTGGCCTTTCGTTCGCCGAGAACGATCTCGATCGCACTTGCGTACTCCTTGGCCTTGGCCGCAAGAAGCGCCGCCGGCCGGGCGTGCAGGCCCTCGCTCATTTCCAGCACGACGTCGCGCTCCACCCGCGCGACGGGCGGGGGAGCTTCCGCGCCGATCGGCATGACCGTCATGACCTCGTCTTGGAGGTTGACCGAACCGGCCGATTTGCGCGCCGTCACGTGGAAGGCGTCCTCATTGGTCACGAGGACGGGGGTCGTCACAATGCCGCAGCTCTCCGCGAGGGCCGCGAGATCGAAGCGGATGAGGAGATCGCCAGCTGCGACGCGGTCGCCTTCCGCCACCATGGCCACGAGCCCGGCGCCGCGCAGCGCCACGGCCTCAAGGCCGACGTGTACCAGGAACTCCGCGCCGTCGTCGGTCATCACCTTCACCGCATGACCGCGACGATGCACGGAGGTCACCGTACCGGCGACCGGCGCATGCACTTCGCCGACCTCCGGCTCGATGGCGAGACCATCGCCCATCATGCCGAGCGCGAACATCGGATCGGGAACGTCGCCGAGCGGCACGATCCGGCCCTTGAGCGGAGCCCGGACGGAGATGATGGAGGTGGTCATGCGCTTGTCTCCCAATACCTTGTGTCGAGGCGAGCCTCCCGCCGCCGCCAGTATCCGGCGACGACCGGGGTGCGAGGAGGACCGGACGCTTGCCGTCCCGTCATGCCTCGTGGGACTTAAATCTGGGCTGCGGCGGCTATCTCGGCAAGAACCTCGGCGGGAAGCGCGTTGCCGGAGAAACGATCGACGGCCGCCGCGACACCGACTTCGGCAATGGCCGCCTGCATCTCGACCGCCTGGGGATCGCCGTCGTTGCGGTAATGCAGGGCGGCAGCGATGCCCTTGACGAGGTTTGCATGCGGCAGGCCGTACTCCAGCGTGCCGAGTAAAGGACGGATCAATCGGTCGCCCTTGCCCAGCTTGCGCAGGGGCTCGCGGCCGACACGCGCCACATCGTCACGGATGAAGGGATTGGCGAAGCGGCCGAGGATCTTCTCGATGTAGGTGGCGTGCTTGGCCGGGTCGAAGCCGTAGCGACGGATCAGCACGGCGCCGCTCTCTTCCATGGCAGCCTTGACGACGGCATGAATGCTCGCGTTTTCGATGGCGTCGCGGATGGTCGGCATGCCCTGTTCAAAGCCGAGATAGGCCGTGATGGCGTGGCCCGTGTTGAGCGTGAACAGCTTGCGCTCGACGAAGGCCATCAGATTGTCGGTCAGTTCCATGCCCGGAATGTCGTGGGCCCAGCCCTTGAGCTGACCGCGATCGACGATCCACTCGGAAAACTCCTCGACGGTGACCGCGAGCGGCTCGCCTTCGACGGGTGGAGCGGGCGGCACGATGCGGTCGACGGCGCTGTCGGCAAAGCCGACCTCGATCTCGACGACGGCGGCAATGGCTGCCGGCAGATGTCCGAACACGGCATCCTTCAGCTGGGTGGTGCCGCGAATGGTGTTTTCGCAGGCAATGATGTTGAGCGGCGCATGCTTGCCGGAGGCGACGCGCGCTTCGAGACCACGGGCGATGGTCGGGGCGATCTTCGGCAGCACGGCCGGTCCGACGGCGGTGGTAATGAGGTCGGCAGAGGCCATGAGAGCCACGATCTCGTCACCTATCGACGAGACGGCGGTAACATTGGTCACCTCCTCGCGACGGCTGCCGGATCCCACGATGTCGACGGGGTAGCGTCCGTCCCTGGCGATCTGTCCGACCAGGGTTTCGTTGACATCGGCGAAGGTGACGGTCCAGCCGGCGTCGGCGAGGATCTTGCCGATGAAACCGCGGCCAATATTGCCCGCGCCAAAGTGAATGGCTCGCATGGTCGTCTCCAAAAGATGTCGGGGGAGGAGGCCGCCTGTCGACGGCCTCCGGTTCTCAGAAGCCGAGGTCAGCCGAGATCGAGGATGCGCAGCACGTCGGCGGGGTTTTTCGTCGTCGCAAGGTGGGCGACCACCTTGGGATTTTCGAGAACCCTGGCGAGGGCAGACATGACATCCATGTGTTCGTTGCCCTTGGCCGCGAGGCCAACGACGAGACGAGCCACGTTCTCGGAGTCGGGACCGAAGAACACGCCGTCGGGGTACTGGCAGACGACGATGCCGGTCTTCAGGACCTCGTTCTTCGCTTCGTTGGTGCCGTGCGGCATGGCCAGCGACTGCCCGAGATAGGTCGACACGATGGTCTCACGCTTGAGCATGGCCTCGATGTAGCTCGGGGTAATCGCGCCCATCTCCAAAAGCTTGGAGCCGGCGAAGCGAATGGCTTCCTCTTTGGTGGACGCGGTGAGGCCGAGGAAGATGTTTTCCTCACCGAGATTAAAAGATGCGCCACCCTCGGGCTTGCCGGCGGCCGGAGCCGCGGCGGAACCCGCCTTCGCCTTGATTTCGGCGACGATGCGGTCATAGGCCGCGCCATCGAGGAAATTGGTGATGGAGATGTGGGTGGCCTGGGGAGCAGCCCGACGGGCACGCTCGGTCAGGTCCTTGTGGGTGATGACCACATCCACATCGGCCGGAAGCGCGTTGATGGCGACATTGCTCGACCGAATGGCGCCGAGGCCGGCCTGATCCAGCTTCTTGCGAAGCATGGATGCACCCATGGCGGACGAGCCCATGCCGGCGTCGCAAGCGACGATGACCGAGCGGACCGGACCGGAGATGGCGGCCGACGAAGCGGCAACCGGGGCGGCCATGCCCTTGGATTCAGCCTTCAGAGCCTTCATGCGAGCGGTAGCCGCATCGAGGTCCTCGACGGCTTCCTCGGTCTTGTCGGTCTTCAGCAGAACCGAAGCGACCAGGAAGGTCACGAGGGCACCCAGCGTCACGGCGGAGATGACGCCCACGAAACCATCGGCCGGGGTCATGCCGAGCACGGCGAAGATCGAACCCGGCGACGAGGGGGCGCGCAGACCACCACCGAGCAGCATGTTGCAGGCAACGCCAGTGGCACCGCCGGCGATCATGGCGATGATCAGGCGCGGCTTCATCAGCACGTAGGGGAAGTAGATCTCATGAATGCCGCCGAAGAAGTGGATGATGGCGGCGCCCGGAGCCGACTGCTTGGCATTGCCACGGCCGAAAGCCATGTACGCAAGCAGCAGGCCAAGACCCGGACCAGGGTTGGCTTCGATCAGGAAGATCAGCGACTTGCCCTGTTCCGCAGCCTGCTGGATGCCGAGCGGGGTGAAGACGCCGTGGTTGATGGCGTTGTTGAGGAACAGCACCTTGGCCGGCTCGACCAGGATCGAGGCCAGCGGAATGAGACCGGTGCTGATCAGGGCGTTGACGCCCGCGCCGAGAGCCGCAGACAGATGCTCGACGATCGGGCCGACGATCGCGAAAGCGATCATGGCGAGGATCATGCCGAGGATGCCGGCCGAGAAGTTGTTGACCAGCATTTCGAAGCCGGGGCGGATCTTGCCGTCGATCAGCTTGTCGAACTGCTTGATCGACCAACCGCCGAACGGACCCACCAGCATGGCGCCGAGGAACATCGGAATGTCGGTACCGACGATGACGCCAGCGGTGACGATGGCACCGACGACGGCGCCGCGCTCACCGTAGACCAGCTTGCCGCCGGTGTAGCCCAGAAGGAGCGGCAGCAAGTAGGTGATCATCGGACCGACGAGCTTGGCGAAAAACTCGTTGGGCAACCAGCCGGTCGGGATGAAGAGAGTTGTAATGATACCCCAGGCGATGAAAGCGCCGATGTTGGGCATCACCATGCTGCTCAGGAAGCGGCCCACCTGCTGGACGCGCACCTTGAGGTTGGACGACGCTCCGTCGCCCCCTGCGGTTCCGGTATATGCCATGTCTTGGAAACTCCTCCACGAAGTCCTGTCACGCCCCAGAGGGGAACCGACAGGCCTAGGGACAAGCGATCCCGCCGCCGCAACTGAGTTGCGTCGAAGAAATACCGGCTCCCGGGACGAGCCAGTCAGGTCGTTTGTCTCGCAGGCCTCTCCGCCCCTCCACCCCAGCCCCGTATTCCACGGTCCAGGAGATACGAAAACACCGCCCCGAGCGCCTATCGACGCTCGGACTCCATCTCACTTGAATAGTTGTTCTTGCGGGTCCTCGTTCGATTGTGATGAAAACATGACATCACTATTAGTTAAAGTGGAAAGATATAAACACGACTGTAAAAATGTATCCCTCGTTGACGCGTCATTTCAGCGCCTCTCGCCCAGCGGAGCGAAAAACCAATGAAATCCATGGATTTGGGGTGATATCCACGACTTGAAAATTGTATGATTGAGGTTTAGCCAGAACCATACTTAAGTCGACATGCGGAGCACTCCGACTCCCTTACGTATACTTTTTGCGCATGGAAAAACGGCGCGCCGGCCTCGAAGGACCGACGCGCCGCTATTGTTCGAGCCGGAATCAATCGGCTGGTCGTCTACTCGACGGTCACGCTCTTGGCGAGGTTGCGCGGCTGATCGACGTCAGTGCCCTTGGCCACCGCCGTGTGATAGGCGAGAAGCTGAACCGGCAGCGAGTAGAGAATGGGGGCCACGAAAGGATCGACCTTTGGCAGCTCGATCGACCAGCGCACCTTGCCGCCGAGGCGGGCGACGCCTTCGGCATCGGAAATCAGCAGGACACGGCCGGAGCGGGCCGCCACCTCCTGCACGTTGGAGACCACCTTCTCGAACAGGGAATCCGAGGGGGCGAGCGCGATCACCGGCACGCCGTCGTCGATCAGCGAGATCGGGCCGTGCTTCATTTCGCCGGCGGCATAGCCCTCGGCATGGATGTAGCTGATCTCCTTCAGCTTCAGCGCTCCTTCCAAGGCGATGGGGTACGCCGTGCCGCGCCCGAGATAAAGGGCGTCGCGGCTTTCGGCCACCATGCCCGCCAGCGCCTGGATGGCGTCGTCGTGGCGCAGCACCTCAGCGGCGCGCGCCGGCACTTCGCGCAAGGCCAGCGCCAGTTCGGCCTCCCGCTCGTGGGAGATGGTACCGCGAGCCCGGGCGAAGGCCAGCACCAGGCAGGCCATGACGGTGAGCTGGGTGGTGAAGGCCTTGGTGGAGGCGACACCGATTTCCGGTCCGGCCAGCGTGTAGAGCACACGGTCACTCTCGCGGGCGATGGTGCTCTCGGGCACGTTGACGATGGAGACGATGTGCTGCCCTGCCCGCTTGGCGTGGCGCAGCGCCTCCAGAGTATCGAGCGTCTCGCCCGATTGCGAGACGAAGACGGCGACGCCCCCTTTCTCGAACGGCGTGTCGCGGTAGCGGAACTCCGAACCGATATCCACCTCGACCGGCAGGCGCGCCACCTGCTCGAACCAGTACTTGGCCACCATGGCCACGTAGTAGGCTGTGCCGCAGGCGACGATGGTGAGGCGCGGCACCTTGGCGGGATCGAAGGGCAGATCCGGCAGCGCGATGGTGCCGGTGGATGCAGACACGAAGGCGTTGATGGTATCGCCGATCACTTGCGGCTGCTCGAAGATTTCCTTGAGCATGAAGTGGCGGTGGCCGGCCTTGCCGATCAATGCCGCCGAAACGTTGGAGACGTGGATCTTGCGCTCGACAAGCGTGTCGTCGGCGGTGCGAATCTCGGCCGAGGCGCTTGTCAACACGGCCCAGTCGCCATCTTCGAGATAGGCGAGCCGGTTGGTGAGCGGCGCCATGGCGAAAGCGTCGGAGGCCAGATACATGGCGCCGTCGCCATAGCCGACGGCGAGCGGCGTGCCGCGCCGCGTGCCGACCATCAGGTTCTCCTCGCCGGCGAACAGGATCGCCAGCGCGAAGGCTCCCTCAAGGCGATGGAAGGCGAGGCGGCAGGCCTCGACCGGCGCCTTGCCTTGCTGGAGATAATCGGTGATCAGGTGGGCGACCACTTCGGTATCCGTCTCGGTGACGAAGACGTGGCCCTTCCGCGTGAGCTCGGCGGTCAGCGCCTGGTAGTTCTCGATGATGCCGTTATGGACCACCGCCACCTTGTCGGTCGCGTGCGGATGGGCGTTGCCCTCGGTGGGGCCGCCGTGGGTTGCCCAGCGCGTATGGCCGATGCCGATGGAGCCGGCGAGCGGCTCTTCGGCAAGGCGCCGTTCCAGGTTGACGAGCTTGCCCTCGGCGCGGCGACGCTCGATGGCACCGTCGACCAGCGTCGCGATGCCGGCGCTGTCATAGCCACGGTATTCGAGGCGCTTCAACCCTTCGAGCAACAGTTCAGAGACACCATCGCGACCAACGATTCCAATAATTCCGCACATTGACGAACTAATCCATTCTTGTCCCGGAGGCCGATCTATCAAACGAAACTCGTCCCGACGATCTCGCCTTTCATGGGAGATGACCGTGTCACGCCGAATAACTGGCGACAAGTCAACAATAGTTGCCAAATTTTACAGAAATCTTGCCGGATGGCCGGCCATCACGGCCTGGGCAGCGCCAGGGCTTCGGCCAGCACCGCATCCGGGTCGGCTATGGCGCGCGCCGTGCCGACGGTCAGCACCGGCACGTTCTGGAAGCGATCGAGGCCGTCGATGTCCACATCGGCGGCAATGATGGCAGCGTTGGCGCGACCGATGTCCTTGCGCGTCAGAACGTCCTCGCTGCCGAGGGCGCCCTGCGTCTCGACCTTGATGAGGTAACCAAGGCGCTGAGCGGCGGTCAGCAGGCGGGTGGCAGCCATATAGGTGAGCGCGACGCCAGTCGGGCAGGCAGTGACGACAACGATACGGATGTCGCTTTCCATGTCGCCTCCCTCCCCTGTCGTCCGCGGATACCCGCAGACGGCGCTCCGCCATTTCGAACCGCTCTGATACTTCAAATGCGCCAAAGCTGCAAACGGCAGGAAAGAGGACACTCCTTCTGAAACTCGCACCCGATACTTCGACCCGATCGGCATCGAGATCGCGAGTTTAAGGACCGGCAAAATGCCCCCGGGCCATCAACGATGCCCCGAGGTATCACATATGATCTCAATGCGTGGTCCGGAGGACCGGACAAGACTGCCCGTCCGAATCGAAGCCATGTGACGCTGCCGCCTGCGGCGCGAGGCCTATGGTCTCGCCGCCGGTGAGTGCCGCATCGCCGACGGCCCTTACCGTCAGACGGCCAATCTCTGGAACGTCAACGTGCAGATAGGTGTCGCTGCCCAGCCTTTCACTGAACTGCACGGTTCCGGTCCAGTGGGGGGACGAGGTGACGATGTCGATGTGCTCGGGCCGAACCCCGAAGGTGGAAACGCCCAGACGCGAGGCATACTCGCCCGTGATGAAGTTCATCTTCGGCGAACCGATGAAGCCGGCGACGAACAGTGTCCGCGGTCGATTGTAGAGTTCGAGCGGACTTCCGACCTGTTCGATCCGCCCCTTGTTCAGGACCACGATCTGATCGGCCAGCGTCATCGCTTCGACCTGATCGTGGGTCACGTAGATCATCGTTGCGCCAAGCCGCTTGTGCAGCTCCGCGAGCTCCACACGCATCTGCGTCCTGAGCGCCGCGTCCAGATTGGACAGCGGCTCGTCGAACAGAAACACCTTGGGCTCGCGCACGATGGCCCGGCCAATCGCAACGCGCTGACGCTGGCCGCCCGAAAGTTCGCCCGGCTTGCGCTCCAGAAGCGCGTCGAGCTGCAGCGTCTCCGCTGCCGCCTGCACCTTTCGAGCGATCTCTGCCTTGGGCTTGCCGGCCATCTTCAGGCCGAAGCCGATGTTCAGCGCCACGTTCATGTGCGGATACAGCGCGTAGGACTGGAACACCATGGCGATCCCGCGTTCGATCGGTCGGGCGAAGGTCACGTCTGCCCCATCGATCTCCAGCGTCCCTTCGCTGATCTCTTCCAGCCCCGCAGCAAGCCTCAGCAGGGTCGATTTGCCGCAACCCGACGGGCCGACAAAGACGGTGAACGAGCCATGGGGGATGAACAGCGACACATCCGGAATCACCTCCACGGCGCCGAAGGTCTTGTTCACATGCTTGAATTCGAGCGTTGCCATGGATGGACCCTCACGCGCCGAGATCGCGGTAGCGGAAATAGGAGAAGTCGGCCGGCATGCCCTGGCCGCTCAGGTCGTTGGCCGACATCCCGACGAACGCGCCGGTGAAGTTGGAGTGTTCGCCTGCTCCGCACTCGTCCGACAGGAGCGAGGCATCGAGCGCGCCACCCACCTGCGCCCAGTCGTCCGAGCCCACAGCGTAGAAGAAGGTCAGGGTTGTCGTCCTGACTTCGACCTTGAGCCGCACCGGCACTCCGCCGGGCACGGGAACAGGCTTGGCGAGGCCGATGGTGGTCTGCCCTCCCCCTTGCGTCCCGGTGCAGGAGATGACCTGCAGGCAGGTGCCGACCTCCTGATCGAAGGTCAAGGCAAGGTAATGATAGGCAAAGCGGTTGTAGTAGGCCGCGAGCCCCGCCATCTGCATGTGGAGCTTCGGGTCGGCATGGACCTCCGTTTCCGCGTCGTAACAGAAAGCCGTCTGCCGACGTGCGACCAGAGCCTGCTCGTACCAGGACCCCATGGCCTCGCGCCCGTAGAGACGCAGAAAGCCGGGACGGGCATCAAGTGAGAACAGCCGTTCTCCGAAGGGCGTGCGCAACCACTGGAAGTCCCTCGGCAAGCCGGCGTCGGACGAGAAGCGGTACTCTTCCGGGGCAGGGGCGAAAGGATGAGCCGGCACGTCGGGCGCTTCGACTTCCAGCTTCGGCGTCAGCTTGCCGCCCACGATGCGGGGCCAGCCATCGGTACCCCACTCGATCTTCTGGATCGCGGTTTCCCGCCCCAGAGGGCAGCGGCGCAGGCCCGGAATGGGGCGGCCGGTCAGATGCACGAGATAGGTCTCGCCCGCTGGCGTATCGACAAAATCGGCGTGCCCGGCGCGCTGGAGCGGCGCGTTCGGATTGCCGCGAGCCGTGACCACGTAGGTGTCGGGATGCAGCTCATACGGCCCATCGAGCGCACGGGAGCGCCCCACGGTGGCGACATGATTGTAGCCGGTGCCGCCCTCGGCAACCACGATGTAGTACCAGCCATCGCGCCTGTAGAGATGGGGGCCTTCCGTCAGCCCGGCCTCGGTGCCCTTGAAGATGTTGGTGATCGGCCCCTTCAGCTTGCGCTCGGCGACGTCGTATTCCTGGCAAGCGATGCCGGCAAAGCTGTTGTCTCCCGGAAAGCGCGGCGGGCGGCCGCGATAGTCCCACCACACGTTGAGCAACCACTTGCGCCCATCGTCATCGTGGAACAACGACGGATCGAAGCCCGAGGAGTTGAGGTAGATCGGATCGGACCAGGGCCCTTCGATCGAGGGAGCGGTCACGAGATAGTTGTGCACGTCCTTGACCGAGCCGTCGCGGCGCTTCATGTCGCTGAAAATCAGCCAGAACATGCCGTCGGCATAGGTCAGACAGGGCGCCCAGACGCCGCAACTATCCATCTCGCCGCGCATGTCGAGCTGGCTTGGGCGATTGAGCGGCCGGCAGACCAGATCCCAATGCACGAGGTCGCGGGAGTGGTGAATCTGTACTCCGGGAAACCATTCGAAAGTGGAGGTGGCGATGTAATAGTCGTCGCCGGCGCGGCAGATCGACGGATCGGGGTTGAACCCCTTGAGGATCGGATTTGTGATGACAGGACGGGACATGTTTCAACCCTTGACCGAGCCGCGCGTAAGGCCGGCAACGATGTATTTCTGTGTGAAGGTGAAGAAGATGAGCGCCGGCAGGATCGTCAGCGACACGAAGGCGAGAATGCGGTTCCATTCCACGATGAACTCGCCACGGAACTGCATGATGCCGAGCGGCCAGGTGAACAGGGACTGCTCGTTGAGCACGACCAGCGGCAGCAGGTAGTTGTTCCAGCTCTGGACGAAGACGAAGGTGCCGACCGTGGCCAGGATCGGCGTCGACAGGGGCAGCGTGAACCGGAAGAAGAATCCCACATAACCGCACCCGTCGACGTAGGCCGCTTCGAACAGCTCCTTGGGCAACTGCTGGAAGAAGCTCCGGAGCAGAACCACGGCGAAAGCCATGGAGAAGGCCGTCTGAGGCAGGATGATGCCGAGCGGATTGTCGAGCAACCCGAAGCGGTTGATCTGGAAGAACAGCGGCACGATGGCGGTGGCGAAGGGGAACATCATCCCCAAGAGCATGTAGGACTGCAGATAGCGCGAGCCGAAGAAGCGGATCTGCGCGAAGACATAGGCGGCCATGGAGGCGCAGAGCACCGTCAGAACCACCGCCGACAGCGAGATGATCAGCGAGTTGCGCAGGTAGGTCCAAAACGCCGAGCCAGTCAGAATATCGACGAAGACGGTGAAGCTCCAGTCGGAGGGGATGCCGAAGGGCGCCGCTCTGAGCTCGCCCAGCGTTTTGAAACCGCCAAGAAAGGTGGCCAGCAGGGGCAGGATGACGAGCGCGGCGATGAAGGACAGGAAGGCCGCGCGCATCAGCTGCGGGAACAGGTTCGTGCGCTTCACAGCTGCCCTCCCTTGTCGATCGCCATGCGCTTGTAGGTGAAGGCCGTGCCGACGCAGAGGGCGAACAGTACCACGCCGACGGCAGCGCCGAAGCCGACGTTCATGCGGGCGAGGCCGAAGGTGTAGAGGAAGCTGACAATCGAATGCGTCGAGTTCGATGGGCCACCGTTGGTCAGCGGAATGATGATGTCGAAGACCTG